>JBDHKE010000030.1:0-33828 GCA_039586555.1 Gemmatimonadota bacterium | reverse complement strand
TCTGACGATCGCGACAAAGCCCACAGACTTCTTGACCAGTTCTTCGATTCCGTCTCGCCATTTCACACCCCACTTCAAAGCCAGCTTGTCATAATAAACGTCGCATTTCCTGCCCACGGTTTGCGAAAGCGAGGTTTCGAATGCCTTTCGGAGTTTCGAGACCTTGCGCGCGGGCTCTTGATCATCGAGGCGTGCGTAACTCCAAAAGATCTTCACCGGTCAATGCCCTGTCTCGCGTATGATGCGGTAGCTGGCCGGCGGGGCTCGCACGTTCCGCCAGGCTGTGCATCTCGTGCGAGCCTAGTTCATCGATTCTACCGCGGTCAAGGGTTTGGAGGCGCCTCGAACGGACCGCCACCAAGGCGCGCTCACCGGCACAGCCAAGGTGGTGAGCGCTCTACCGTTCGCGAAAGCGAGATGGGCACTGTCGACGGCCAACTGCGGAATCAGCGCGGCCCCAGCAGAAGCGGACCACGACGGCCAGATGGCCTCCTCTGGAGTACTCGAGGAAGTTGCGGTCGCAGGTGACGAGGCGTGCGCCCTGGTTACCTGCGCTGGCAGTGAGGATGCGATCGGCAGGGTCGGACGCCACCCGCCTACGTCGATCTTCCCCGCGCCGCGATTCGCCACACGGCTTCGACCCGGTCCTTCCGAACCGCGTATATCTGGTCGTACAGGTTCACGGTCGGGTCGCAGTGCGAGACGATGAGCTCGAGCTTGTCGCCCACGCGGTAGGTGCGCGAGGGATCGTCGTAGAGGAGTGTCCCGAACTCGTCGGAGCCCGACGTGTAGCTCATGCCCGTCTCGCCCTTCACGATGGGCCAGGGCTGGTTGATGGTGCAGGCCTTGGCGCCCGCGTCGGTCGTGACCCGGCCCTCGTACTGGCTGTTCAGCACCGTGGTCAGGATCGTCAGGGAGGATTGGAAGTCCGAGTAGACCTCGGCGTTGGTCGCCCCGCCGACGGCCAGGTACTGCGCGTCCATGAAGACGTAGCTGCCGACCTGCACGTCGGTGAAGCCGGGGGTCTCGTGGTCGATGTTGTAGGTGCCGGTGCCTCCGCCGCTGAAGATCTCGGTGTTCAGCCCGGACCGCTGCATCATCGCGAACGTCTCCGCCGCGGGGGCGAGGCGCTCGAGTGTCTGGCTCCTGCGACGCTCGAATCCCTTGACGTGCTGAGAGCCGCCGTCGTAGCAGAGCATGCCGAGCAGCCGGAGCCCGGGCAGGCGGTCCACGAGCTGGGCCAATTCGAGCGCGGGCCGTCCGGGACGGATCCCGGTCCGATGCCCTCCGGAATCGACGTCGACCACGACGTCGGCCGTGACCCCGGCGGCGCGAGCGGCCTCGGACAGGTCGCGCGCGTTCTCCGGCGTGTCCGTCGCCTGCACGAAGCCGGGATACCACCTCCTCAGACCCATCGCCCGCTCGATCTTCATTGGGGTCACGTTGGCCGTGGTCATGAGGACCCGATCGATGCCGTGCTCGAGCAGCACCTCGGCCTCGCCCACCTTCGCGGTGCAGATCCCCACCGAGCCGCTCTCGAGCTGAAGCCGCGCGATCGCGGGACACTTATGCGTCTTGGCGTGGGGCCGACTGGCGATGCCGTTGCGGGACACCGACTCCTGCATGGTAACCAGGTTGGCCTCGAGGGCATCGAGGTCGACGCAGAGCGCCGGCGTGTCGAGGTCCCACTTGGACACGTTTGCCTCCATGCGACCGTCTCGAGCCATCGCGTTCATCTCGCTCGGGGAATAGCCCTTCACCGAGCTCGGCACCCAGACGGCCGCTGCTCCCGCGGACTGAAGGAAACGACGACGGGACACGGATCTCTTGCTCACGGGGCGCCTCCGTACATCGGTCGGTGGGACGGGGCCTGTCTCGCGTGTGGAAAATACGATGCGGCCACCTCCTGCAGAAAGCCGAGCGGCCGATGTCGCTGCACGGTGCGGCGGACCGGTCGGCCCATACCCCCGACCCGGTTTCCCCCTCGCAGGCCGGTCGGGACCCCGAACTCATCGAAGTAGCCTCCTAAGAAGTGCCACATGCCGCTCGCTCCCACGAACAGGGCGAACTGCCAGTTGGTGAACGGCGGGGCGAATGGCGACACGTCATCGGGTGAGGACTGGGCGAGATCGGTAGCCACGTTCAAGAAGGCACCCAGCTCGTCTTGATACGTGCCTGCATCGACGAGACTCAGGAGGTGGTCGGCCTTTGTGCGGGCATCCAAGGCGCCCAGGCAGCACGGCTGACCCCGAAGACCCGCGAACTCCTCTCCGTCCGACCCCTCGAGCGGGCGCAGCAGCATGCGCGGCCTCCGCCGAACGATCGAATCCAGCTCACCCACGGCTTACCGAGCTCTCAGTGGACGAGCTCCGGCCACCTCTTGCCCTCGTAGGCGCTGATTTCGTCGATATGCTGGAGCGTGAGAGCGATGCGGTCGAGTCCCTTCATGAGGCACGTGCGCCGGAACTCGTCGATCGTGAAGCGGGCGACGACGTCGGCCTCGTCCGCGACGGTCCCGACCTCGAGATCGATCGTGAGACGGAGCGGAGCTTCCTTCCCGGCCCGCTCGAGAAGAGTCCCAATGTCCGAAGGGGACAGCTCGAGGGCGGCGATGCCGTTCTGGTCGGCGTTCTCACGGAAGATGTCCGCGAAGCTCGGGGCGAGGACGGCACGAATCCCAAAGCCACGGAGTGCCCACGCCGCGTGCTCGCGCGACGAGCCGCACCCGAAGTTCTCGCGCGTGACCAGGATGGAAGCACCGTCGTACTGCTCCTGGTTGAGCACGAAGCTGGGCACGGGCGCGCCGTCAGACGTCATTCGCCAGTCCCAGAAGAGGTATTGTCCGTATCCTGTGCGCTCGACTCGCTTGAGGAACTGCTTCGGGATGATCTGGTCGGTGTCGACGTTGGCCCGGTCGAGCGGCGCGACGATGCCGGTGTGAACCGTGAACGGCTCCATCAGGCCAGCTCCCTCGGATCGATGAAGTGGCCGGACACGGCCGCGGCGGCCGCCATGGCAGGGCTCACCAGGTGTGTACGCCCTCCCCGCCCCTGCCGGCCCTCGAAGTTGCGGTTCGACGTGGACGCGCAGCGCTCACCGGGACTCAGGGTGTCTGGGTTCATCCCGAGGCACATCGAGCACCCCGCCTCCCGCCATTCGAAGCCGGCCTCGCGGAAGACGCGGTCCAGCCCCTCAGCCTCCGCCTGACGCTTCACGGTGCCCGACCCCGGCACGACCATGGCGCGGACGCCGGGGTGGACCCGATGGCCCTCGACCGCGGCGGCCGCTTCGCGCAGATCGCCGATCCGCCCGTTCGTGCAGGAGCCGATGAACACCCGGTCGATGCGGATCGACTCGATCGGCGTGCCGGGCTCGAGGTCCATGTACTCGAGCGCCCGCTGCGCACCTTCGCGTGCAGCCGGGTCCTCGAAGCTGTCCGGATCGGGGACGCTGCCAGAGATCGGACCGACCATACCGGGGTTGGTGCCCCATGTGACCTGAGGCTCGATGCTGCTCACGTCTACGGTCACCGTGCGGTCGAACGTGGCTCCCGGCTCCGTCGCCAGGCCACGCCACTCGGCGACCGCCGCATCGAAGTCCTCGGTGGAGGGCCCCAGCTCGCGGTTTTGGAGATAATCGAACGTGGTTTCGTCCGGCGAGATCATGCCTGCACGGGCCCCGGCCTCGATGGACATGTTGCAGACCGTCATGCGCTCCTCCATCGAGAGCGCTCGGATGGCCTCGCCCGTGTACTCGACGACGTGGCCACCGCCGCCCGACACGCCGATCTTCCCAATGATGGAGAGGATCAGATCCTTGGCCGTGACGCCCTCGGGTAGGGCCCCTTCGACGCGGAGTTCCATCGAGCGCGGACGCCGCTGCGGAATGGTCTGCGTGGCCAGGACGTGCTCCACCTCAGACGTCCCGATGCCGAAGGCGAGGGCCCCGAACGCGCCGTGCGTCGACGTGTGGCTGTCACCGCAGACGATCAGCATCCCCGGCCTCGTGAGTCCAAGCTCGGGTCCGATCACGTGCACGATGCCCTGCCTCGGGTCGTTGACGTCGAGCAGACGGATGCCGAACCGCTCCGCGTTCTGCCTCAGGATCTCCATCTGTCTGGCGGCGAACTGATCCAGGATGGGGAGTGATCGGTCCGTGGTCGGCACGTTGTGATCCACGGTGGCGAACGTCAGGTCGGGTCGCCTGACCGGACGGCTTGCCAGAGTCAGGCCCTCGAAGGCCTGCGGCGACGTGACCTCGTGAAGGAGGTGCAGATCGACGTACATCAAGTCCGGTTCACCATTGCCCGATCTGACGAGGCTGCGCTCCCAGATCTTGTCGAGCAGCGTCCTCGATCCGGACCCCTTACCATTTCCACTCATTCCACTGCCTCAGCGACTGCGTTCGCGAATTCTTCTGTCGACACCGGGGTGTCGGTGTCTTTCGCCAGATCGGCCGTCCTCAGGCCATCGGCCAGGACCCGCCTGACCGCGTTCTCCATCGACTCCGCTTCTTCGTGGAGCCCGAAGCTGTGCGACAGCATCAGCGCCCCCGACCGTATGGCCGCGATCGGATTGGCCATGCCTTTCCCTGCGATGTCGGGCGCTGAGCCATGGACTGGCTCGTAGAGGCCGACCTCGCCACCGACGCTCGCGGATGCCAGGAGGCCGAGCGACCCACACATCGCCGAAGCCTCGTCACTCAGAATATCGCCGAACAGATTCTCTGTGAGCAGCACGTCAAAGCGTTTCGGGAACGTGACGAGCTCCATCGCGGCCCGGTCGACCAACATGTGCTCGAGCGTGACGTCCGGGTACTCCTTGGCGACCTCGTCGACGACGGATCGCCAGAGTTGGGATACCTCGAGAACGTTCGCCTTGTCGACCGATGTGACGTGTCCGCGACGCCGGCGAGCCAGCTCGAACGCGACCTTGGCTACCCGCGCGACTTCTTCCTCGGTGTACACCAGCGTGTTCACGGCTCGGCTGCCTTCGCGGCCACGGGGCATCCCGTAGTAGAGCCCCCCGGTCAGCTCCCGGACGATGACGAGATCACAGCCCGCCGCTATCTCGGGCTTGAGCGCCGACATCTCGACCAGTTCCTCGTCCACTCGCGCGGGCCTCAGGTTGGCGAAGCACCCGAGCTCGGAGCGGAGCCTCAGCAGCGCCGCCTCGGGTCCATCCCCGAGCGAAAGGCCATCCGCACGAGGGTCTCCCACCGCACCGAGGAAGACGGCTGGCCCTCTCCGGCATGCCTCGAGCGTCTCCCGCGGCAGCGGCGTCCCGTGGACCTCCCACGCCGTCCACCCCACCGGATGCTCCTCGATCACCAGTTCGTGGCCGTACCGAGACGCCACCGCCTCGAGCACCCGCTGCATGCCCCCCGTGACGTCGGGTCCCACCCCGTCCCCGGGAAGCAAAACGACCCGCACCTCACTCATTGAGCGCTCTACCTATCGGAAGTCGCGGCCACGTGGCTCGCCTCGCGTGAGCGAGGGGCGGCGGCCTTGTTGACGGCGTGCAGGTACGCCTCGGCGGACGCGCGCACCACGTCCGTGTGCGCCCCGCGACCCATGAACGTGTGCCCATTCACACGAGCTTCGATCGTGACCTCTCCGAGGGCGTCACGGCCCGGCGTGGCCGCGCGAATCGTGAAGCGCTCCAGGACGACCTTGTAGTCCAGGATCGACTCCATCGCCGCGAAGGCGGCCGCGATCGGTCCGTCCCCCGACCCATCCCCTCTCAGATACTTGCCTTCCCCGTTGATCTCCACGCTCGCGTCGGACACATCACCGCCGCAGCGTACGTCAAGCGACGCGAGCCGGTAGAGCTCCGGCACGTCCTCCATTACGCCGTGGTGTAGGATCGAGATGAGGTCTTCGTCCAGCACGGTCTTCTTGCGATCGGCGAGCTCCTTGAAGTCGTGAGTGACGCGCTTCAGCTCCTCCTTCGTGAGCGTGTACCCCAGCGCGGCGTATCGCGCCTCCAGCCCGTGGCGACCCGAATGCTTCCCGAGCACGAGCTCAGTGCCCGGCGCGCCCACCATCTCGGGCGTCATGATCTCGTACGTGCGTCGATCGCTGATCATGCCGTGCTGGTGGATGCCCGCCTCGTGCGCGAAGGCGTTCCGACCCACGATCGCCTTATTGGGCTGCGGCTCGATGCCGGTCAGGTAGGAGAGCAGCCGGCTCGTGCGGTAGATCCGGTCGTGGTGGATTCCCGTTTCGTGGCCCAGGCTCTCGCGCCGGACCTGGAGCGCCATCACCAACTCTTCCAGAGCGGCATTGCCGGCGCGCTCTCCGATGCCGTTGATCGTGCACTCGACCTGACGAGCACCGCCCACGATCGCGGCCATCGAGTTCGCCACCGCGAGTCCGAGGTCGTTGTGGCAGTGCGTGCTGAGCACGCAGTCCGACAGCCCGGGGACTCGGGTCGCCAGAGTCCTGAAGGTGTACTCTACCTCGTCAGGTAGCGCGTAGCCGACCGTATCGGGGATGTTGATCGTCGTCGCACCCGCCTTCACCGCCGTGGCGACGACCTCGGTCAGGAAGTCCAGGTCCGTGCGCATCGCGTCCTCGGCGCTGAACTCGACATCGTCGACGTAGCCCCGCGCGATCTCGACCGCTTCGGCCGCCTGTGCCACGCACTCCTCTCGCGTGATGCCGAGCTTTCGGCTCAAGTGGATGTCCGAGGTCGCGATGAATACGTGGATGCGGGACCTCTTCGCCGGCTCGAGCGCCTGGGCCGCTGCCTCGATGTCGCCCCGGGTCGCCCGCGCCAGCGCGGTGATCACCGGACCGTCCACCTCGCGGCTGATCACGCGTACGGATTCGGCATCCTCCGGGGAGCTCGCGGCGAACCCGGCCTCGAGGACGTCGACCCTCAGGGCAGCGAGCTCGTGGGCGAGCCGGAGCTTCTCCGGTGCGGTCATGCTCGAGCCCGGGGATTGCTCCCCGTCCCTGAGAGTCGTGTCGAAAACCGTTATGCGGGCCATCGTGGTCTTCCCGGTCAGGTACATGAAGAAAGGCGGCGGGCCTCGGGAGAAGGCCCGCCGCCTCGCGGTTCGTCTTCGGTCTCTGTTACCTCGTCCGAACGCTGGGCAGGGCCCACTCGTCAAGCTCCCTAAGGAGCCCGAGAAGTCGAAGCGTGCCCGGAAGGAGGAGGCTGTGGCTCATTCGATCACCGAAACGGGGTCGCGGTGGCCGTCGCATCTACGACGGGACCGCTTGTCTCTCAAGCGTGCGCCCGATGATTACCTCCATCGCGGCAGAGCGTCAAGGCTTCGGCCGACAGATCCTCGTCGGATCACGACCCGCGGGCTTCGCGTCTCCACGCCGGAAACGTCCCCAGCACCCGAAGGCGCGCGCAGAGTCGCCCCGCTTCCTCGATCGCGCCCGCTCCCGGTGGTGGAGGACGGAGGAGGTGCTTTGCCTGGGTCGCCACTGCGAAGCGTGTTCGGGCTCAGGGAGCCAGGCCATAATGGCAGCGGCAGCGCCGCAAGGGCCGCGCCACCCGGCGTCGGCCGTCGTGCCCGGCTGTCGTACCATCAGGCCCGCCCGTCCACCACACCAGATAGCCGCTTCCGGAGTACTCGAGCAGGGTCCAGTCGCAGGTGACGATCATGGTGACTTGCTGGCTTGGATCCGATCTACCGCCCCACCCCCTGCAGCTCGTCGGCGATCCAGCCCGCGTCGTAGACCTTCCTCAGCGCCTCGATGATACCGGCGGAGTGCACGCTCACCGTGCGTGACACCTCGTCCGTGAAGATGAAGCGATTCGGCAGCATCTGGATGTTCCCGTCGAACACCAGGCCGACGACTTCAGCGTTTCGGTTGATGACGGGGCTGCCCGAGTTCCCGCCGATAATGTCGTTGGTGGAGACGAAGTTGATCGGCGTCGAGAGATCCAGCTGATCCCGGCGCTCCTTCCACCGTGGCGCGAGGGTCCACGGCGCCTCGTAGTCGAACTCGGCGGCTCGGGCGAACAGGCCGTACATCGTGGTCTTGTACGGTGCGTAGGTCCCGTTCATGGGATAGCGCTTCACGACCCCGTCACTGATCCGCAGGGTGAACGTGGCGTCGGGCGGGAGCGACTTGCCATACGCGGCGAAGATGGCCTGACCGACGAGCTCGGCGTTGGCGGAGATGGTGGCGCTGGCCGAGGCGGCTCGCCCGGCGACCGCGAGCCCCATTGGGTTGATCTTCCTTGCCACCACGATCATCGGGTCGTCGGACGCGTCCACGGCGGGTGTGCCGCCTCCTAGCAGGGCCCGGCGAACCTGGAGGTCGGTGAGTCGGGTGCCCGTCACCAGATCCCGCGCCGCGGCCTGCGGAGAGCGGCCTTCGAGGACGGCCGTGAGGAACGGATCGTTGGGCGGCAGCTCCGCCTGCGCCGACTCGAGCTGCGCGGTCAGGGTAAGCTGCTCTGCATCCAGGTCGAAGGAAGCGTCGCGCAGCACCTGCGCCCGGAAGCGCTCGAGGCCCTCGCCGCGGTACTGCGGTAGGCGCAGCGAATCGGGGAGCGCCGCCTGCTCGGGGAGTCGCACGAGGCTTCCCGCCAGATTCAGCAGCTGGGATCCGGCGAAGCCGTAGTAACGCGACTGCGCCGCGATGGAGGCCAGCTCATGCTGCGCCCGAGCGATGGCGTCCCACGCCCCGCCGAATCTCGCGCGCAGCTCGGGATCGCTGTCGACACGGCCTCGGAAGTCTCGCTCGAAGGCCTTCTTGCGCGCCATGATGTCGGGATCGCGCAGGCCGGCGAGGTATCCGCTGGTCGCCTTGTGCGAGTTCTCCAGGCTGAAGATGCGGTTCTCGTAGCGGCGCCGGTCCTCCTCGCTCCGCTCCGCCAGCTGCCGGAGGACGTCGAGGTTGCGCTCGTATCCAGCGAGAGAAGCGGGATACTGCACATCCCGCAGGTACTCCATCTGGGCCAGTGTGAGGAGCCGCCCCGTGGAGCCTGGATTCCCCGTGACGAAGACGACCTCGCCCTCCGCCGCTCCGTTCGCGCTCCACTCCAGGTGGTGGTCGGTCCGCGCCGGCGCGCCATCTTCGTAGACGCGCAGCAGCGTGACGTCCATGTCGTAACGCGGATAGGTGAAGTTGTCGGGATCTCCGCCAAAGAAGGCGGCCTGGCCCTCAGGGGCCATGACCAGGCGGACGTCGTTGAAGCGCCTGTATCGGTACAGCGAGTACATCCCGCCCCGGTAGAACCCCACCACCTGGCAGTTGAGGCCGGTGGATTGAGTGCACTCCTGCCGAATCACCTCGATCACCGAGTCGCGCTGTTCCACCTGCCTCACCGGCGTCGTGGCCGTGACCGCGCTCCGGATCCGTTGGGTCACGTCGTCGATGGACTGTAGCTGGTCCACGTACACGCCGCGGCACTGCTTCTCCTCTTCAGGGCTGCCGGCCACGAAGCCGGTTTCCTGGTAGCTGGTGTCGGGGGGCGAGGTGCTGGTGATGCAGCCTCGGGCGCAGTGGTGGTTGGTCAACACCAGCCCGTTCTCGGAAACGAAGGAGGACGAGCAACCGGGCAGCCGGACGGAGGCCAGGCGAACGTGGTCCAGCCACGCCTGGTCCGGTCGAAAGCGGTAGGTCTCCTCCCAGTGGTCCAGCGGTGGAGCCTCGAACGTCCACATCGTGCCGAATTCCTCGATGAAACCGGTCGATGTGGGCTCGATGGATGGCACCGGGGGCTCCGCGAACTGAGGCGTGAGGAGCGGCTCGGGTTCCGGTGCCGGGCCGGGTTGGGGCTGAGTGCTACAGGAAATCAGTGTCGTGACCCCCAGGAGCAGGGCCAGTCGGTTCAAACGGTTCGGTGTCATGATCGGTCCGCTCTTACTCGAAGTGTTTCTGGCCCGGGTGCTCCAGGCTCCGGTCGCTCTCGTCGCCACCAGGGCGGCTGCGGCGCCCGCCCAGGACGTCCGCCTTGCTCGGGATGCGCCTTGACGCGCGTCGGCGTCCCGCAAGTATAGGAAGCTCAGCGGCGCTCTGCACGGATTGCTGTGGCCGGGGGTGTAGCAGGAAGGAATGACGCGGATGGGTGTTTCACGACTCCCTGGGCAGGGGGCGGCGGCCTCGGGGGTGCAGCGGTCAACCTGGAAACCAGTCTGCAGCTCGAGGGGTGGATCCAGAGGTATGGGGTTGGTCAGCCCGACCACAGCCCGATGCGCCAAAGCAGATCCGCATGGCGCGGATCATCCCGCAGAGCGTCATACGCCGGGTCCACGTGACGGTAAATGAGCCCGGCCGAACGGGCCTCATACGCGCTTTCCAGCGCGTCAGAGACCACCTTCCAGGGCCTCGTTCAGGACCTCGGCAGAGACGGCCATGAGAAGCGCCCGGTGGGCCCGATCCGCGACCTCGTCCAGTGGAAGGGCAGGGACCTTCGCCCACATCTTGCGCGCGCGGCGCCTGAGGTCCTCGACGGTGGGGAGCTCGGGCAGCTGCGGCAGGTGGACGGACGCCAGCCTCTCCTCGGCCTGTGAACGGGCGGTCCGGGCCATCTCCATGATGTCGCCGAAGGTGGGGGAGCTGGCCCATGCCTCCCGGACCTGACGGGCAATTCGATCCACCGGGAAGCTGGCGACGATCTGCCGCGCCGCCTTCTCCACGGCCTTCCGCCCCAGGCGATGCTCGTTCCGCACGAGCTCTGCCGGGGGAGACCGCAGGGCCCAGAGGAGCCCCGTCCAGCTCAGGGCCTTGAGCACGTAGTAGGTGATGTCGATCTCCCACCAGCGAAAGCCCTGCCGGGTCGCGCTCTGGTACGCGTGATGGTTGTTGTGCCATCCTTCGCCCAGGGTGATGAGGGCGAGCCACCAGTTGTTGCGGGAGTCGTCTCCCGTGATGTACCGCTGCGTGCCGTGCACGTGGGCCAGGGAGTTGATCATGAAAGTGCCGTGGTAAAGGAGCACCGTGCTCCACAGGAACCCCACCACGAGACCGGTCCAACCCATCGCGAGCCAGATGAGAACGCCGAGGATCACGGCCACCAGGTAGGGGTGCCGGTCCAGCCAGACGAGCTCAGGATAGCGGGCCAGGTCCGGTACCGAGTCGTAATCGGCCTCTTCATGCCGACGGGCGAAGATCCATCCGACGTGCGAGTAGAGGAAGCCGCGGTGCCGAGGGGAGTGCACGTCCAGCTCCGTGTCGGAGTGCCGATGGTGGTGACGGTGTTTGGCGGCCCACCACAGCACCCCCCGCTGAGCCGAAGTCTGGCAGAGGAGGGCCAGAAGAAACTGGCCCACACGGCTGGTCCGGAACGAGCGGTGCGAGAAGTATCGGTGATAGCCGGCCGTGACGCCGAACATGCGGACCAGGTAGAGCGCCAGGCACAGGACCAGAGCCTCGCTGGTCACGCCGGTCCAGAGCGCCGCGAAGCACGAAAGGTGGACGAGCAGAAAGGGAATCGTCGCGGGATATATGATATCGTCGTGGAATTCCTCGGCCTCCTGATGGGCCGTTCGGCTTTCTGACATCGGGCTCCCTTTGGGCATGATGGTGTCCGTTGAGGTGGCTGGACGGGGATGCATCTTCTCGCGAAGAAGAGTGACCGCGGAGGTGGCGCGTGGCATCCCCGCGAGGTCGATATGCAAGGAAGGGCCGCTCCGAAGGGTCGGAGCGGCCCTCGAATTCGCCGTGGGCTCTGACCCTAGGGCTTGGAGATGCGGACAACGTTCTCCGCGGCTGGCCCCTTCTGGCCCTCCGTGATGTCGAACTCCACGATCTCTCCCTCTTCCAAGGTCTTGAAGCCCTCAGCCTGGATGGCGGAATGGTGGACGAAGCAGTCCTTTCCGCTGTCCTCAGGCGTGATGAAGCCAAAGCCCTTGTCGGGGTTGAACCACTTCACGGTTCCTCTGGTGCGCATCATCGTACTCCGTATGGTTTGGTCACTGTCGGAGTCCGGATGATCCGTACCGTCCGACTCCATGACTCGCGCGGTCAACGCCCCCACGCTGGGCATCGCGGTCAGCGAGCCAGAAAAAAAGGGCGACCTTCAGAGAAAGGCCCCCCACATGTTCCCCTACGATCGCTGCCCACTCTGCTCGACACCTCGTCGAGTGGCCGGAAAATCGCGGAACTCGCTCGTTTCTGTCAAGTAGGACGAGACCGCCACGGAACCCGGCACGGTGAAGGAGCTGGCCGCACAGCCTCCGGCGCCGCCCTCGTGGGAAAGGACACTCCTCCCTACTTTCAGGACCCTGGTCGCCGCAGTGACCCCGGTCGCAGGGGGCCCGATCCCCAGGAGAGGCTCCTGGGCATTCGGACCGGCGGGCGGAGGCACCCACCGCAAACGCACGATTGAAGGTGTTAGGCATGAGCGACTCGATGCCCTGGAAACCCGGAAGACATTTCCTGCAGATCCCGGGTCCCTCCAACGTCCCCGACAGAGTTCTGCGGGCTATGGCGAAGCCCACGATCGACCACCGGGGTCCCGAGTTCGCGGAGATGACCCTGCGAGTCCTCCAACGCCTCAAGAGAGTCGTCCAGACATCGGGGCCCGTGCTCCTGTTCCCATCGTCCGGCACCGGCGCCTGGGAGGCAGCCCTCGTCAACACCCTGTCGCCGGGCGACCGGGTGCTGGCGTTCGAGACCGGGCACTTCGCCACCCTGTGGCGCAACGTGGCGACCCGCCTGGGCCTGGAGGTGGAGTGGGTGGAGGGTGACTGGCGCCACGGAGTCGATCCCTCGGCCGTGGAGGCGAAGCTGACAGACGACCTGGACCGAGCGATCAAGGCGGTCCTCGTGGTGCACAACGAGACGTCCACGGGGGTCGCGAGCCGGGTTCCTCAGATCCGCGAGGCCATGGACGCGGCGGGGCATCCCGCCCTCTTCATGATGGACACGGTTTCCTCTCTGGGCTCGATGGAGTACCGCCACGAGGAGTGGGGTGTCGACGTGACAGTGTGCGGATCGCAGAAGGGACTCATGCTGCCGCCAGGGCTCGGGATCAACGCCGTCAGCGACAAAGCCGTGGCCGCTTCGGCCTCGGCAGGCCTGCGGAGGTCCTACTGGGACTGGGGACCGGTGATGGAGATGAACCAGCGGGGCTTCTTCCCGTACACGCCGCCCACCAACCTTCTGTACGGAATGGACGTGGCTCTGGACCTACTCCTGGAAGAGGGCCTGGCGAACGTGTTCGCTCGCCACCACCGCTTGGCCGAGGCCACCCGCAGGGCCGTCGGGGCGTGGGGGCTGGAGACGTGCTGTCTCGACCCGGAGGAGCACTCGGACAGCCTGACGGCCGTGTGGCTGCCGGACGGGCACGACGCGGACGAGCTCCGCCGGGTGATTCTGAACCGGTTCGACATGTCGCTGGGCACCGGCCTCGGCAAGGTGAAGGGGCGGGTGTTCCGCATCGGCCACCTGGGCGACTTCAACGACCTCATGCTAGCCGGGACCCTGTGTGGGGTGGAGATGGGGCTGGGTCTCGCCGGAGTCCCGCATTCGAAGAGGGGCGTGAGCGCGGCCCTGGAGTATCTCGCATCCTCTCGAACCGCCTGATCGGGCGCAGATCCGAGAATCGGCATGGATCCCAACACCGCGGTCACCACCAGCGTCGTCATCGCCTTGATCGGCCTGGCGGGGTGCGTCCTTCTGCTGATGTTCCTCATTGCCCGGTGGAAGTGGCACGTCTTTCTCGCCCTGTTGTTTCCCATCCTGCTGTTCGGCGTCCTGCCCGGCGTCCAGCGAAACAACTTCATCCAGGCGTTTGAGGAGGGCTTCGGAAAGACCCTCGGCGCCATCGGCATCGTGATCGTCCTCGGCTCGATCATCGCCGAGGCGCTGCGGCACACCGGCGGTGTGCAGGTCATCACCCGGTCCATGGTTCGGCTGGTGGGTGCCCGGCGCATGCCCTTCGCGCTCACCCTGTCCGGGTTCATTCTGGGGATCGCCATCTTCTCCGACGTGGCCTACGTGATCCTGAATCCCCTCGTGCACTCCGCCGCGCATGTCATGGGAGTCGGGATGGGTACGATGTCCATCGGACTGGTGGGAGCGCTGCAGCTCACCCATGCCATCGTGCCACCCACGCCGGGGCCGCTTGCGGCGGCGGCTCTGGTGGGTGCCGACATCGGCAGGGTCATCATCTTCGGATCCATCGCCTGTCTGACAGGCGCGGTGGCGGGGTGGGTGTGGGGGCAGTTCATCGCAGGCCCGCGCATCAAGACGGCGCCGTCCGAAGAGTTCAGAGAACCGCAGTTCCTGGAGCTCGGCCAGGACGAGCAGCTCCCGTCCACGCTGAGCTCCTACGCTCCCATCGTCGTTCCGGTGGCGCTGATCAGTGCCCAGAGCGTGGCTGGCCTGGCGCTGGACGAGGACCACGTGCTCCGACAGATCCTCGGCTTCGTCGGCTGGCCCGTGGTGGCTCTGACCATCGGATTGTGGCTCGCGCTCCGCAACATGGGCTCCGGGGAGAACCGGACCGACACCACGAATCAGTGGGTGAAGGATGGCCTGAAAACCTCCGCGATGATCCTGGTGGTCACCGGACTGGGCGGCTCGCTCAGCGAGATCCTCAAAGGGACTCCCGCGGTGAGCTTCGTCGCCGACGTCTTCGCCTCCCACGCCCTCCCCTCCATCCTGTTGCCGTTCGTGATCGGTGTGATCGGCAACATGATCACCGGCTCCACCACGGTGGGCGTGATCACCGCCGCCTCTCTGGTAGCGCCCATGCTGGGCGCCCTGAATCTTTCCCCCGAGGCTGCCATGCTCTCCGGCGCGTCGGGATCGGTAATCATCAAATACGTCAACTCCAGTTACTTCTGGGTGTGCACATCCCTCAGCGAGCTGGAGGTCAGGGAAGCGTTGCTGGGTTTCGGAGGCGTCACCCTGGTGGGTGGCGTCGCGTCGTTCGCCGCGGTCTGGGTGATGTGGGCCATGGGCGTGGTGTGAGGGAGAGGGTCGACATGAACAGCGCACCCACCATGCCTCTGATCGAGACAGATACGAGGGTCTCGCTCCAGCGAGCCCTGGAGGAGGCCATAAAGGGCGAGGTGCGCTTCGATGTGGCGTCACGGGCCGTCTACTCCACCGACGCCAGTGTCTATCAGGTGATTCCGGCCGGTGTGGTGATTCCGCGGTCCGCCGCCGACGTCACGCGGGCCGTCCGAATTTGCCGCGAGCAGGGGGTGTCCATCACGGCGCGGGGCGGGGGCACGTCCCAGTGTGGACAGTCGGTGGGGTCGGGTGTGGTGCTGGACTTCTCGAAATACATGCGGCGGATCCTGGAGATCGACCCGGAGAGGGCCACGGTCCGCGTGGAGCCCGGCATCGTCCTCGACGAGCTCAACAGCCGACTCCTGCCGCACGCACTGCAGCTTCCCCTGGACCTGTCGACGGCGAGTCGGGCCACGCTGGGAGGCATGATTGCCAACAACTCGTCCGGCACGCGATCCATCGTATACGGCTCCACCGTGGACTACGTGTTGGAGCTCGAGGTTCTGCTCGCTGATGGCAGCGTGGTGACGATGCGCGGGCTGGACGCGGCCGAGCTCGAACGCAAGTGTCGACAGGAGGACCTGGAAGGCCGCTGCTACCGCTCGGTGCGCCACCTGGCCCAGGAGCACGCCGGCGAGATCGAGCGCCGGTACCCCGGAATCCTGCGCAGGGTAGGCGGCTACAACCTGGACGAGTTCGTTCCATCCAGGGGCGGCCCGTTCGACCTGTGCAAGCTGGTGGTGGGCTCGGAGGGCACGCTGGGACTCGTGCTGGAGGCCAAGCTGCGGCTGGTGGGTCTGCCCAGGGCCAAGGTCCTGTGCGTGGCCCAGTTTCGGGAGCTGCGGGACGCGATGACGGCTACCCCCGTGATCCTGGGCCACCATCCGTCGGCGGTGGAGCTGATGGACCGCAACCTCCTGGACATGACCCGGGGCAAGACGGAGTTCGAGCCCCTGCGCGACTTCATCGTGGGCAGTCCGGGAGCGATCCTCATCGTCGAGTTCATGGGCGAGTCCATGGAGGGACTGCCCGAGCGAATCGACCGGCTGCAGGCGGATCTGGAGGAACGCCGTCTGGCCACGCGCGTCCACCGCGCCATCGAAGCTCCGGCTCAGGCTCGCATCTGGAAGCTCAGGCAGGCAGGCCTCGGCCTCTCCATGGCGGAGATCGGGGACACGAAGGCGATCTCCTTCGTGGAGGACACGGCGGTGGCCCCCGACCGATTGGCCGAGTATGTGGACCGCTTCCAGGACATCCTCGACGAGCACGATACCCGAGCGATCTTCTACGCCCACGCCTCGGTGGGCCTGCTCCACATCCGGCCGGCGGTGAACCTGAAGACCGCGGACGGCGTCTCGAGGTTCGAGGGGATCGCCGAGAAGATCTCTGACCTGGTGCTGGAGTTCGGCGGGGCCTTCTCCGCCGAGCATGGGGACGGACTCGCCCGCTCGCCGTACCAGCGGAAGATGTTCGGGCCGGTCCTCTATGACGCCTTCTGCCAGATCAAGGAGACCTTCGACGAGAACGGCCTCTTCAACCCCGGGAAGATCGTCCACCCTCGCCCCATGACCGAGAGTCTCAGGTTCGGAACCGGGTACCATACGAACGAGCTCCAGACGGTCTACGACTTCGCCGATTTCGGAGGGATCTCCCGGGCGGCGGAGCAGTGCGGCGGAGTCGGGGCGTGCCGGAAGACGCTCATCGGCACGATGTGCCCGTCGTTCATGGCCACCCGGGAGGAGTCTGACACAACCCGCGGCCGTGCCAGCGCGCTCCGGCTGGCCATCTCGGGGCAGCTGGGCCCTCTGGGACTCGCCAACCCGGTGCTGTACCCGGTGATGGACCTGTGCCTCGAATGCAAGGCCTGCAAGTCCGAGTGTCCCACCGGCGTGGACATGGCGCGCCTCAAGAGCGAGTTCCTGCACGGCTTCTACCGGGAGTACGGGGCCCCTCTGCGGGCCCGGGTGCTGGCGTCGGGGGAGCGGGTGGCGACCTGGGGGAGCCGGTTCGCTCCCGCATCGAACTGGATGCTTCGAAACGGGGTGGCGCGCTGGCTTAATGAAAGAGTGCTGGGCATCCACCGGAGTCGCACGCTGCCCGAATTCTCCCGCCGCACCTTCACGGCTTGGTGGGGACGGCAGGCGGGGCAGGGGAGTGCCGACGCGGGGGAGGGCGAAGGGCGGGGTCCGGCCAGGGTGGCAGTGTTCCCCGATACGTTCACCAACTTTTATGAGCCGGGGCAGGGGATTGCCACCGTGCGGCTGGCGGAGAAGCTAGGGGTCCAGGTGGTCGTGCCGACGCGGGTCTGCTGCGGCCGTCCTCTGATCTCCAAGGGGTTCCTGAATCGGGCTCGACGGCAGGCCGAAGCCGTGGTGCGCGCCCTGTCTACACTCGCAGAGGCGGGAGTCCCCATCCTATTCTGCGAGCCTGGCTGCTACTCGGCGGTGCGTGATGACCATCCGCTCCTCCTCCGGGGCGAGTGGAAGGAGAAGGCCGAACGGGTGTCCGCAGCCTGCCTGACCTTCGAGGAGTGGGCGGAGTCGGCGCTGGCGTCATCGAGCCGGCCGGTGGCGGACTGGTCGGGCGGTCCGAAGAAGATCCTTCTCCATGGTCACTGCCACCAGAAGGCTCTGGTGGGCCTCGCTCCGGCCATGGCACTGCTATCGAGGATCCGGGGCTGCACGGTCAGCGACGTGGATGGCGGCTGCTGCGGCATGGCGGGATCCTTCGGCTACGAGCGGGAGCACTACGACGTCTCTCGGGCGGTGGGCGAGCGCAGGCTGTTCCCCGCGATTCGCGGGCGGGACCCGGACACGGTCGTGGTGGCTCCTGGATTCTCGTGCCGCCAGCAGATCCGCCATTTCACCGGCGTGGAAGCGGTATCGGTCATGGAGCTCATCGAGCCCCTGGTGGGAGGCTGAGAGAGGGCAACCATCCCCCGATGGGGAGATGATGGACGGATCTTGATGAAGGACGGATACCGGGAGATGATGCGCGGATACCGGGAGATGAGTGAAGGATGAGGATCGATCCGAAGCGCTGTGTGGGATGTGCGAACTGCGTGGTGGTCTGCCCCATGGAGGCGATCTCCATCGATCCCTCCACCCGGCGGGCGGTGGTGGACCGCGACGAGTGCGTGGAGTGCTACACGTGCTACCGCGGCATGAGCATGGAGCGCCTGAACCCCACTCTGGTGCGCCTGGCCCGCCGCACGGTCGAGCTCTTCCACCTGCGCTTCGACCCCGAGCCCGATGTGTGCCCGACGTCCGCCCTCGCGCCGGAGGAGATGGAGTGGCCGCGGGTCGTCCGGCGGGTGTTCAGCGACGTCCTGATGACGCACGAAAGCACGGGGATCCTGGGCCGGGGAACGGAGGAGGTGAAGACGAATGACGTGACGGGTCGCCTTGGCCGGGGGCGCGCGGGGTTCGTGGTGGAGCTGGGGAGGCCGTCGCTGGGGGCACGGTTCCGCGATATCCAGCGGGTGACGATGGCCCTGGCCGAGGCCCAGGTGGAATTCGAGGAGAACAACCCGGTCACGGACCTCATTTCCGATCGGGCCCGCGGGCTCCTGGATCCCGAGGTGCTGGACGAGAAGGTGATGTCCGCCATCATCGAGTTTCAGGTCCCGATCGCGGAGGTGGGCTCGCTGCTCGCGCTGCTGGGCCGCCTGGCGAGAGAGCTCGACACGGTGATGTCCATAGGCGTGGCGGGGCGTTGCGACGAGCAGGGGCGGAACGACCTGGAGACGATCCTCCCGGAGCACGGGTTCCCGGTGCTCAGGGCCAAGACCAACCTGGGCCTGGGCCGGCCGGCCGCCGCGGCTCAGGCGTAGCTTGGGACACTGATGACCTGCGCATTAGGAACGGTCGTCGGCGGGAGGATGAACCTGAAGAGGGGAGTGTCGGACCCATGACCCATTCGCTGCACCGATTCGGACGGCGCGAGGATCTGACCGGGGACTACATCGTCTTCGCCATGCCGGCTCGCGGCGTCAACGATGCCGATGCGGTGGAGAGGGAGAAGGAGTTCCTGCGCCGCGCTCTGAAGCACCGCCCCGCCAATATCGGGGACGCGAAGAAGGGCGGCTGGTACCGCCCGCAGGTGGACCTGAACCCCCTCGTACACTGGCGCCGCGATACCTCTCCCCATGCTCAGGCGGTGATCGACGGGATCGAGGCACGGGGGATCGTCGCCGCCGTGTTCGACGACTATCAGTCCATGAAGGCCTTCGTCCAGGAGCTGAAGGAGGCGGACCTGGGCATCTCCATCAACGTCAGCTCACTGGCCGACCGGGCGGCGGAGTGTTGCCAGGAGTGCGACATCACCCGTCACAGTGTGGAGTACTCCCTTGAGTTCCAGGGGCGTACCGATCGTCTTCCCGCGAAGAGCGTCCTGGAGCTCAGCACCATGTGCGGGCATGGAATGATCTCCTTTGGCCTCGCCGCCAAGATGATCGAGAGGGTCCGAAGCGGTCGGAGGACCCCGCAGGAAGCCAGCCGCACCCTGGCCCGCTTCTGCGTCTGCTCGATCTTCAATCCGGCGCGGGCCGAGAAGATCCTGGCGCGGGGTCAGAGTGAGAGTATCCTGGCGCGGAGTCAGGCCAAGCCCGGAGCGTGAGACCTCTCCAGCCAGGGACGCCCCGGCGAGGTTCTCCGATCCCACCGCACAAATACCTTGACCGTCTAGGTATCCAGGCTTATCGTGACATACCCAGAAAGCTGGGTATGCACAGAACTCGGATCTCGATATGAGCAAGGAACGAAATACGCTTCTTCACGGGACCCTGGAGGCCCTCGTGCTCAAGACGCTCTCGTACGGGCCCCGCCACGGATACGCCATCGCCCGGTGGCTGGAGGAGCGGACGGACGATGCGATCCAGGTGGAGGAGGGATCCCTCTACCCGGCGTTGTACCGGATGGAGGAGCGAGGACTGCTCAGGGCAGAGTGGGGACGCTCGGAGCTGGATCGCCGGGCCAAGTTCTACCACCTGACGCCTCGGGGCGAGACGACGCTCCGGGAAGAAGTGGAGGCCTGGGCACGCTTCTCGGCGGCGGTGTCGGCCGTGCTGCTGGGATAGCGAGGACAACGGCGGCAGGAGTCCGGTAGAGTGGCACGGAAGATCATCGCACCGGGGTGGTTTCGACTGAGCCGGCGCATCGTGGCCTGGGTGTTCAAGATGCCCGTGTCTGCTGAAGTCGAGCAGGAGCTGGACTTCCACGTGGAGATGCGTATCCGGGAATACCAGGGCCTCGGGATGCCTGAGGAAGAGGCCCGCCGCGCGGCGCTGGCACGCTTTGGAGACCTGGAACGGGTCAAGACGGACCTGGAGGAAATCGGGAGCAGGAGGGACGTGAGGATGCAGAGGAGAGAGTGGTGGGCCGAGGCGGCGCGGAACGTCCGCTACGCCATCAGGCAACTTCGCCGGGCACCGGGTTTCGCGCTGGTGGCCGTGCTTACCCTGGCTCTGGGCATTGGAGCGAACACCGCCGTCTTCTCCGTCGTGAACGGCGTCCTCCTGGAGCCGCTACCGTACGCAGAGCCACAGAGACTGGTGACGGTCACCAGCGCCTTTCCCACCATGGACTTCCACCGCTTCTGGGTCTCTCCGCCGGAGTTCTTCGAGCTCCGCGAGTGGAATCAGGTCTTCGAGGACGTGGGTGGATACCGGACCGGCTCGGCCTCCATCGAGACCTATGACCAGCCTCTGCGGGTCAACTCGGCGGTTGCGAGTTGGTCTCTCTTCACGACCCTGGGGGTCCAGGCGGTCATCGGGCGTACGTACAGTGCGCAGGAGGATCTACCAGGTGCCGAGCCGGTGGTCCTGATCTCGCACGGGCTCTGGGAGCGTGCCTTCGGTGGCGATCCCGGCATCGTGGGCAAGGCCGTTCGGGTCAACGGTGCCCCATCCGTGGTGGTGGGCATCCTGCCTCGAGACTTCGACGTGGAAGATGCCCGGGTTGACGTCTGGCGGCCCCTGAACATCGATCCGGAGGACCACCAGAACCGTCGGGCGAATCACTTCCTCAACGTCATCGCCCGGCTCTCGGAAGGAGCGAACCTGGAGCGAGCCCAGGCGGATCTGGACCGGCTCGAGGTGCGGTGGGAGGAGGAGTACGGGGACACCCACGCGCCCTCTCCCGAGTCTCACCCCTTCCACGCGTCGGACCTCCGGGACGACCTCCTGGGCGACGTGGCTCCCGCCATGCTCTTGCTCATGGGTGCGGTGGGCTTCGTCCTCCTCATCGCCTGTGCGAACGTGGCCAACCTTCTGCTAGCGCGGTCCGAGTCTCGCCAGAAGGAGGTGGCCGTTCGGGTGGCCGTGGGGGCTGGGCGGGGTCGGCTGCTGCGGCAACTCCTGATCGAGGGGGTAACGTTGGGCGTCGGCGGGGGACTGGTGGGCCTGGCCCTAGGCTACGGAGTCCTGCGGGCGCTTCTGACGGTCAATCCCGACGGAGTGCCCAGGATGGAGGGCATTCAGCTGGATGGCACGGTGATGGCCTTCACCGCAATCATCGCCGTGGGCACGGGCCTTCTCTTCGGCATCGCGCCCCTGCTGAACACGAGTCTGGCCAGAGTGGGCGGCGCTTTGAAGGAGGCAGGCGCCCGCACCACCGAGAGGGGCGCCGGACTGCGCGTTCGGAAGCTCCTGGTGGTCGGAGAGGCAGCTTTGGCCGTCATCCTCCTCACGGGCTCGGGACTGATGCTCCGAAGCCTGTCGGCACTCTAGGACGTGGACCTGGGGTTCGATCCGGACAACCTTCTCACCTTCGAGCTCTCGCTTCCCCAGACGACCTACCCCGATCCTCAGGACGTGGGCGGCCTCTACGGAGGGCTCCTGGACCGGATCCGAGCCCTGCCGGGAGTCACCGACGCCACCGCCATGTCAGGGCTTCCTCCTCTGCGGGACGTGAACGCCAACGACACGGAGTTCGAGGGCGTTGAACAGACACCGGACGGTCCAGCGCACAACGTGGATTACTGGACGGGGGTGGAGTCCGACTACCTGACGACCATGGGAATCGGGGTTGTGGAGGGGCGTGGGTTCGAGCTGGCGGATCTGGGACGGGAGGACCCGGTGATGCTGGTGAACGAGAGGCTCGCGAGGACCTTCTATCCGGGTCTGAGTCCTCTGGGACGGCGAATCCGGCCCTGCTGCGGAGATTCCAACCCCTGGTTCACGATCATCGGGGTGGTGGGGGACGTGAAACAGGGCGGCGTGAACAACGATCCCGGGACCGAGCTCTTCTTCCTGAATCCCCAGGTCGCCCGGGCGGGGATCTTCGCCTACCGCACCATGGGGGTGGCCATCAGGACACCGCGGGACCCCCTGCAGCTGACCCCCACCGTTCGTCGGCTGGTGGCCGAGCTGGACCACACTCTTCCCCTGGCCAATGTTCAGACCATGGAGAACAACGTGGCCCGGACCATGGCTCAGCCCCGCTTCGTCACGTTGCTCCTGGGGCTGTTCGCGGGGATCGCCCTGGTTCTGGCGGCGGTGGGAACGTACGGGGTCATGTCCTATTCGGTGGCCGCCCGCAACCGGGAGATCGGCATCCGCATGGCTATGGGAGCCGAAGGAGGGAACGTGCTGGGGATGGTGCTTCGCCAGGGTTCGGTTCTCGCCGGCGCGGGCCTCGTTCTGGGTGTCGGAGGCGCCTTCGGGCTCACCCGATTGCTCTCGTCCCAGCTCTACGAAGTGAGCGCTACGGATCCAGGGACCTTCCTGCTGGCCCCCCTTTTTCTGGCGGGGGTGGCCCTGCTGGCATGTGTGGTTCCCGCGCGGAGGGCGACGCGGGTGGATCCGGTGCAGGCGCTGCGGGCGGAGTGATTTGAAAGGGCTGGCGTCAAGTGGGGCAGATCTCGTTCGCACACCTCGGATAAAGAGTGGATTTGAGCAGATCAACGGGGCCCGGGGCGTCTTCGACGATGATCCTGCTGATATTCGCCGATTAGGCTCGTGGAACCCAGCGCGGCACTAAGTCAGATTCGTCCGGAGCTGGCTCTGTTCTAGTGTCTCGGGTTAGGTGGCAGTCCGTACCGAATACTCCGTCTCGAGCGTTCTCCTATCGTGCCCGGGCCCCCGCAAAAGGATCGAGTCAGGCTATGGTTGGGACCTCCTGGGTGTGTATGTGCTCAAAGTGGCGCATGGTGGCCCACAGGAAGCCCACCAACTCCCTGGCCACAGCTACGGCGGCGATTTGGGATCGCTTGCGTTGGCTGATACGGTGGAAGAGCCGATAGAGGCGGTGCTGAGCCTTCCAGGCATGGGCGATGACCTCTGGAGGCTGACCGTTTTGCCGCTTTCTTAGAACCGGCCCGACATACGGTCTGTGGGCGTATTGCCAGGCTGCTTGGACCAAAATGTGGCGACACTATTGCCCGCCTTGGTAATCCATCCTCGACGTTCTCGATTTCCTGAGGAGTGTTCAGAGGGCACGAGTCCGAGGTAGGCCATGAGTTACCCGGGTCGTTCGAAGCGATGCCAGTCGCCGATTTCGGTCAGAAGTGTCATGGATGCAAGAGTGGCCATCCCTCGATAACAGCCGAGACAGCCGACAGCCTCCAGCGGCGATGTTTCTTGGTCCAGTGACGGCTCTCGCGGTAGGTGAGTCCTCGCCGGTCGAGGAACTTGGTCATGTAGTGGCGGGATCGTAGCACCTCGCGCTGGAAGGTCTGGCGACATCGCACCAGATCAAGAACCCGTTCCTCGGTGGCCGAAGGGATCCGGATCGTCGTCAACCCTCCAGCTCGGTACTGACAGGCCAAGTACTGGGCATCTCGGCGATCGTGCTTGCGCCGCTCTCCTGGACGCACGGGGGTCATCGACGGTGCGACCACTTCACACCCATAGCCCCAGGCCGTGAGCTCACGGTGGAGCACATAACCGGCACCGCTGGCTTCGTAACACGCTCGTACTTCGCCTCGCTTACCCAAGCGCTCAAAGTACCGCCGCAGTCGCCGAAGATCGTTGGGGATTCGGTCCACTCCTTGGGGTTGGTTCGCATACCCCTCCAGCACCGCGACCATGATCGAATCCTTGTGTACATCCATTCCGACCCAGATGATTCCTGAAGACATGGGGCTGGCCCTCCTATCGGTTGCGACCTCTACGTCGCATGTGGCTCTGGCACCGAACCCGATCGGCTCGTGCTAACCCACGATACGCCGATCAGGCCGGGCCAGCCCTTTCATATCTTCTAGGCTCGGCCGCCTGACCTCGCGGAGGACCTCGGCCTACGACGATTCGAGGACGGCGTCGGGGCGGGACACCATCCATTGACTATGGTGAGCCCGACCCCGATCCTGACCGTCATTCCCATGCCAGCAATCCAACCAGAAGGATGGGGGACATGAACGGCCATCGCTTTGTCGGAACCCATGTGTGGCGTCTGGCCGGCGGCTGCGCTCTGGCGCTTGCCCTGGTCACCACTGCCGACGCTGCAGCCCAGCAGCGTACCCAAGAACAGCAACAGCGGACCCGGCCGGAGCAGGTCGTGCCGATGGACAGCGCACGGGCACGGGCGCTGTACGTGAGCAACCGCTGGGAAGATCATCCGATCGACGACTACGAGGAGGACATCGAGGGCAAGGCGCGCACAGACAGCATTTATCGCGCGGTGACCGAGGGCGTGGTGGATTTCCAGAAGGTCACGTACCGCAGCCGGATCGGGGACATGGACATCCCCGCCTACGTGTACCAGCCGCTGGAGAAGCGCGGCGCGCGGGGCCACGCCGCCATGATCTGGGTGCACGGCGGCGTGCACGGCAACTGGGGCGCGACCATGTGGCCCTTCGTGCGCGAGGCGGTGGAGCGCGGCTACGTCATCATCGCCCCCGAGTACCGGGGCAGCACGGGCTACGGCGAGGAGCATCACCGAGCCATCGACTACGGGGGATACGAGATCGATGACGTCATGACCGCGTACGACTGGATGGTGGAGAATCTGCCTCACGTCGATCCGGAGCGCGTCGGCGTCATGGGCTGGAGCCACGGCGGTTTCATCACCATTCACTCCGTGACCCGGGAGGGTCATCCCTTCAAGGCCGGGGCCGCCATCGTGCCGGTGACCAACCTCATCTTCCGTCTCTCGTTCAAGGGGCCGGGATACCAGCGCGGCCATGCCACACAGCAGAGGGTGCTGGGCCTGCCGTTCGAGCAGCGTGACATCTACATCGAACGCTCTCCCTACTACCTGGTGGACAAGCTGGAGACGCCGCTGCTGGTACACATCTCCACCAACGACGAGGACGTGAACTTCGAGGAGGCGTCGATGCTGGTCTACAAGCTGCAGGCCACCAAGCCGGACATCACGGAAACGAAGATTTACGTGGATCCGGCTCCGTGGGGGCGCAGCGTGGGACACTCCTTCAGCCGCCGGGTGGATCGGGAGACGCTGGAGCGGGTGGACTCGCCCGCGCAGCGTGATTCGTGGAACCGGACGTGGACCTTCCTGGAGGAGCACCTGAGGCCGTACGAGGATCCGAACAAGCCGCTGGATACGCGGACGGGGAGCTGAGGGGGCACCGCTCAATCTCTCTTGCGTGCGGGGTGCTCTCCAGGGAGCTGGGAGAGGGTGCTTGCACCGGGTCGCATGAGAATATAGACTGGTCTAAGACTGGTCTGATCATCCTCTTGTTCGATAAGGCTCATGGTCCGCATCGGCTCCTATGAAGCCAAGACCCGCCTAGCGGAGCTTCTGAAGAGGGTGGAGGCAGGCGAGCGGATCACCATCACCAGGCACGGCCGGGACATCGCCATCCTGGGTCCCGCCCCGGGATCTCCCGAGCGGACTAGGGACGAAGCCCTGGAGGCGATCAGACGGTTTCGAGAGGGGAGACGCCTCGGCTCGAACATCTCCGTCCACGACCTCATCGAGGAAGGTCGACGGCGGTGAACCTCGTCTTGGACGCCTCGGTGGCACTGGCCTGGTGCTTCGAGGACGAAGGTGGCGACTATCCGTTGGGCGTCCTGGAGGCGCTGCGGGACAGTGAGGCGGTCGTGGCTTCCCTCTGGCCACTGGAGGTGACGAACGGGCTGCTGGTGGCGGAGCGGCGGCAACGGATCGACTCCGCAGACGCCATCCAATTCCGCAACCTCCTGCTCTCCCTTCCCATCGTGCTGGACCCGGTGGAGGGAAGGCGGGCATTTGGCGTTACCCACCACCTGGCCCGCACGCATGAGTTGAGTGCTTACGACGCGGCCTATCTGGAGCTTGCCCTGCGCCACGGCATCCCTCTGGCCACGCTGGACGATTCCCTGCGTGCGGCGGCGGAGTTCGAGGGGGTGGGGGTATTCAGGATATAGGGATGGGTAGTCCAACCCGCCCGCCTGCGCCCCAGCTTTTCGTTGAACCATGCAATGGGGCGGGTGGCGACGCCCTGAGCGAGATCCCCTTCAGGCGTCCATCCCCTCCACAACGGCCTTCCGTCCCCACGCGAAGGCTTCCTCGTTCATAGGGATCATGGCGCACTTGTGGGCCAGGGCCTGGCGAATGGCGGCCAGGAACGTCTCCTCCGGGAAGATCCCGGTCACGGCCTGGAGCGCTCCCAGGGCCACGATGTTCTTCACTACCCTACGACCAATGGACACGGCGATTTCCGTGAAAGGGACCCCGTACATCCTGATGGAGCCGTTGATGGAGGGCGGATCCGCGATGACCGAGCTGTCATAGAGGATCACTCCATCCGGCGCGACGTTGGGCCCGAACTTCACGAGGCTGGGTGCGTTGAAGGCGATGAGGATGTTCGGGTTCGGAGACGCCGGGGAGAGGACCTCGTCCGGCGCGATGTGGACGTCCGCGTAGGACGTGCCTCCCCGGGACTCGGGTCCGTAGCTGGGGATGTGGGTGGAGTCGAGTCCCTCGTTGATGGCCATACGGGTCAACAACAGCGCCGCGGTCTGAGCCCCGTCCCCGCCGGCTCCGGCCAGTTTGAGCGAAACATCCCTCTCCGCGATATGCTCGGGGAACTCCGTGGCGTATCGCCCCGGCCTCTCCCCCTCTCCGGACGTCAGGAGCTCCGTGATCTTCTCCACTTCGAAGGTGGGAGTGAAGGGCCTGAACTCCCGCTCGGGGGTGATCTCTTTCGAAGTGTCCTTCTTGAGGCCGAGCGGGAAGATGGGAACCATGTTCTCCTGCACCCACTTCTCCGCTTCGAGCGGCGTCATCTTCAGGTGGGTGGGGCATTCGGCGAGGACCTCCACGAGCGCGAAGCCCTTGTTTTCCACCTGAAGCCGGATGGCCTTCTTGATGGCCTTCCTGGCCCTCTCCCTCTGCTTGGCGTTGAAGAGGGCGACCCGCTCCACATAGACGGGCCCATCCAGCTGGGCCATGAGCTCGGCCACCCTGAAGGGCTGACCCTGGAAGTCGTTGCGACCCGCCGGAGTGGTGGTGGTCTTCTGCCCCATGAGGGTGGTGGGTGCCATCTGCCCGCCCGTCATCCCGTAGATGGCGTTGTTGACGAAGATCACCGTGATGGGGAGGCCGACCTGGGCGGTGTGAACGATCTCCGCCAGGCCGATGGAGGCCAGGTCCCCGTCCCCCTGGTAGCTGATGACCACGGACTCCGGGTTGGCCAGCTTGTGCCCCAGCCCCACCACCGGAGCGCGCCCGTGGGCCGCCTGGCTGTTGCCTACGTCCATGTAGTAGTAGAGGAATACGCTGCATCCCACGGGGGAGATGGCGATGGTCCGGTCCTGGATTCCCAGCGCGTCGATGGCCTCCGCCATGTACTTGTGGACCAGCCCGTGGCCGCATCCGGCGCAGTAGTGGGTGGCGTGTCCCTTGAGCCCCACCCCGTGGGCGTGTCGCTCGAAGACGTCGTAGAAGGCGGTCACACTCATGCCGACACAACCTCCAGAGAGAGAACCAGGGATACGATGTCCTGCTGCTGGGGCAGGATGCCACCGAAACGGCGAATGTGATCGATGGTTGGAGGCTGGGCGCCGGCCTTGCTGAGGGCCAGGCGGAGCTCGTCCTCCAGCTGGCCGTTGCTGGCTTCCACCATGACGATGTGACGGGTTTGCTCCAGCAGGGGCCTCAGGAGGTCGATGGGGAAGGGCCAGACCGTGATGGGACGGAAGAGGCCCGCCCTGACCCCCCGGTTCCTGAGCTCCTGTACCGCTCCCTTGGCCATGCGAGACGGCGTGTTCGCGGCCACCAGCAGGACCTCGGCGTCCTCCGTGAAGAACAGGTCCGCCCTCTGCTCGGCGGCCGCCATTTCCTCGTACTTGCGGTTGAGATGGATGTTCTGGCGCTCCAGGTCCGCCTCGGAGAGATGGATCGAGCAGATGAGGTTCCCCCGGTGCTCCAGGTCCCCGAAGACCGCCCACTCGGGAATGCCGGGCTTCTTCATCTTGTCCGGCAGGTTCACCCGACCGGTCATCTGGCCCATGTAGCCATCTCCCAGAATGACGACGGGATTCCGGTACTTGAAGGTGAGCTCGAAGGCCAGCATGGTGAGGTCCAGCATCTCCTGGGGGGTGGAGGGAGTGAGGACGATGGCGTGGCTGTTCCCATGTCCCAAGCCCCGGCAGGCGAGCTTGATGTCGGCCTGTTCAGGCGCGATGTTCCCCAGTCCCGGCCCTCCCCGCATGATGTTGACGAACACACCCGGCACCTCCGCTCCCACCATGTACGAGATTCCCTCCAGCATGAGGCTGAAGCCCGGGGAGGAGGTGAAGGTCATGCAGGGGAGCCCGGCGCCTCCGGTTCCGTACATCATGTTGACCGTGGCGACCTCACTGACCGCCTGGAAGAAGACCCCGTCCATGAGCGGTTGGAGCTTGGCCATGAGCTCGGCCCCCTCGGTGGAAGGGGTGATGGGGTACCCGTAGACATGGCGGCAACCCGCCAGAATGGCCCCCACCGCAGAGGCGTAGGTTCCCTTCAGGACGAGGGGCGCCTCGTGGCTCAGGGAAAGCCACTGGTCGGGGATGGGCTGGGGCTCGGGGGCTTCCGTGCGCCGGGGCCCGAAGAGCTCGGAGGGGTCCTGCAGCTCGTAGTCCGTCTTGCCGACGAGCTCCGTTACCTCGCGAAAGGCGTGGACGCCCTCCAGCTCCTCGTTCTCGATCTCGTCCAGGTGCAGGGCTCGAAGATGCATGCCGAAGGGTTCAGGACAGGCGGTGACGCATAGACCGCACCCGGTGCACTTCTCCAGATCGAGGACGACGGGAATCAGGCCGGTCTCGGGATTGATCTCCCTCCCCTCGGTGATGCACCCGAAGCGGCAGGACTCGATGCATCGCCCGCAGCCCTTGCAGAACTCCGGGAAGAGGAAGGGCTTGGGCTTTATCTTCAGCTTGGCGACTTTCGCCTCCATAGGCTCTCACGATGGCTCTGGAGGAACCCGCTTCCACCATTCCGGGGCAGTCCGGGACAGGATTGAGCAATCCTGTCCCATATCCCCCGGAGCGTCGGCCCATCGGCCGAGCCAACGCATTGCAATGATGGAAGTTAGACGTCCAACCTCCTCTTGGTTTGGGCAAGAAGGGTGCCGAATGGGCGCCGCGGCAGGCCTCCTCATGAGGATTCCCGAGTCTGGCGACGCCAGTGAAGGCGGAAGAGCCAGGCGTGAAGGGGAGTCGAGCGTGTGGCCCGGCGCTTGACCCCACGCTGAAGCCTGCCACATCTTGGCCGCCGAGCGTGTGATTCCGGGACCGCCGAGGCCCGAAGGCGGATTCCCCTCGCGACGGTGTCGGGGGCGGGCCAGCGTACCCTCACCACCCGCCCATCTCCGTGAACGAAGAAGAGAACTCCAGCGTCAGCGAGCCCTCGCTCGCCTCGGGGCAGACGTCGCCGCCTCGCCGGCCTGGCCTCCACCGGCGGTTTGTCCCGTTTCGCCGCGGGGAGATCGAGCAGTCCATCCCCGCCCGCTTCGAGTCCTTCGCGGCCCGACACCCCGGTCGAGTCGCCATCCGCACGGGCGAGGACCAGCTGTCGTACGCGGACCTGAACGGACGGGCCAACTGCATCGCGGCATCCATTCTGGCACAGCGGGGCACCGCCTCGGAGCCAGTGACCTTCCTGCTTCCGCAGGGTGTGCTGGCCATCGCCACCATCCTGGGTATCCTCAAGGCGGGCAAGTTCTATGTGCCGTTGGACCCCACCTGGACGGGCTCCCGCATCGGGGAGCTGATCCGGGAATTGCAGGCCCGGCTGGTGCTGACGGACGGGGAGCATTGGCCCTCCCTGGCCGAGCGGGCGGGCTCGGCCCGCGTCCTGGATGTCTCGGCGATCGACTCTTCAGCCGCCTCGCACAATCCGGGTCTTTCGATCGCGCCCGACGACCTGGCGTACGTCTACTACACCTCGGGCACGACCGGACGCCCCAAGGGCGTGATGGACTCGCACCGAAACGTCCTCCACAACGTGATGCGGTACACCAACGCGTTGCGCATCACGGAGGACGATCGCCTCTCCCTGCTCCAGTCCTGCGGCTTCAGCGGCGCGGTCTCCAGCGTGTTCGTGGCCCTCCTCAATGGCGCCTGCTCGTGTCCGCTGGATCTGCGGGCGGTGACGCCGAGGGAGCTCGCCGATTGGATCGATGAACAGGCCGTCACCATCTACCATTCGGTGCCTGCCATCTTCCGCAGCTTTCTTTACGGTGAGCGGCGCTTCCCCACCGTTCGCGTGATCCGGCTGGAGGGCGACCGCGCTTCCCGGGCCGACCTCGAGCTGTACAAGCGGCACTTCGGTCCTGGTTGTGTGGTGGCGGTGGGTCTCGGCACCACGGAGACCGGTCTCGTCTGCCAGTACTTCTTCGATCACACCATGGCCATTCCGGAAGGAGTCGTCCCCATCGGGTGGCCGGTGGAGGACGTGGCCTTCCTCGTAAAGGACGGACGGGGGGAGGACTCGGGTGTGGGGGAGGCAGGCGAGATCGTGGTGCGGAGCGCGTACCTGGCGCCGGGGTACTGGAACGATCCCGAGGCCACGGCGGGGGCCTTCTCACCAGCGACGAGCGACTCTCGCGAGCGACTCTACCGAACCGGCGATCTGGGGCGCCTTCGCCCGGACGGCTGCCTCGAATACCTCGGGCGAATCGACGCCCGCGTGAAGGTGCGCGGGCAATGGGTGGAGCTGGCGGACGTCGAAGCGTCTCTCGCGGGCATCCGTGGCGTGAGGGAATGTGTGGTCGTCGCGTGCGCCGAAGAAGACAGCGATCCTCATCTGGTTGCCTATCTCGTTCCCGCCGTGCAGCCGGGTCCCACGGCGTCGGAGCTGCGGCGCACGCTCGCGGAGACCCTGCCGCAGCACATGATCCCCAGGTCATTCGTGACCCTGGAGCAGATGCCCCTCAGCCCGAACGGGAAGGTGGATCGGGCCGCGCTTCCTCCGCCGGGTGGCGAGCGCCCGCGGCTCGCCACGGAGTGGGTTCCGCCGCGTAATCTCGTTCAGCAGAAGCTCACCCAACTCTGGGAGGACCTGCTCACCATTCGACCCGTGGGCATCGAGGACGACTTCTTCGAGCTGGGAGGGGATTCGCTCCTCGCTGCCGTCATGATGGGCCGCGTCGAGGAGCTGTTCCATCGTCGGATCCCCCTCTCGACCCTCCTGAAGGGCGCCACCGTCGAGCACCTGGCATTCGCCATCGTGCAGGATGCCACGGAGCCACAGCCAGCCGTTGTCTCCCTTCGCTCCGGCGGATCACGGACGCCATTCTTCTTTCTTCATGGAGACTACCTGTCGGGTGGTTTCTACTGCCTGGAGCTGGCCCGGCGACTCGATCGGGATCAGCCCTTTTTCGTGCTCCCTCCTTGCGGTCTCGACGGCCAGGAGATTCCCCGAAGCTACGAAGCCATGGCCGAGCGGCACCTCGGGGCCATCCGCAGCCTGCTCCCACGCGGCCCCTACCTACTCGGTGGTCTGTGCAATGGAGGTCTGGTCGCCTACGAGATGGCGCGCCGGCTCGAGGCGGAGGGTGAGTCCGTTTCCACGCTGGTTCTGGTGGGGGCGTCCGCCGCCAACGTGCGCTATCGGAGACTGAGGCGACGCATGCGTTTCCTCGGTGAGCTCGTGCAGTGGCACCCCCAGACCGAGACTTATGTGTTTCGCCGGGTGCGGGACTTCTTCGCGCATCAGGAGGGCATGTCGCCAGTGAAGCGGTTCGCTCATGTTCTTCGAAAGACCCGGATCGCGACCCGTGAGCTCGTTCGGCTGGCTTCCAGGCTTGGAGGTGGTGCGACGGCCGAGGTCGAAGGTGGTCTCGATCCTGGGGAGCTCTCTCCCCGGGGATATCGCGAAGGCATCTGGGAAATCTACCAGCGCTTGGACAGAGAATACGTGCCCCAGGAGTATGGAGGCCGCGTCGTCGTGCTCTGGCCCGAAGAGGACCCGACACCAGCCTCCACTGTTGTGGACGAATGGAAGAGGGTCGCACCAGGGGCTCAGCTGCGGCCCATCCGGGGAGATCACACGACGAGTCTGACACGCCATGTCGCGACGCTGGCGGACACGGTGAGCGCATGCCTCTCGGAGGCCAGTGAGGGGAAAGGATGACCATTTCGAGGCCACGTGGAAGCCCGCCGATGTGGAGCGCCATTCACGCTCTGGTCGCCTGCTGGATCGGCCTCGCCATCCTTTCGGCTGCTTGCGGGTCCGGCGGCCCCACCGAGCCGACGGGAATCGAGGTCGTCCGCATGCAGGGGCTCCAGGGCTTCGAGGCCCGGTTGGACAGCCTCAGGGTGGACCTCCGGGTGCCGGGTATGTCCGCGGCCATCGTGCAGGACGAGCGGGTGGTCTGGTCCAGGGGTCTCGGGTACGCCGATGCCCAGGAGGAAAGGCCCGCCGCGTCCGCGACGCCCTTTCACCTGGCGTCGCTCACCAAGCCGTTTGCCGCGACCATCATCATGCAGCTGGTGGAGGACGCGGCCGTGGACCTGGACGACCCGGTCAGCCAGTACGGTATCAGCCTGGACAGCGACGGCGTGGTCCGCGTGAGGCACCTTCTCACGCACACGTCGGAGGGCGTCCCTGGATCTTCGTACCGCTACAACGGGAGCCGGTTCGGGTACCTGGACCAGGTCATTGAGAGCGCGGCCGGCCGGTCCTTCGGGCAGCTGCTGGTGGAGCGGATCCTTCAGCCCCTTCAGCTGCGTAACACCGCGCCCAACCCACTTGACACCGCGGCCTTCGGACTGACCGGCTTCGATCGCGCGGCGTTCCTGGCCCGCATGGCCCCTGGTTACGATCTGCAAGGTAATCGGGTGGTGCCCGTGCCCCACCCGGACTACTTCGGCACAGCCGCCGGCCTGGTCGCGTCAGCCGAGGATATGGCGGCCTTCTCCATTGCCATCGATCAGGGCCGCTTCCTCCGGCCCGAGACCTGGGACTCGGTGTTCGCTCCGGCCATCTCCAACGAGGGCGAGACGCTGCCCTACGGGCTCGGTTGGTTCATCCACGACCACGAGGGGGTGAGACTGGAGTGGCACTACGGCTGGTGGACCAGCAACTCGTCGTTGATCGTGCGCGCTCCACAGCACGGGCTGACGTTCGTCGTCCTTGCCAACACGAACATGCTGAGCCGCCGCTACGGCCTGGGAGGTGACAGCAACGTGATGCGCTCCGACGTGGCTCGTCTCTTCGTGGAGTCGTTCGTCCTGGGCAGCGAGCCGTTGCCTTCGAGCGCCGACCGCCAGGGAGCGCCAGGACCGACCGCGCAGCAGCCGAGCAACCAGCCGATCAGAAGACGGACGGAATCATGAAGGTCGCGGTGTTGGGATCAGGAGCGGGAGGGACCGCCGTTGCTTTTGACTGGTCCTTTCACGGACATGAGGTCTTCCTCTTCGATTTCGAGCAGTTTCCCGACAACGTCAGGGAGGTCCGTGAAAGAGGAGGGATTCAGGCGGAGGGGAAGCTCACCGGGTTCGCGTCCATCGAGTATGCAGGGCA
>JBDHKE010000322.1:0-2275 GCA_039586555.1 Gemmatimonadota bacterium | reverse complement strand
AAAGGGGGTGCACGCCGGTCCTCAGCGATCTTGCTGCCTGGGTTCGACTCCCGGGGCTGGCATACCACCACAGGAGCATGCAGCCATGAGCAACCGCAAGCGAAGGCAGCGCCGGGCCGCTGACATGGTCGAGGTGCCCCGCTCCGCCCTGGAGCGCTGCAGGGCCCTTGTAGAGGCCCTGCAGCAGGCGGAGAAGAGCGGCACCGGGCGGACGGTCTCCCGCAATGGGTCCACCCCCTACCGAGAGGTCACCTTCCGCGGCCACGATGCCGTGAGGGCCCTCGACGACGCCGACGCCGGGCTCCTGGTCGACCTGGACAACGCCCTCCAGCCCTGATCCTGTGCTAGACTGCACCTGGCGCCACCCTCTGACACCCGGCGCACACTCTGACATCGAACGGCCCCACGAGAGGGCCTGCCGACACTCCCTCCGGGCTCTGGGTCAGAGCAGGCCCGGGGGGAGTGCCTCGGCCTGGAGGCACGCATGCCCATTCGACACGGCGCACCCACCGCCGCAACCCCTGACACCCTGGCGGCGCTGGTCGCGAAGTACAGGGGCAAGAAAGGGGATCCTGACGCGGAGTCCTCCCTGATGACCGAGAAGTCCAAGCCCGGGACGGTGCTCTACTACACCTCCCGCGGGGCGGACATCGGCTGGTTGGTCAAGCGGTGCGGGTCCGCCGTGGTGCAGTTCTGGGACTGCGGCGGGTCGGTCACCCTGGAGATCAGGACGGAGCACGACGGACGTCGCGTGTTCCGGGGCCTGCAGTACGCCTTCGCGCCCATCGACAACGACAACACCGGGAAGCCCTTCCCAGGCAGCCAGGAGCGCAACGCCTGGGCCGCCGTCGAGGCCGACTGATGCCCGGCTGGGTCCCCTTCGACGCCGACAGCTGGCCAGAGGTGGCCGAGGTGCTGACCGCCACGGGGAAGCCCTGGCCGACCGGCGCGGCTGCGTTCGACCTCCGCTGGCACGCCGACCGCGCCCGAGGGGGATCCCTTCCTGGGCGTCGGTTCTGGCGGGAGCGCTGGAGCTGGAAGGACTGGTCGGTGCGTCAGCTCCTGCGGTCCGAGGTCTGGAAGGACCCGATCCAGAGGCCCCCTCCCAACATCCTCCCAAGGTCCTCCCAACATCCTCCCAAGGTCCTCCCAACCGCGGAAGATGGAACGCCAGGTATGGGCGAGAATCCTCCCAACATCCTCCCAACATCCTCCCAACATCCTCCCAAGGTCCTCCACACGCGCGTTGATCCACCCTCACCCTCACCCTCCACACTCACAGAGATCCCCCCTACAGTCCCCCCAGGGGGATCGAACGAGGAACGGCTACCGGGGGAGGAGGGCTCCACCAACGGGACGACACACGAGCCCCCCACCCCGGTAGCTGGACCTCCTCCCCCCGTGCGCACCTGGCTCTCCCCCTCCGCTGAGGACGAGGCGCTGATCGACTCAGCCACCCCGCCCGCGCAGCCCCCTTCCGACCCGGTGGCCCCTCCCACCTCGAACCGCCGCCGGAAGGCCGACCCCGACCGGGAAGCCTGGGACCGCTGCGCTGACCTGTGGCTGACCCAGGGGGCCGCGGCGATGGGCCTCACCCGGCCTCGCCTCCGGTGGGGCGTGGGCCAGGGCGCGAAGCTCCTGGCCCAGATCAGGAAGTTCGGCGCCTCGACCGTCGAGGATGCCTTCCGAGAGCTGGTCGAGGCCACCAAGCCCGACGGCGTGGCCCGGTATTGGCGTCAGAACGGAGGCCGCAGCCTGAAGGTGGTCCTCAGGGACACCTTCCTCGAACAGCTGGCGGAAGAGTACGACCCCGACCGCGGCCGGCGACCCCAGCGCCGGGAGATCCGGCCCATCGACGAGAACAACGGCCTCACCGACGAGGAGATCGATCGGCAGCTGGCCGAGATCGAACGCCTCATCGAGGCAGGAGTACCCGCATGATCGCCGAATCAGAGTGCCCCATCGTTGTGTCGTTCGGTGCTGGAGTCCAGTCGACCGCCCTGGCCCAGCTGGTACTGGAGCGCGATTCCAGGCTGCTGGAGGCCACAGGGGGGCACCTTCCTGATGTCTTCCTGTTCGCTGACACGGGCGACGAACCCCGCGCCCTCTACCCCCACATGGAGGAGATGTTCGAGGGTCTCCGGGGTGCCGGCTACCTGTGTGAGGTGGTGAGCCTGGGTGGCCTCTCCTTGTCTGAGCACGTCCTAGAGCGAGCCCGAAAGGGGGAGGGGGGCATCAGCCTGCCTCCCGTCTATGTGCCCCGAGAGCGCCGGCC
>JBDHKE010000139.1:0-9313 GCA_039586555.1 Gemmatimonadota bacterium | reverse complement strand
TCCCTGGAGGGTGACGCCCAGAGGGCGAGCCGTCGTAGCTCCTCGACGGGCCGGAGCGGAGTGATACGGAAGGTCTCGCTCGGGCCCGCTCCAAGCATCCCGCCGCGGGAAGTCGATCCCGGCCACCGTCACTCGGGAGGCCGTGCCCGCCGCGTCCCTGTGGAAGACCAGGCGCTCTCCTTCGTAGAGCCCCCGACCCCTCGGGAGGTCCAACGTGTCGAGGCCAAATTCCGTCAGAGGATCCACAGGCGAGGCCCGGCAGGTCCGACTCCTCTCCCGGCCACCGGTGGGGGGAGTCTCGGCCACAACCACCGGCAACGGTGAGGGAGAGCAGTGCGCATACGCCCAGCACCACGAACGTGAGCGCGCACTACGTCGTTCTCCGATATGCCGTCTTCATGTGTTCCTCCGGCCCCGGCTCTCACAGCCGCGGTTCGCAGCGTCCTGCGGAGTGGTGAGCTCCCAATCCACCTCCGACCCTCACATGGCGGGCGGCTCTCGCACAGGTCAAGCCCGGTCCTCCCGACCCCGCTACACGCGGCTCGCCCGGCGTCGGTTGCCCGGCGACAGGCTCTCCCCTACCCTGTCGGCACGGGAGAGATCTCGGTCGACCTCACGACCCGGCTCCTTTCATCATGAACGATCTTCAGCACGCAAGTGCATCGGGGGGCGGCGCCCGCCTGCCGCTACCCGACCTCCAGATTCGCGACTTCGACTCCTTCGCGGATTACCAGGCCTGCGTCGGTCTGCAGGAAGCGACCTGGGGACGCCAATACGATGACGTCGTCCCCGTCACGATCCTCCAGATCACCCAGAAGATGGGCGGCATCGGAGCCGGTGCCTTCACACCGGACGGTCGCATGATCGGCTTCGTGTATGGCGTGACCGGGATCAAGCACGGCGAGCTCGCGCACTGGTCTCACATGCTGGCCGTCCTGCCGGACTATCGGGATCAGGGTTTGGGACGTCGGTTGAAGCAGCACCAGCGCGAGAGGCTGGTGCGCATGGGGGTGGAGGTCATGTACTGGACCTATGATCCCCTGGTGGCGCGGAACGCGCACCTCAACCTGAATCGCCTCGGAGCCACAATCGACGAATACGTCGCCGACCTGTACGGGGACACGGGAAGCCCACTCCACAGCTTCGGCACCGATCGCTTCGTGGTGCGCTGGGTGCTCGCCCCCGAGCCTGCCGGGCGCACTCCCGAAGAGCTGGCCGCCCTGAAGGCTCGCTGGTCCCTGGGTCGCTCGCTCAACCCAGGCGGCTCCCTTCCCGACCCTGACAAGGAGATCGGGAGCGCCGACAGTCTTCTCCGAGTGGAGGTTCCTGCCGACATCGAGGTGGTCCTGAAGCATTCGCTGGACGAGGCCCGCCGTTGGAGAGAGTCGACTCGACGCGCGTTCCAGAGCAGTCTTCCCCAGGGGTTCGAGGTGGAAGGGATCTATCGCGCTGAAAGCGGGCGGTGCTTCTACGCCCTGCGCCGTGGGCTTGGGGCGCAGTCGAAGCACCTTTGACTTCGCCGGGTGAGAATCCGGCGGCTGGAGGGATGAACCGATGCTTCGAGTCGACCGCATCGTGGTCAGGGAGATCCACCTCCCCCTCAAGGAGCCCTTCGAGATCTCCTCCGGCGTCACCACGAACCGGAGGATCCTGATCCTCGAGCTGAGACATCCGAACGGGGTGTCCGGCTGGTCGGAGTGCGTAGCGCCGGAAGAGCCCAACTACTGCCCGGAGACGACGGATACGGCGTGGCTCGCCATCACGAAGTGGGTCGCTCCCCAGGTCCTGGGACGAGATTTCTCCGGGCCGGAAGAGATTCACTCCCTTCTTGAACGATCCTTCCGGGGACACCCCATGGCCAAGGCAGCCGTCGAGATGGGGATCTGGGAGTTGTACGCCCGACTTCGGGGGGAGCCGCTCTCGCTGGTGCTGGAAGGAACCAAGGAAAGCGTCCCGGTGGGGATCTCCCTTGGAATCCAGGACCGCCCCGAGAGTCTGGTGGAGAGGGCGGCCGCTGCCTGGAGCCAGGGTTATCGGAAGATCAAGATCAAGATCCGGCCTGGGGCTGATTTCGAGTTCGTCGCTGCGGTTCGCAGCGAGCTGGGCCCGCACGCACCTCTGATGGCCGACGCCAATTCGGCCTATAGCATGGAGCAGGCAGATCGGCTGCTCCGGCTGGACGAGCTGGACCTGATGATGATCGAGCAGCCCCTTCACCGGCAGGACCTGCTCCGCCATGCCGAGCTCCAGAAGCTGCTGAAGACACCGATCTGCCTGGACGAATCCATCGACTCCCCCGACCGTGCCGAGGACATGATCTCCCTCGCGGCCGGGCGCATCGTGAACATCAAGGCCGGACGCGTGGGAGGGTTCACCCCCTCCCTGGCGATTCACGACTGCTGTGAACAGGCGGGACTGCCCGTGTGGGCGGGAGGCATGCTCGAGAGTGGAGTGGGCCGGGCTCACAACGTCGCACTGGCGTCGCTTCCCAACTTCAGTCTTCCCGGCGACCTGTCGCCCAGCTCTCGATACTGGGAGCGCGACATCGTGAGCCCCGAGTGGACCATGGAGCCGGACGGTACGGTCCGGGTACCCCTGAGCCGGCCGGGTATGGGCGTGGAGGTGGACATGGATCGCGTGGAGGATCTGACGGCCCGGAAAGTGGTGTTGCGGTAGCGGAGGGTCCTTCCGGAGAGGCGATGAGGGCAGGCCCGCTGTCTCCGTCGGAAGGCGATCCCAGCGGGGCAATCCACCCGTTGATTCGCTCGTGGGATTCTGGTAGTTTTCGCGGCTTACTCTCGAAGGATACAGGCTCAGAGGTCAGGCATGCCCAACATCAAGAGCGCCAAGAAGCGGATGGAGCTCAGCCGCAAGGCCCGTGATCGCAACCGCCCGCAGCGCACCCGCCTTCGCAACGCCATCAGGAAGGTCCGGCTGGCTGAGGATGGGACGACGGCCGAGGAGGGCCTGAGGGAGGCGATCGTACTGATCGACCGGGCCGCCACGGAACGGCTCATTCATCCCAACAAGGCCGCCCGGCTGAAGAGCAGGCTGACGCGCCACGTGCAGGGTCTGGGCGCCTGAGAAGATTCCAGCCGATAGAAACCGGGCGGGGAGCGCTACGCGCCATCCCCGCCTTTTTCACGCTCCCACACCACCCTTCCCCCCACGATGGTCAGCTCGGGCCTACCCCGCAGCTTCCATCCGGCGAACGGCGTGTTCCGGCTCTTGGAGAGGAAACGGCCAGGTTCCACTACCCACTCCGCTTCCGGGTGGAAGACGGTGACGTCCGCCGGACTTCCCCCGGCCAGCGTTCCCCCCGGTAGGCCGAAAGCTCGGGCCGGAGCGAGGCTCATCCGTTCCACCATCATGGAAAGGTCCAGCACACCCTTCGAGACCACGAGGGTGTAGATCAGGCCCAACGCCGTCTCCAGGCCGACGATGCCAAAGGGAGCGTCGTCGAAGGCCGCCTCCTTTTCGTCGTAGTGATGGGGGGCGTGGTCGGTGGCCACCACGTCCAGCGTGCCGTCCCTGAGACCTTCCGCAACCGCTGCCCGATCCTCCTCTCGTCGAAGCGGCGGATTCATCTTGGCTTCCGTCCGGTATCCCTCCACGGCCTCGTCGGTGAGGATCAGGTGGTGTGGAGTCGCCTCCGCCGTGACCCTTACTCCTCGGGCCTTGGCCTGGCGGATGGCCTCCACCCCATGCCTCGTGGAGACGTGCTGCAGGTGAATGCGTCCTCCCGTGAGCTCCGCCAGTAGGAGGTCGCGCATGATGTGCACATCCTCGGAGACGTTGGGCTTTCCCCTGAGTCCCAGCCGCGAGGACACCAGCCCCTCGTTCATCACGCCTGCCTGGGAGAGATCGAGGTCCTCGGGGTGGTCGGCGACGGGAATGTCGAACGTTTGGGCGTACTCCAGGGCCATCCGCATCAGGCCCGAGTCCATCACGGGCCTGCCATCATCGGTGATGGCCACCGCACCGGCGTCCACCAGCTCCCCGATCTCGGCCAGTCGCTCCCCCCTCTGACCCACCGAGATGGCGCCCACGGGGTACACTCGCGCCGCACCCGCACGCCGTCCTTCCGCGGCAACAAACCCCACGGCCGCCGGATCGTCGATGGGAGGATCGGTGTTGGGCATCGCGCACACCGACGTGAAGCCACCTGCGGCGGCCGCCTGAGCCCCGGTGCGGATCGTCTCCTTTCGTTCTTCTCCCGGCTCCCGAAGATGCACGTGCACATCGATGAGCCCGGGGGTGACCACGAGTCCCGTACCGCTCACCTCTCGGGTATCGTCCGGAGCCACGACCCCCTCGCCGATGGCGGCGATTCGGCCGTCGACCAGGAGCAGGTCGAGCACGCCATCGATTCCCTGGCTCGGGTCGACGACTCGACCCCCGCGGATCACCACCGGACGGACGCTCATGAGCTGTGCCCCCTCTTCGCGGCCTCGGCAAATTCCGGAGCGCCCCCCGCCAGGAGATAGAGAACCGCCATGCGGACCGCCACGCCGTTGGTGACCTGCTTGAGAATGACCGAATGCGGGCCATCCGCCACGTCACTGTCAATCTCCACACCGCGGTTCATGGGACCCGGATGCATGATGAGCACTTCGCGGCCCGCCGCGTCCAGGCGCGACCGGCTGACTCCGAAGAAGCGGTTGTATTCCCTGAGGCTTGGGACGTAACCCGCCTCCATGCGTTCCAGCTGGAGGCGGAGCACGTTCAGGACATCCGCCCACTGGATGGCCTCCTCGATGCGGCGAAACACGGTGACCCCCAGCTCCTCGATCCCATGGGGAAGCAAGGTCTTGGGACCGCAGACGGCCACCTCCGATCCCAGCGCCAGGAGGCCGAAAATGTTCGATCGCGCCACCCGGGAGTGGGTGATGTCACCCACCAGGCAGACCCTCAGCCCCTCTAATCGCCCCAGGTGATCCCGAATGGTCAGGAAATCCAGCAGCGCCTGGGTGGGGTGCTCGTGGGACCCGTCCCCGGCGTTGACCACATGGGACGGGATGCGCTCCGCCAGGAACCGGGCCGCACCCGAGGCCCAGTGTCGCATCACGACCATGTCGATCTGCATGGCCTCCAGATTCCTCGCGGTGTCCACCAGGGTCTCGCCCTTGCTCACCGAGGATCGGCTCGCCCCGATGTTGAGCGTATCGGCCGAGAGCCTCTTCTCGGCGAACTCGAACGACACCCGAGTTCGGGTGGACGGCTCGTAGAACAGGTTGACGATCGTCTGGCCCCGCAGGACGGGAACCTTCTTGACGCGCCGCTGCGAGATCTCCTTGAACGGCTCCGCCGTGTCGAGGATGGAGAGAATCTGTCCTGCGGAGAGGTGCTCCAGACCGACCAGGTCCTTGCCCAGGAAAGCGGGGGATTGGGGTTGGCTCACGCAGCCTCCGGCGGCACGGTTATGATGTCCACGCCCAACCTGGAGTCGATGGGGGGAATCATCACCTCCACCCTCTGCATGGGAAGGACCCTCACCCGCCGTCCCACCACATCCGGTTGGATAGGCAGCTCACGGCCACCGCGATCCACCAGGACGCAAAGGAAGATGCGGGAAGGGCGACCCCAGGACATCAACTCGTTGATGGCCGCTCGGGCGGTGCGTCCCGTGTGGATCACGTCGTCCACCACCACCACCGCTCGGTTGTCCACCCCGCCGGATGGCAGCTCGGACTCGCCGATCAGTGGCTTGGGCCCGACGGCGTGAAGGTCATCCCGATACATGGTGATGTCCAGGGAGCCTCGAGGGACCCGGACTCCTCCGGCCCGCTGGATCTCTCCGTGGAGCAACTCGGACAGCTCGACGCCCCGGCGGTGGATCCCCATGAGGCTGAGGCCACCCACACCTTCGTTGCGCTCGATGATCTGCCAGGCCATGCGAGCGAGGGCCCGGTGGACCGCTTCCTCGGTCATGACGTGGATCCGCTGGCTCTCGAGCATCGGATGGGATCCCCGGATATGGTTGAGTCGAGCGCCGCATACGTAGCACGGGAGCACAGTGGTGTCAACGTCGAAAGGCCCGCGCCGCGGAGCTTCGCGGCCTGTTCCCGCTTTACAAAGCGTCCGGGCACATCACATGATGTTGCCCGTTCTTCGCGTCCCCCAGGTGGGACACGATCCCGTCGCTGTACTTGGGAGGATGGACCTCCATGCGCCGATCGCTGCTGGTCACCGCTCTGACCGTTCTCCTGACCGTGGTCCCCGCCCAACCCGCGGTCGGGCAGGAGGTGGAGACCTCCCCGAAGGTGATTCCCGGCGGCGTGCCCTTCTCCGTCACGGTCCGCGGTGCCGAGGAGGTCTCCAGCTGGTACGAGGTGAGGACCTCGGCGGGGCGTCTGCTGGGAAGCGGTACCATCGGCGCAGGCGAATCGCATGTGGTTCAGGATCTCGTCGTGGAGAGCCGGGGCGAGCTGCCCTTGACCGTTCGCATCGGGGGCTCCTCCGCAGAGGTCGATGCCCCGTACGCGCCCGGGTGGTACTCCCTCCTCCCCCCCCTGGTGGCTATCGTGCTTGCCCTCATCTTTCGAGAGGTCATCACGGCCCTCTTCGCCGGGGTGTGGCTGGGGGCCCTGGCCGTTGCTGGATACAACCCCATAGCGGCGGTCTGGCGGGTGGTGGACACCTTCGCCGTGCCCGCTCTGGGCGACGTGGAGGGTGGCCAGACCCAGATCATCGTCTTCTCGCTCCTCCTGGGAGGGATGGTGGGGATCATCGCGAAGAACGGGGGAACGCTGGGGATCGTGGAGGCCGTCCGGCCTCTGGCGACAACTCCCCGCAGGGGGAAGATCGCCACCTGGCTCGCGGGCCTGGCCATCTTCTTCGATGACTATGCCAACACTCTGCTGGTGGGCAACACCATGCGTCCCGTCACGGACCGCCTGCGCATCTCCAGGGAGAAGCTTGCCTACGTGGTGGACTCCACCGCGGCGCCCGTGGCCGCCATGGTCCCCATCTCCACGTGGGTCGGATACGAAATCTCGCTCATTGCGGATGGCTTTCGCATCGCCGCGGAGCAGAACCCCGGGAACGCCACGCTGGTGGAGAGCCTCCAGTCGGCGAGCCCCTTCACAGTCTTTCTCGAGACGATCCCGTTCCTGTTCTACCCCATCCTCGCCCTGGCATTCGTGTTTCTCACGTCCTTCATGGACCGGGATTTCGGAGAGATGGCCAGAGCGGAGCGAAGGGCCGCCCGGGGCGACGGTCTCCATCGCGCAGGCGCGATGCTGGCGACCGACACCTCCGGCACCGTCATGGATCCGAAAGAAGGCGCACCCCATCGCTGGTGGAACGCGGCTCTTCCCGTGCTGACGGTCATCCTCGTCGTCCTGGGCGGTCTCTACGCCACGGGGCGCGCGGGAACCGAGCCGGGTGCGTCCCTCATGGACGTCCTGGGGGCGGCCGACCCCTTCGCCACCCTCCTGTGGGGATCCCTGGCAGGCTGCATCGTGGCCATCGTCCTCTCCATCCTCCAACGGATCCTCACACCAACCGAGGCCATCGAGTCTTTCCTGGGGGGGGTCCGGGCCATGATGATCGCCATGATCATCCTGGTGCTGGCCTGGTCTCTCGGAGCCGTGACCGAAGAGGTGGGGACCGCTCCGTTCCTGGCCAAGATCCTCAGTGGCGCGCTGCCCCTCGCACTGATTCCCATGGTGGTCTTCGCCACCTCGGCGGTCATCGCGTTCTCCACCGGGACGTCGTGGGCTACGATGGCGATTCTGGTCCCCCTGGTCGTTCCGCTAACGATCAGCCTGGGCGGTGGTGTGGGATTCGAGCCGGGAGCCGCCAACTACCATCTCCTTCTCGGATCCATCTCGTCGGTGCTGGCCGGCGCGATTTTCGGAGACCACTGCTCACCCATTTCGGATACGACCGTCCTCAGCTCCATGGCATCCGCTTCGGACCACGTGGATCACGTCCGGACACAGCTCCCCTACGCCCTCACGGTAGCGCTGGTGGGGATGATCGTCGGAGACCTCGGAACGGCGCTGGGACTCCCGAACTGGATCGCCCTCCTGACGGGAGTGGTCATTCTCTGGATCGTGCTTCGCATCTGGGGACAGCGGATCCTGGAGGAAGCTCCAGCCGGGTGGGACACGGCAACCGAGGCCCGCACATGAATAACCGGGGGGATACCGATCAGCTCGAGCGTCTGGCCGGTGTCGTGGCCGAGATCGCACACGATATCCGCAATTCGCTGAACGTGATTCTTTCCGCCTCCCAGCTCCTGGATCTTCTTCCCCCCGGGGACGAGAGGCGCACGCGGAACCTTGCCCTCGTGCAGAAATGCACTCTGGCGATGCGCGATCAGGTGCAGGACCTGGTGGACGTGGTTCGCATCGAAGCGGGGACCTTCACCCGTGCCGGCACCTCCGTGGACATCGTTTCCCTCCTGGAGCGGCTGGCTCGGGAGTGGACCGGGGAGGGTGCGGGCCGGGGAGTCGAGATCCGGGTCCACCTGCCGGAGAGCGGCATCGGCTCCGTCAGCGGGGACCCGGACCGGGTCCGTGGCGTGCTCGCAAAGGCCCTGGGCAACGCGGTCCGAGCCGCCGGTAGCGGGGGGTGGGTTACTGTGGCCCCGGAGGTGGCTCCCGGATCCGTTCTCTTCACGATCGCCCACAGCGGGCCGCCGGTTCCACCGGACCACCTGCCCAGCCTCGCCCTGAAGGCCAGCTCCTCCTGGCAGGATGAGATGTGGAGCAACAAGGGACTCCAGGTCGCCGCTCAGGTCGTTCGGGGCCTCGGAGGTGAAATGCGAGTCGAGAGCGGACCGGAACGGGGAAATCAGATACGGATCCGCCTCCCCCTACTTGCCGAGGCCGAAGTGTCCTAGCCTGGAAGTGGACTCTGCACCGGACTGAGCGGTACAGCCTACCTGACACCCGCGTCAGCGCGACCCGTCTTGCCGGGGCCAGGCCTCCCGACCCAGACGCAGCAGAAATGGCCCGCCAGCCACGTCCTCCCCGTCGCGCACGGACCAGTCGTACGAGAAGACCAGGACGCCCCCGACGCCCATTTCCCGGGCGATCCGGACCTGTGCCAGAGAGCCGGAAAAGGTGTTTCTGAAGGCGCCGATTCCTGCCCAGACCCGTCTCCCATCTCCCGCCGCACTCAACGCATCGTCCAACCACTGGACGAATTCGGCCTCTTCCGTCGTGTAGGACATGGGAGCGACGGCGTCGACCACACCCGCTTCCAACCACCCCGTCCAGTTCTGAAAGCGGAGTCGTTGCGCCTCCTCGGTCTCCGGCACCACGGCCACCGACACTACGACCTCCGGTCGGAGACGCTTCAC
>JBDHKE010000138.1:0-9316 GCA_039586555.1 Gemmatimonadota bacterium | reverse complement strand
GGGTGGGATGGGACGACCTCCGGCGAGGAAGCCGCTACATGGGGTGGGTGCTCTTCCTGGCAGGCCTTGCCCTCGTGGCGGGCACCGTCCTCCATCTCCTCGGACTGTCGGAGGCGCTGGGCGCCTACGTTCGAGCCCGGCCCTGGCCGGCCTTCCTTTCCGCCGGAATCGTTCTGGCGACCTGGGGCGTGGGGTACCTGCGATCGGCCCGGACGAGGAGCAAGCTGGAAGGGGCCGTGGCCTTCCTTGTCTTCCTGCCTGCGCGGATCGTCGGTCTGATCCTCCTGCTGGCGGGATTGGCGAGCTTCGCTGCCGGCGGGTACGAGCTACTTCGCCCCGCCGACTTCGACGCGCGAGTCGAGCGAATCCGAAGATCGCTGCCGCAGCCACCGGAGCTTCCCGATGTGACCCCGTCGGGGCTCGGGCCAGGCGGCGTACGGGGGACCTTCAGCAGGCACTGAGGTCTCGGGCCAGCGTTCTTCGGATCCCGGTTCGGCCCCGAACCTGAGGGCCCTCGAGGCAGGAGCCCTGGGCTTCCCCGAAGGTCTGCTCGGCGACCTCGCTGTTGCCCCGGAGCCTGGCGCCCTCCACCCTTCCTCAAGCTGACGAAACCCCGGATTCCGGAGGACCCTCGTGAACAGGAATCGTCCATCCGTCCCCGTCCTAACCTTCGCCGTTTCGGCCGCCCTATCGCTCTGCATCGTTCCCCCGTCGCCGCTCTTCGCCCAAACGGCCCCGGGCTCCCCGCAGACGGCGGTTCCGTCTCCGGCCGGGTTTCACGGCTACCCGCTGGGGACGCGTTACACGCTGACGGCGGCGCTCTACGAGTACTATCGCGCGTTGGCGGAGGCGAGCCCGAGGGTGGAATACCGAGAGTACGGGCAGAGCGTCCAGGGGCGGCCGCTGCCGATGCTCTACATCGGAAGCGAGGCGAACCTGGACCGCGCCGACGAGATCCGCGAGAACCTCCGGCGCCTCTCCACGACTCCTCGGCTGTCAGCGGCGGAGCTGGAAGCCCTGCGCGCGGAGACCCCCGCCGTTGTCTGGATCATGATCGTGGACACGGATGAGGAGGCCGGGGTGGAGGTTCTCCAAGAGGTGGCCTGGGAGCTCGCCACGCGGGAGGACCAGTGGTCCCAATCGATGCGGGACGAGGTGATGGTGGTCATGACTCCCCTCACGAACCCCGACTCTCACGCGCGCTATGTCACCTGGCATGGCCTCTATGACGTGGAGGGAGCCGAGACGGACCCCCTCGCGGTGGAGAACCGGGCCCACTGGGGGATGAACACCGACGGGAACGCCTGGGGCGTCGACGTGAACCGGGACTTCGGATTCTTCGTGACGCCCGAGATGAGGGCTCTGGGCCGGGAGATGGTCCGCTGGCGACCCCCACTGCTTCTGGATATCCACTCGGGACCCGCGGTCATCTTCCTGCCGCCCTTCCCGCGCCCATACCATCCGCTCTGGCCCGCGCAAGCACCGGAGTGGTGGGAGGCAGTGGCCCGGCGCGCCAACGAGCGCTTCGGCGAGAAGGGCTGGTCGTTCAGCTCGCGGAAGGACTACGAGGGGGTCGCGGGCGTCGGCTTCGGACTATCCTGGGCGATGCTGGGCACGTCGGTCTCGTCGTTCCTGTTCGAGACGTTCGGGGGACGGCCGGGACGAACCACGGCGTTCATCCGGAGCGACGGAACGAAAGCGACGATGCGCATGGCCATGGACCGCCACAAGGAAGGCGTGTGGTCCGTCCTGGACGTGGCACGCGACCAGCGCGAGCGCCTCCTGCGGGACGCTCACGAGCGGGTGGCCGTGGCGGTGGAAGAGGCGCTGCGGAGTCCGGCCAGGGGGGTCGCGCTCCCGGTCGGCGGTCCGGAGACGGACCCGTCCAAGGTGGCGCGCCTTGTGGACCGCCTTCTGCTCCAGGAGATCGACGTGCGCCGGACCGTGGAGCCTGTAACGGTCTCCATCCGGGACTTCTACTCGCTGGAGCGGGCGGAGCGGCGGGAGATCCCCGCTGGGAGCTACGTCGTCGACTTCGCCCAGCCGATGTCGCGCCTCGCCCGGGCGCTGCTCGATCCGACGCTCGACTTCACCTCACCGGAGGTCGAGGTCCCCTACGACCGCAGGATGCCCTACTACGACGCTCCCTGGGGCAACCTGCCCCATCTGTTCGGCGTTCGCGCGTGGGTGCTCGAGCAGCCGATTCCAGCCAATGCGATGGAGCCGGTGCGCGAGGCGCCCACAGCCGAAGGGGCCGTCCGGTGGTTGGACACGACGCCTTCACTCCCCGCCGCGGGGAGCCAGGAACCCGCCGCTCAGGGGCCCTCCGGGCCCCCGTACGCCTGGGTGCTGGAGCCCGGCCTGGAGGCGAACATGCGTCTGGCCGTGCGCCTGATGACCGAGGGGTACCGGATCCGGGTCTTCCGCACAGGATTTCGTGTAGGAGATCGGACCTTCCCCAAGGGAACGCTCGCGGCCCTGCGCATCCGGAATCCGGAGAGCCTGGAGGACCGCATCCGGACTCTCGCCACGGAGCTGGGCGCCCATGCCTGGGCGATGCCTGGACCCTTCACCGACGCGGGTCTGACCTTCGGAGACGATCAGCGCCTGGCGGCCGTCCCCGCTCCCCGCGTGGCGGTCGTGGCGGATTGGCCCGTCACCCAGGACCATACGTTCGGAGGCATCCGCAGCACTCTGGAGGCCGACTTCGGTTTCCCCTTTTCGCCGGTAATGCTCGAGACCCTGTCCCGGGCCGATCTGTCGGGCTACACGGCGGTGGTGCTGCCGCACGCGGGAATGGACGTCCGGGGCGGCCCCAACTTCAACCCCGGATACCGTGGCCGCCTCAGCCTGGGGAACCTGCGGGACTATGTGGAAGGCGGGGGGACGCTGCTGGCGGTTCAGGGGGCTGCCGGATTCATCGCGCAGGACTCCACGCTGGGACGAGGCGTACGCATGGATGGTTGGGCCGAGCGCACAGAGGCCGCCGTGCGGGCTGAGTGGGTATCGAAGCCCACGCCACAGGCCGAGGTCGTGATCTGGCGGCCCGGCCTGGACGACTTTGGCCTTCCTCTCCTGGCTGCGGGGTTCCGCGAAGGAGACTTCACGGCTCCAGCTTCGTTTCCTGTCCTTCTGGGTGTGGAGGAGGGAGAGGGGGCGGAGGTCGTGGCGCGCTACGCCAGCGACCCCGCGAGGCTCGTTCTCGACGGCTTCATGCTGGACGAGGACCGGCCGGTGCTAGCGGGACGGCCGTTCGTCGTGGTCCAGCGCATCGGAAACGGCCGGGTCATCTACTTCGCCGAAGATCCCACGTTCCGCGGGCAGTGGTACGGCCTGAATCTACTCTTCCTGAACTGCCTGGTGCTGGGGCCGGTGGGGTAGGGGACGTAAGGGCCGACTGGCCTCTGTCGCTCGGGGAGACCGGGCACTCCTGGGCGATCGCGGCCTGGATGGTCCCCGAAAGGTTGGCGGGGACGTTCCAGGGAAGTCCGTCAATGCGCGCCGGAGTACCGATCTCGGTCAGTCCTGGGTGAGGTGTAGGAGTACGCCGACCCTCACTTCACTTTCCATATGATCTAACAATATATAAGTGATAATCAATAAATCAATTAGATGATGTGCCCTTCGGTCATCTCGTCCGTCCCGGGCGGCTCTGAAACAACCTTTCTCTTACGGACAGGTCGGGCGTGGTCCTGTAATGTTCTGTTACAGCCTCCCTAGCACACGCCATTGCAACTCCATGGCTGGCGAGGAGTCGAGGACCCGGAACGTTTGTTTCCAAGTTCTTGATGAGCAACCACTTCCGGATTCGGTCTCGAAGTGGATTGTGACTGGTCCGCTTCTCGCAGCACAGGCGAATCGAGCTGAGGTTTGACCCGCTATTGCCCCGAAGGAGACTCCTGCCTCTCCGGGCGGCGCGGCGGGTCTTTCGTCCCTTACATGAACGGTCGCCGGAATGGCGTGCACCGAACGGGCTACTCGAGGGAGTCGTCGAGGGAGTCGTTCTTTCCTGGTTTCCGATCCCCGCTCCGGGGGCCCGGAAGGCGACGCCGTGACTCTCCCCGCTGCTCTCTCCAAGCGGAGGGCTTCCCCTTCCGCGCAGACGGGCGGCGGTGCAGGTCGTGCTGATCGGTGCGCGCGGGACAGCTGGCTGTGGAGGTTGGGGTGCTCGCGGGCGGGTCAGGGGCTCATCGAGTTCACCTTCGTCATTCCCATCGTCATCTTCCTGGTGTTCGGGGTCTTCGAGATGGGGCGTCACTACTACACGCGCCTCACCCTTCAGCATGCTGTCGCGGAGGCCGCCCGCTTCGCGGTGACGGGTGGGGTGCTCCGGGACTCCATATCCGGGGAGCCGATGACCCGAGCCGAGTCCATCTCCGAGGTGATCCGCAGACGCGCGACCACCCTTGACGTGGACGTGGATCGGATCACGCTGGATCCCCCGGACGGAGGAGGTCCAGGCGACATCGTCCGGGTGACGGCGGATTTCACCTTCACCTTCGTCGCTCCCGGCTACCGGCGCCTCTTCCCGAAAGGAGCGCTGGATTTCTCCGTCTCTACGGCGATGAAGAACGAGCCCTTCTGGCCCTCGGGCGGGAAGGACGCGGAGCCGGCCAGAGCCGATGACGACGACCGTGGCGGACCACCCTTCTGACGATGACCATCAAGACGATGAGCGACTACAGGTGCGCCCACGGGGCCGCGAGGAGGGCGTGGAAGCGATCGGCCCGATGGCTCCATTGCGACAGCGGGCAGGAGCTGGTGGAGTTCGCGCTGGTCCTTCCGATGCTCTTCATCCTCATCCTGGGGCTGATCGAGGCCGGAAACGCCTACTCGCTCAAGCACAAGATCTCAGTGCTGAGCCGGGAGGGGGCGAATCTCGCCTCCAGGGGGAGCACCCTTCCGGAGGCTCTGGACGCCGTGATGGCCAGCGGATCGGACATCCTGCTGGCCGATCAGGGCGGGGCCGTGGCGAGCCGGGTCGTCGTCGAGTCGGGGAGTCCCGTGGTGAAGAGCCAGGCGGCTTCGCCCGGATACGAGGCCCGCAGCCGCCTCGGGCTTCCAGACTCCGCGGCCGTCACGCTTGCCGGGTTGGGCTTTCCCGAGGGGCAGGTGATTCACGCGGTGGAGGTGTTCGTCGAGTATCGACCGCTGACCCCCTTCGCCAAGTTCTTCGCCAGCGAGGGTCCTCAGCAGATCTATGAACGGGCGATCTTCTGATCGCCCACCGCGACCCGGTCCTGGCCGCTCTCCTGGCGGAACCGGGTCCCTACCGATCGAGGGGTGCATGACCAGGAACAGGACGCAGGGGTGGCGGAGGAGGAGAGGCACCCTTCGGACCTTCATGGGGCTGGACGAATCCGGCGCCGTGATCGTCTTCATGGCCGTGGGGATGGTGGCCCTGCTGGTGGGCGCGGGACTGGCCATCGACGCGGGACGGGGGTACCTGCGGCGAGCGCATCTGTCCAGGGCCGTGGACGCCGCGGCCCTGGGAGCGGCCCGGTCACTGCGCTTGGGCCCCGAGGCCGCACGGGAACGGGCGGAGAAGCTTGCCCTGGCGAACGGGATCGACCTGGGGAAGCGAGGGGTGACGCTCGACATCGCGTTCGGGGTGAACGAGCTCGGTGAACAGACCGTGGCCGTGACCGCGTCGGAGGAGATGCCTACGCTTCTCATGAAGGTGATCGACCAGGACTACGTGACGGTCCGGTCCCGGGCTGTGGCGGCGGTTCCGCCGGTGGACCTGGTTCTCGTGCTGGACCAGTCCGGGTCCCTGGGGTTCGCCGGGGCCTGGGACGACCTGAAGGAGGCGGCCAAGGAGTTCGTGGGGAACTTCGACGACGACATCGATCAGGTCGGACTGGTGCACTTCCAGGCCAGGGCCAGGCACGCGTTCCAGCTGGGACAGCCGTTCACGGATCGAACCTGGTCCGCCATCGATGCCATGACCTCCATCGGGTTCACGAACCCGGCGGAAGGCCTGCGCTTCGCTCACGAGCAGCTACAGGGGCCGACCGTGCGGGAGCGTTCCGCGAAGGCGGTCGTATTCTTCACGGATGGCCGGCCCACCGCGTTCCGGGACAAGCTCGCGGGACGAGACCGGGTGCTGGCCGCCTGGTCCGACCCCACGGTGTGGGGATACTGGGATGATCCGGATGACATTCCCATGGACGAGCGGCCGCCCCCGGACGGATGCGTGGGCGCGGATCAGTGCTGGGGGCACGACCGGGACCGGGTGTTCCAGAAGGCGACGGATTACAGCCTGGAATGGGCCAACCGCATTCGTGGGGAGGGGGCCATCATCTACTCCATCGGTCTAGGCGATCAGAGTCAGCCCCCTGGGTCCATTCTCCAGCCGGATCCCGATTACCTCAGGCTCATCGCGAACGAGGACGGCGTCTCGAGCGCGAACCAGCCCAAGGGCCGGATGTACTTCGCGCCCTCTGCCCTGGACCTCAGAAGGGTGTTCGATCTGGTCGCCCAGGATCTGGTCGCCAGGCTCGCGCAGTAGGTGGCGTGCTGCTGGCGGCGACACCGCATTGGAGGAGCAGCCAGCGCGATCGTGCGCTGACCCCGCAGTAGGTTCCCTGATCCGTTGACCCTCGGTCCGCGTCTCGATTAGCTTCGTGGCGGCGGTCTGTTCCGTGGTTCTTAAGCGCCCGCCCCGGCAACAGCATCGGCGCCCGTAGCTCAGCTGGATAGAGCATCGGCCTTCTAAGCCGAGGGTCCCAGGTTCGAGTCCTGGCGGGCGCATGAAGTTAAATGATTGCCCCACTGAGATTTGGAAGCCTCGGTGGGGTATTCTTCGTGCTTGAATTCCTCGCGTACTGTCGGTTGTTACTGTCGGTTCAGACGGTGGCTCGTCGCTTCAGCGCTGCTCGGAGATCGGCCTCGTTGGACTGCTGGTAGCACTGAACGACCGTCTCAGGGTTCTTCCAGCCACCCAGATCGCAGATGTCCCGGAGTGGTTCCTGTCTCAGCTCCGTGGCAAACTTCCTTCTCAGGCCATGCCATCCGAGCCATTCCACGTGTTCCACACCTGCCAGGCCCTCTGCCCTCTTCCACCATTTCGTGAAGAGTTCGGCCCTGCAGGGCTTGGTCCGGTCCTTCGGGGACGGCAAGATCCAGGCGTCGCCGATGGCAGGCTCCTCTTGTCTGGCAGATTCTAGCACTGCTTTTGCCTGAGGGCTCAGCGGCGTGTCGTGTTCGTGGCCGATCTTGTCGCCTTGCTTGCGCCAGCGAACCGTGCCGCGTTCGAGATCGATATCTGACCACCGAAGCTGCCGCACCGCCCCGATCCGATGTCCTGTTTCGTGGGACAGGACCAGCGCCACCCTGAATCGCCAACCGATCTGATCGGCAACAGCCACCATCGCCTCGTAGCGCTCCTGCGTGGCTAGGGGCCTCCTTGGGCTCGGCTCGGAAGGCAAGGGCATTCCTTTGAGCGGGTTCTGGTCCAACAAGGCCCGACCCCTTCCGTCTCCCGCCATCGTTGCCCAGTTCAGCACCGCCAGGAGCCACTTCAGATCCTTCGAGACCGTCCGTGGCCCGACGACCGGCACGTGGCTTCCCGGTGGCCTCAGCCTTCCACTGGTCCGCTCCTTCACGAACCTGTCCCAGTCTCTCCGGTTCAGCTCCTTAGCCGAGCGCCGCGCTCCGAAACACCTGAGAAACAACTTCGCAGCAGCCCGGTCGTGCATCTGGACCCTGAGAGTCTTCCCCGGCGTCACCTCACCCAGATAGATGTCAAACAGCTCCTGGAGCGTGATGTCTTCGGATCGTAGGGGTTCGGCCTTGCCGATCCTGGCTGCCGCCTCGTCGGCCTGTTGCTTGGCCTTCCCGCGATCCCGATGTCCGAGCGAGACCCGCTTTCGCTTGCCGGCCTCGTAGAACTCCAGCATCAGCATGCCGCTCTTGGAGTCCTCGAAAGCCCTAACGCGGTTGCGGCTCCTCTCTCCGGTCTTGTAGCTCCAGCTCTTCTTCGTGCTACCCATCGCTTGCCTCCTCTTGGTTCGCGACGGATCGCACGATCTGCGTCCTGGAAAGCTCAAGGGCGGGGGGATCGCTCGTCAAGGCTCCTGGTTTGATGGGCAGATCTCCGCGGCGGATCCTGGGAGCTCCTTTCCTGCCTGCGTTCGGGATCTTTCCGTCCTTGATCAGGCGGCCCAGATGGTCGGCGGAGTAGCCCGATTCCTTGGAGGCCTCAGTTAGCGTGAGGAGCTCCCCTTCCTGCTCTTGGAGAGCCTCCTGGAGCTGACTGGCGCACCGCTCCAGAACCTTGGCCTGCGGGTCGGCTCCCAGCTGTCTCAGCTGGTTTGCCATCCCATGCCAGATCGATGGGAGCTGGTCAGGCGACATCTTCCACCTCCCTGTCGCCTTCCTGGAGAGTCTCGGGTCTGGGGTCTTCACCACTCCCAGTCTCGGGTTGTCCCATCGTCCCACCCCTAAGGGGTGTGGGACTCGTGGGACTGGGACTCTCACCCCCCCGAGAACATGAGATTGAAGTGGAAGTGGCACTCCATGTCCCATTCTCAGAGATGGCAAGACCTGACTCGCGGAGATTGCCCAACTGTCGGTACACAGTGTTTCTAGATCTACCGGTCCGCTCCATGAGATCTGCAGCCCTGAGCCCATCAGGATGCTCTTCCAGCAGGAGAAGGATGTCCTGGTGCGCCACCTTCAGCTCCGGTCCATCCGGCTCCTGCTCCTCTCCCACGAACTGGACTACGCACGATTCCCCGACCGCAACCAGCCTCAGCTTCTTGGGCCTGAAACCCTCAGCGTCTTTCTGCTTCTTGCAGGACAGTTCCAACAGGTGATTCTTCTTCTTCGCGAGCTGGAGGACCGTGTCGGCTGCGCCCTCTAGGGCGGAAGAGCCACGCATCTGTTTGTTGGATGCCTTGGTGGGGTGGTGGAGAAGGAGCACGGTTGCATCTGTCTCTTCCCTGATTCTGTCCACAGCTTGGATCGCGAGTCCCATATCCTTTGAGTGGTTCTCATCCGCACCGGCCATTCCTCGGGCCAGCGTATCGATCACAACCAGACGGATCGGGGGTTGCAGCTCGCGCTGCAGAGTCTGGATCAACCCCTCCACTTCCTTCATCCGGAGGAGGTGCGGAGGATCCAAGTGGAGGCTCAGGGACTTGATATCCCCAGCTGTGTGGGAGTTATGGTGCAGCCAGGCATCCCGTCTGGCGCGTAAGCCAATCACCCCTTCGTATGCTGCGTACACGACGGTGCCCTGCCTGACATCCGAGCCACCCCAGCGGAGTCCCACAGCAACCCTGCAAGCCCAGTCGAGCGCCAGGAACGTCTT
>JBDHKE010000137.1:0-15095 GCA_039586555.1 Gemmatimonadota bacterium | reverse complement strand
AAAGGAGTAGGGCGTCGGGTTACCTTTCGGTCCGTCGAAAGTCGAGAGTTACCGGTTGCACTGACCACCCTCTCCGCGGAAGGCCCGCGAATGGAAGAAGGCTTCCTCAGTTCAGAGGAATACGACGAGCGCGCGCATCGACTCTACGACCAAGGTGACTATGAGGGGGCCCTCGCGATGTTGAAGGAGGGTCTCGCTCTTTATCCCAGTGCCGTGGAGCTCTATGTGGGTTTGGGATATGCCCGCCTGGCTCGCGAGGAGTTCGCCTGGGCTAGAATGGCGTTCGAGAAGGCTCGGATTCTCGATCCGGCTCACGAAGATGCCCTTGTCGGACTCGGAGAGGTTCTCCTGCGGTTCGGAGAGTCGCGGGAGGCTATCGCGCTGTTTCGGGCGGCCGAGGAGCTCGGACATGCCGGAGACGTCGACCTTCTGCTCACGATTGGCCGGGCCCTCTATCGGGAGGGCCTCCACTCCCATGCCCGTGACGCTTTCGCCCGGGCAGTGGCCGCTCGGCCGGACAATGCGGAGGCCGTAGCGTCTCTCGGATACGCGCTCCACCGGGGTGGAAACGAGGTGGGTGCCTGCCGCCAGATCCGCCGCGCCCTCAAGCTGGCTCCAGGTCTCGTCGAGGCTCGTCTCTACCTCGGCCACCTCCTGTATGATCGAGGAGACTGGGAGGGTGCCCTTCGGGAATTCGAGGGCGTGCCGCCGCAGGAGAACTGGGATTCGCTGGCGATCTGGCGCCTGATCGAGCTGACTCGGAAGCTTCGGGAAGTTTCCGCCGATCACCCGAGCCTGGTGCTCTGGGAGGATCGACTCCGAGATCTGGAGGAGGATGCCGATCCCATCGACCGGATTCTGGCTGCGGTCGAGTCACGTTTCAACGATGCGGAGGGCTGGGGCTTCGTCGACGAGAACCAGTTGGAGCTCTTCGACGACGTGGAGGAAGGTGGCGACCAGCGGATCCATCAGGTGCGGCTGGTGGACGGAGCGGTGTTCCGGGGAACCTGGCACGAGATCGTTTGCCACCTGCGAGACTATGAGGGATTCTCCCATGAAACGCTCGTCCGCTTCATGCGCCGGTTGGCAGAGCGCTGGCACGAGCAGGCGGGAGTGGAAATCCCCTTCCTGGATCCCAAGAGCTTCCTGCTCGCAGCCATCGGGGCGAACCTGATGAGACTCGACGAGGGGGCCGAGGATGCCTGACATGTCGACGGATCCGAGCGGGCGTCTCCAACGTTTCCACCAGACGCTGGTGGATGAGATTCGAGCCCGGCGACCGGTCTATCTTACGGAGCCTTTCACCATCGCCGAGATCTATCAGAACCTGGTTCCCTATCGGACGCACCGCGACCGGCTGGGAATCGAGATCGCTGGGGATTATGAGGACGTGCTGCTTCGGCTGCTCGCGGGGGAGGGAGGGTTCCTGATCCTGGAGTCAGGGCCGGCTCGGGAGGAGATTGCTGAGGAGCTCGAGGCACCGGATCCCAATCCCGCCGTCGTGCGGCGGTTCGCCGCCGCCGAGGTCCGCTTGAACCCGGCGTTCGTAAGCAGAGGGCCGATGGAGTTGGCGACGCCTGCGGACCCGCACCCTGCCGGGGGCGAGGAAGCTCGACCCGACCCAGACCAGCTCTCTCGAATCTCGGCGGCGGCGGACAGTGATCCGGGTCGCTCCCAGCCCACGCTCAACCTCGTGACCGACGATTCCGAGCGAGCCCGGGAAGACCGAAGGGAGATGCCACCCACGGAAACGGAGGAGGCCAGAACCTATCCGACGTTGGAGCGCGCCGAGGATGTTCACAGTGTCTCCTCGGACCAGGCGGACGAGGCGGCCGCGGCAGAGTCGCGGACGTTGAGGGTCTCTCGAGCGTGTCCGTGGTGTCAGGAATCTCTTCCCCGTCGGGAGAACCTGAACTTCTGTCCCTTCTGTGGATGGATGCTTTCAGCCGCCTCCTGCTCGATGTGCGGGGCGGAATTGGAGCCGGGTTGGCGTTACTGCGCCACCTGTGGAAGCGAGCGACAGAGGGTAAAACGCGCTCAGCCGGGCTCCAATCCTGACAGAAGGGAGCGATAGGATGCTGAGGTCTTTGCTGGTGACCGGTTCGGCCCTGGCGGCGGCGGTGGTGGTGCTGGGCTGGGGTGGGCAGGAGCTGCCTGAGGGAGTGACGGCAGAGATGGTGGAGCAGGGCAAGCAGGTCTACGATGGAGCGGGGATCTGTTTCAGCTGTCACATGCCCGAGGGCGCGGGTGGGCCCCTCGCGCCGAAGCTCGCGGACGACGAGTGGATCCACATCGAGGGTTCATACGAAGAGATCCTCCAGCTCGTCAGCGATGGGGTCGCCGACCCTGCGGTCCACCCGGCACCCATGCCGCCGAAGGGCGGATCGAACATCTCGGAAGATCAGATTCGAGCTGTGGCAGCGTACGTCTGGACGCTGGCCAACCGGGGGTGATCGCTCCCGGGTGGGTCAAAGGCCCTGTGAGCCGTTTGACTCCAGGAATACGCGCGCGGCCGGGGCTCTTCTTCTTGTCCCTTCTGTTCTTCAGCGCTTGCGGCGAGACGGCTCCGGATCCTTGGGATCCACCGGACTCCGCTTTGATCCGGACGCTCGGGTTGGACTCCACCCGTAGGGTCCACCGAATCACCTTGGGGGGGGCCGGCGCCGACGAGCATGTGGTGCCAACCCGGATCCGCATTCTTCCGGGAGATCTGGTTCAGTTCGTCACCGTCGATCATCGGGTTCATAGAGTGGTCTTTGGTGCAGAGGCCCTGACCCCGGAGAGCTCCACCTTTCTGCGGGAGACGGGACAGGATGCCAGCCCTCCGCTGCTGGAGCGGGGGAGCCGTTTCGTCGTCTTCTTCGAGAAAGCTCCATCCGGTCTCTACCCCTTCGTCAGCCACGGGAGCGGCGGATCGGCGAGCGGAATCATCGAAGTCTTGCAGTGACGGAAACGTCGGAAGCCCGTTCGGGCGAGCTCACTCGGGCTTTTCTGGCTTCTGGACAGGGCGGGGTACGCTCCTTGCACCGTCCCCCGGGTCGGCGCCTGACGAGAGCAAGGGGCCAGCCAACCCTTCGGCAGGAGAGAGTTCCGGCGATCCATCCATGTCCACGATCGCGATCATACCCGGAGACGGGATTGGGTCCGAGGTCATCCGCGAAGCCAGGCGAGTGCTCGCTCGTGTCGCACAGCTCCAGCAGATCGATATCGAGCTGCGCGATTGGGATCTGGGCGCCGAGCGTTATCTCCGGGACGGTGTGACGATCACGGACGAGGAGATCCGATCGCTGGCGGAGGAACATGATGCGATTCTTCTCGGTGCACGGGGAGACCCGCGGGTCGAAGACAATGTGCACGCGCGAGATCTCCTGCTGGGGCTCCGCTTCCGCCTCGAACTGTACGTCAACTATCGAACTTGCGTCCTCCTCGACCCAGCTCTCGCGCCCTGAAGACGGTCCCGTCCGAGGGGATCCACCTGGAGATCTTCCGGGAGAATACGGAGGGCCTCTACGTGAACCTCGGGGGAGCCTTCGAGACAGGGACAGAGGAGGAGGTGGCGGTACAGGAATCGGTGCAAACCCACCGCGGCCTGGAGCGTATCGTGCGGGCGGCTTTCGAGCATGCGCGCTGCAATGACCGGCCTCTCGTGACGCTCGTGGACAAGGCCAATGTCCTGTCCTTCTCCGGATCCCTCTGGAGGAGGGTGTTTGAAGCCGTCGGTACCGAGTATGAAGAGATCCCGCGCGAAGCCGTATACGTTGACGCCATGGCCATGGACCTGGTACGCCGACGAGGCCGGTACTCGGTTGTCGTGACTTCGAACCTGTTCGGGGACATCCTCAGCGATCTGAGCAGAGCTGACCGGAGGATTCGGTCTGGCACCCTTCGCCAACATCCATCCGAACCGTCATGCTCTCTTCGAGCCCGTCCACGGGTCGGCGCCGGACATCGCCGGCACCGGTCGAGCGAATCCCCTGGCCGCCATTCGCTGGGTCGCTCTGCTGATGGACTACCTGGGGCACCGGGATGCCGCAAGGCGGGTGGACGCCGCCGTCTCAGCGGTAGTGAGCCGGGGCACGACCACCCAGGATCTGGGGGGAACGCTGTCCACGAAAGAGGTCGGGATGCGCGTATGCGAGCACCTCGCGAAGGGATGAACAGTGAAACGGGATCATTCTGGAAGGAAGGCTGATTCATGGGGGAGCGACGGAACATCGGAGAGGTTCTGCTCGACCTGGGGAGGATCACGGAGGACGACGTTGAGCGGGCGGTTCGATATCAACGCGAGAACGGCGGGTTCTTCGGCGAAGCCCTGATCGCCCTTGGGTTCGTGACGGCCCAGGAAGTAGAATTCGGTCTCGCCTCGCAGCACGACCTTCCGTACGTGTTTCCGCAGATCGGGGACGTGGACACCGAAACCGCCGCCATGGTGACTCCGGAATGGGCTCTCGCCCACATGATCCTCCCCATGGTTCGCACCGACCAGGCCCTGACGGTCCTGGTGGATTCACCTCTCTGGAATCCAGCCCTCGACGAGCTTCAGGCCCGGACGGATCTGTCCATTCAGCTGGCGCTGGCGTCGCGAATGCGGATTCGGGAGCTGATTACGGAGGTCTATGGTCGCACAGACCAGGAGGGCACTCACTTTCGCGCTGTCTCCTCCGTCGAGTCGCTCCTGAGCGAGGCGGTTCAGATCGGCGCGACGAGGATCGGGATCTCCAGCCGAGGGCCGAGGGCCTGGGGCTGGTTCGAGGACCATGGGACCGTCAAGCGCCGGCCTCTGGATGGCGGTTGGGAAGTGGCTCTCTCACGGGTGCTCACGCCCCACTCGTCGGAAGGAGGCGGGGAGCTGGCGGAACGGGCGTCCTGGTCGGGTTTCGTGAATCATGAGGGGCTGATGACGCCTGTGGAGGTGAGCTGCCTGGCGTCACGGAATGGCTCGGAATACTTGATCTGTCCCGTGCGCGAGCCGTCGATGATCGAAGAACGTTTCCCTCCCGCACCTGCGGCGCTGGTCACGGAGATCCGACTGTTGGCACGGACCGGTACGGCACGAATCGCGGTGACCAGTGATCCGGAGAGCCTGGCCCGAGAGATCCTCCCCTATCTTCCGATGCTCCTGCTGGACCCGGCCTGGAGAGCCCTGCACCTCACCGATCGACTGGAGGATGCTCCCGAGTCGGTCCTTACGTACGAGATCTTGGAGGAGAGTCAGTCCATCGCCGCCGTGGAAGAGCTCCACGCGTTTCGATTCGACGTGATCACCGTAGATCTGTCTACACCGCAGGAGGCGTGGCTTTCCGATATCCTGGCTCTCTCTCCGGTCACCTTCGTGCGGTATGGGGCTTCTGGAGACCTGTCCAAGGCCAGGATGGGCGGACTCCGATGGGGACTCGGAATCCGAGAGCAGGACGAGGGAAAGCTAGCCTGGCACCTGGACCCCCTGCAGTCGCCTGACAACCAAGGGTAGATGGAATGGCGCAGATCGACCAGTTCCTGAAGGTCCTCGTGGAGAATGGAGGTTCAGACCTCCACCTTTCGACAGGATCCGTGCCGGTGATGCGGGTGCACGGGCGCATGCAGCGGATCAAATACCGAGAGCTGGGACCCCAGGACATGGAGGCTCTCGTTTACGAGATCATGGATGAGTCGGCTCGGGGGCTCTTCGGCGACAGTCTGGACTACGACTTCGCCTACGAGATTCCGGGCCTGGCCCGCTTCCGAGTCAACGTCTTCTGGCAACGCATGGGAATGGGAGCGGTCTTCCGCACCATTCCTGCCAAGATCCTCACCGCCGAGCAGCTGGGGCTGCCCGAGGCCGTGAAGAGGTTCTGCATGCTCACCAAGGGTCTGGTCCTCGTGACCGGACCCACGGGTTCCGGGAAGAGCACGACGCTTGCCGCGATGGTGGATCTCGTGAACGAGACCCGCTCCGATCACGTCCTCACCATCGAAGACCCCATCGAGTTCGTGCACGAGAACAAGAAATGCCTCGTGAATCAGCGGGAGGTGGGTGCCAACACGCGCAGCTTCGCGAACGCTCTCAGGGCGGCGCTCCGGGAGGACCCGGATGTGATTCTGGTAGGGGAGCTGCGAGATCGTGAGACCATGGAGCTGGGAATCACGGCAGCGGAAACGGGGCACCTGGTGCTCGGGACGCTTCACACCAGCTCGGCTCCAAAGACCGTGGACCGGATCATCGACGTGTTTCCGTCCGAGCAGCAGGATCAGGTCCGTGCCATGCTGGCAGAGTCTCTGAAAGGTGTTGTCTCGCAGGTTCTACTGAGGCGGAAGGACGGCCGGGGGAGGATCGCGGCGCTGGAGATCTTGGTGGGCACCTCGGCGGTGGCGAATCTCATCCGCGAGGGTAAGATCCATCAGATTCCTTCGATCATACAAACCGGAAGGAAAGACGGGATGCAGCTGCTGGACCAGCACATCCTCGAATACCTCATGGCAGGGGCTATCGACGCTCGCGAGGCGTACATGAGAGCCCACAACAAACAGGCGTTCCAGCAGCATCTCCAGGACGTGCCTGCGGAGGAGCCGGTGTAGCCCTCCTCCATGCAGCGAGAATCCCTCGGGGGCGCGGCTTGATCCGCTAGCCCGCGGGGGTTTCTTTTTTTGGGTCGGGCGGTGAACGAACCCAAGTGGGAGAGGGTCGATGCGTACGCAGAGGGGGTCGAGGGAAGTTGTCTTCCTGTCAGGAAAACGAACGGGATTCGGGTCGTTCGGGGGTTCGCTCCGGGGATTCTCCGCCACGGAGCTAGCCGTGCACTCCTCGAAGGCTGCTCTGACTGCGTCCGGTGTGCGACCCGACCAGATCGATGAGGTGTTCATCGGAAACGCGCTGCAGACCTCGTCCGACGCCATCTACCTGGCCCGACACGTGGGCCTCGAAGCCGGGATTCCCCAGGAGGTGCCCGCCCTGACCGTGAACCGGCTCTGCGGATCCGGATTCCAAGCGATCGTCTCCGGTGCGCAGCAGATCCTGCTGGGAGAGGCCAACGCCACGCTTTGTGGAGGGGCTGAGTCCATGAGCCAGGCTCCCCATGCGGTTCGAGGTGCCCGATGGGGTCAGCTTCGCTTGGGAGAGACGGGTCACTTCTTCGAAGACACTCTGTGGGCGGCTCTCCTCGATTCACGCTGCGGGCTCACGATGGCACAAACCGCGGAGGAGCTGGCAGACCGCTATGGGGTAACCCGGGAGGAAGCTGACTCGGTGGCTCTCCGAAGCCAGCAAAGAGCCGCCAGGGCGTGGGACGAGGGACGTTTCAATGCCGAGGTGGTCCCGCTCGCGATCCAAACCCGGAAGGGGGAGTCGCGCTTCGCCCGGGACGAGCACATTCGGCCCGAAACCACTTCCGAGAGGCTTGCCGCCCTGCCCCCCTACTTTCGGAAGCATGGGCTCGTGACGGCGGGTAATGCCAGCGGCATCGGGGATGGGGCCGCGAGCACTGTACTGGCCGAGAAGGCCTGGGCGGAGGAGCAGGGTTTAGAGCCGATGGGTCGCCTGGTGTCCTGGGCGTTCGTCGGAGTTGATCCCCACATCATGGGAATCGGTCCGGCACGGGCCTCCCGGCGTGCACTGGAGAGGGCAGGACTCACCCTGGAGGAGATGGATCTCGTGGAGGTGAACGAGGCATTCGCGCCCCAGTATTGCGCAGTGGAGAAGGAACTCGACCTCGACCCGGACAAGACCAACGTCAACGGAGGTGCCATCGCCGTCACCCACCCTCTGGCTGCTTCGGGTGCGCGCATCACCATTCATCTGTTGCACGAGCTTCGGCGGCGAGGCGGGCGGTTGGGGCTCGGGTCCGCCTGCATCGGGGGTGGCCAGGGCGCTGCGGTGGTCGTGGAGGCATTCTAGTGCACCGTTTCAGAAGTCGGAGGCCATGGAGCGCGGACGAAGCCTGACACGGCGAGAATTCGAGGAGGTCATGCGGCGAGCCGCGGAGCTCACCGCACTGGATCCAGAAGCGTCGGAGAGCGGCCTGACGGAGGCCGAGGTGCTTCGAATCGCTGGAGAAGTCGGCCTCCCCGAGAAGCACGTCCGGGTGGCTCTCGCGGAAGTGCGGGCGCGCCCTCCGGACCAGGGTGCGCTTCGAGTGTTGTTCGGAGCGCCGGTTGTACGGGCCTCAAGAGTCATTCCTCAGGGTCGTGACGACCTTTGCGGCGAGCTGGACGAATTCCTGGTCGCGGGTCAGCTTCTCCAGCCCGTGCGTCGCACGAGGGAGCTCATGGTATACTGGCCGGCCGTGGACTGGGTGTCACAGATCGCCCGAGCCGCAAGCTCCACCTCCAGGCGGTATTACGTGGCGTCCGCGAAGAGCGTGGAGATCCATCTCAAGGAGATTGGCCCGGCCGAGACGGCGGTGGAGTTCGAGGTCGATCCGGGCACGAGGAACAACAACCTGGCCGGCGGAATCGCGGGTGGGGTGTCCGGTGGGGTGGGAGCCGGTGTGGGAGTTGCGCTGGGAATGGCCACCTTCGCTCCGACGGACTGGGCGGTGATGACCGGCGTAACGATCGCATTGGCAGTGGGTACTCTGGTTCTTTGGGCCGTGGGTCTCCATCACCGCCGCCAGAACCGCGAAGTGCGTACGGAGCTGGAAGGCATTCTGGATCGATTGGAGGAAGGGGAGACGCTGGAGCCGCCGCCGGCCTCCTGGCGCCGGTGGGTGCGACGTCACTTCGGAGGAGTCGCGCGGGAGGTGGTCAGAGAGTGGCGATCGGAAGAGGAGTGAGGATGGATGCCCTGCCGGAGGACGAGGGTACTGGAGAGGGCCTGGAGATCAGGAAGGTGGGTGTCGTAGGCTGCGGCCTGATGGGGAGTGGTGTGGCGGAGGTGGCGGCGCGAGGTGGGTTCGAAGTCGTGGTTCGCGAGCTGAATCAGGAGCTGCTCGAAAGAGGAGAGGCTCGGATTCGGAAGTCGCTCGACCGGGCCGTCGAGAGGGAGAAGGCCACGAGGGGAGAGCGGGATGCTGCCTGGGCACGCCTCGCCTTCACGACTGAGCTGAGCGCGCTCGCGGATCGAGATATCATCATCGAGGCGGTCGTCGAGAGACTGGATGCGAAGCGGGATCTCTTCATGGAGCTCGACTCGATCTGTGCAGAGCACACGATCTTCGCGTCGAACACGAGCTCGCTCACCATCACGGACCATCGCGACCAGTCCTCAAACCTTCGCGATTGCATACCGGTTCGCCCAGGACCTGGGAAAGGAACCCATCGAGGCCAAGGACAGCTCCGGTTTTGTGGTGAATCTCCTGCTGGTTCCGTACATGCTGGACAGCATCCGCCAGCTTGAACGAGGTGTCGCTAGCATCGGGGATATCGACAAAGCCATGGTGCTGGGGGCCGGGTGCCCGATGGGCCCCCTGACCCTCTCGGATTTCGTCGGGGTCGACACACTCTTTCGGATTTCCGGGATCATGTACGGGGAATATCGAGAAGAGCGGTACGCACCGCCGCCGCTCCTCAGGAGACTCGTCGCCCTGGGACGCCTCGGTCGGAAAGTGGGGAAGGGATTCTACGACTACACAGGTGAAGAAGCCGTCCCTCTGCCGCTGTAAGCTGGTGGTGAGCGGAGCTGGGGGAGAGGGCTGGGTGGTGGTCCGGCAAAAGCGAAGCGGCTCTCCACTTCAGGGAAGCCGCTTCGCTTTTGCCTTCGGTCTGCGCCGAGCGCCCGATTCGTGTTCCGGGTTCTGTGGTCGGTCTGGCTTCAGCGCCTCACCGACTGACGGCGCTGGCGGCGCCTTTCCCGACGGATCGCCGCTTCGCGCTTTCTCTTGCGCTGCGCGCTGGGCTTCTCGTAATAGCGGCGCTTGCGAAGCTCGGAGTAGAGACCGGAGCGTTGGACCTTCCGCTTGAACCTGCGGAGGGCCCGCTCCAGGTTCTCTCCTTCGTTTACGAGTACTTCCAAAGAGACCACACTCCTCAGGCTAGAAAGCTGACAAACAGAACCGTAAGATATGAATTGGCAAAGGCACGGACAAGCGCCTGAAGGGATCGCCGGGTCAGGGCAGTCTCCCCTGCCGGTGGAGCGTGTGGGCGTACAAACGATACTCGTTCCGGTTGGCCAAGAAGTCGGCCACCCAATCCTCGAATGGGGGCAGCGGCAGGAGCGCCTCCAAGTGCTCCACCACCATCATGGAGAATTGGAGGCGGTCCTTGGCTCCGAAATCGACGCTCTTCCCTGCCAGGATACGATCCACCGTGTCCTCGAAGTTTTCCGGGCGGATGAGGGCGATCAAGTGTGCCACCTGGTCCAGCCGGTACGAAGCGTAGAGGGAGCGCAGCTCGGCCTCGCACGGCACGTCGGTGGCCGGGTGATCGGTCCAGTCACCTGCCAGGGAGCGCGAATTCTCCGAGAGCATCTTGCGGAAGCGCCGCCGGAGACACTCGGAAGCGCTGCGAGTCTTCTCCCGGGTGTGCAAAGCGGAAGAGAGGAGCCCGGCGAGGAGGGGACGTCCCAGTTGCCTGGCTTTCCGGTTGATCTCTTCCTCGGAGCGCTCGAGGAAGATGTCGGCGGTGCGGACTTCGTCATCTCCCGCCTCCGCGTCGGCCGGCCGAAAAGAGAAATATCCGTGCCATCGCACATCCTCGCCCTGGAAGGACACGAGGAAGCATGCCCACGTCACTCCATCGCGCTCGAGGAATGCGACCGAACGGCGACGGGCACGGCCCAACGTTTGCATCTGATCCGGTTCGGATTGGGGGGTCGGGTGGTACTTGGCGCGGCGGTCTGAAGACCGGCCATCGAATAATGCTCGAAGCCCGCGCGCGTTGCAAGAAACGCGGAGATGGAGAGAGGATCCGGCTGGCGCCAGTATGGACGCTGGACGCCGTTTCTTGCGGGCGGGGCAAACGGATGGTTATGCTAGGGTATTGTGACAAGTTCGCCTCGGGAGCCTTTCCGCCCCGGGGCGATTCAATCTGAATCCACACGGTGCGCGGTCGGTCGCGCACCGGCCCGGCTCCCCGCGGCTGCGGTCCCGGCCGGCGCCACAATGCATAACCAAAGAGAGTCTCCGGGTGGCGCCGGAGACTCTCTGAAGAAGGCACGGGCTGGCGACCCGCAACTCTCTCGTAGTTTCCGAGAGAACCATACGGGTCGCTGGAGCGACTGTCAAGGGTGTCGTTTGTCCCTTGGCTCAGCGTTTGACGCCTCCGTGCCTGCCGTCAGGTGGCCACGGGGGCGTCTTGGTTTCTCGACATGGATCGGAATCGGAGCAGTCCAATGGACCCTGGAACCCACCCAGCGCTTTACGTGGGGCCGCGACCGGAGGCGATGGCCGATGTCCCAGGGATTTGCGAGTTGCCGCTCACCCGAGCGGTCATCCAATACCGGGACCGGCACGAGCTGGAAGGTGGCGGGCGAATCCAGGACATCGGGTTGGGGTTGGTGCTCGAGGGCCGCTATGCTTCCGCGGCCCGAGTCGTCGATCTCGGGTGCGGTGAGGAGAAGCACCTGGATCTGGGCTCCGAGCTCGTCATCCTCGACTGGGTGTACGAGCCCACACTGGATCACGTCCGCGGACTACTTTCCGAATCGGGATCCCGGGGCTCAGCCGGTCACATTTCGCAGGAGGAGGAGAGCCAACGGTACTGCTTCGATATCGCGCTCCGGGTCCTGGCCCGTATCGGGTATGGCCCCCTCACCCGTCCTACGATCTTGAGGATCGGTTTCCGAGACATCTGTAAGGATCTCGATCTGCACGACGGCACCGCCGTGCGCGTTCAGGCGGCTGGGACTGGGGTACTGCGAATTCACCTCGACTACGACGGGGCCGCGCTCGTGGTGCGCACGGGACTTCCCCGGCCCAACCTGGGGCTGGAAGGCGTGCTCGAGGGGGCGTTTCCGAATCACCGCCTCCGGCGGATCCTCCCCGTGGGCCCGGCGGCCAGCCTGGGATATCAGATCCGCTTTCCTCTTCCTCTCACATTCGGCGAGGCAAGGGCACTTCTTCGGGATGTTCGTCTGGGCGTGGGACACATGCTCGCCCGGTACGAGCCCGGCCGGTTCCACGCGGTCCAGAGCCTGCTGGACACGTTCGGCACCCGGGAGACCCTCGCCCGCCTCGCCGTTCGCGACAGCACCGAACGGACCGCTCCGGTGGAGCCCCACCGCGAAGAGACGGCCTGGAGGGTCCATTGACAGGAGGAGCAGCGCCAGTCGGGCCGGGGAGTGGCGCGTCCCCAGCGATGATCTCCTACACGGGTCTGGAGACCGTGGCGGGTTTGGAGACGCTCTATGAGGCGTACCGCCGACGGCAGGCACTCTCCCTGCTCGGTCTGATCCCCCGAGAGGCGATTCGACCCCTTTACCGCGAAGCGGGCCGGTGGGCTTCGGGGTGTGGGATCCGGGATTGGGCCGATCCAATGGCGATTCTCACGGCATACTGCATGGATCTCCTTCCCCTGCCGACCTTCGAGGTGTGGCTCAGCGACCTGAGGAGGAACCCGGGAGAGCACCTGAGGGAGCGTGAGGCTGCGCCTCCAGGCGCGTCGCCCTCACAACCGGTGAAGACCGACGTTCGGAGGGTCGTCCACCAGAATCGGAGCTGGGTCGCCGGCCTTCACGTGTTTCGCGACCAGGATACGTGGAGAGGGTTTGTCGCCTTCCAGAGTGAGGAAGGACCGACCCTGCTCCGCACTGCGGACATCTTCAGGGAAGATCGGGCTGAGGCGATCCGGCGTCGCTTCGACGAGCTAGATCCATCCACCCTGCAGGCCTTTCTCCGATCCGTCCTTCCGTAGGCGCACTTTTTCCCAAAATCCTTGTCACGATCCAACTCGCCTTTTCTCCTGGCACCTTCCGGAAGCTCAGATCCCACTTGACTTTTCGTATCAAGAATTCCAAAAAAATGATCTTGCTTCTCCTTCGGGAACAACTGGATTGCCGGATCCGCTAGTATTGCTAAGTGATTTATTGGCAGTAACTTAGCAAAACCGCTTATGTTGTCCGGAAAACACAGGGAGGGGGTTGCGCCCGGAAAATTCCGATCTTATCATTTTCCTCCCGTGGCCCAGGAGGCCCCGTCCCCACCGGGGTCCGAGCGACGGACCGGCCGTTCACGCGTAGAGAACTGACGGGTTGTCACACTTCCTCACGACTGGGAAACTCGAGCCAAGCCAATGTGGGAGACCTGCTCTGTACAGCTGAATGTTCGCCTCCCGAAGGATCTGGCCGCCCAGGCCGAGGAGGTTCAGAAGACAGACCCCGACTTTCTCAGTCGCGTCGTGCTATACGGTCTCACCCGCCGGTCGATCTACCGCCACCTCCGTGAGCAGGCTCGCGCGAGCGAAAGCGAACAAAGCCACTTTGGAGATTCCCCCCACGTGACTCTCTGACCGGCCGTCGCTGCGCAGCAGAGCTTGACGCCTCCTCGTCCGCTTCCTAAACATATGGTTTCTGCCTTGCACGACCGGGTCTGAAACGTGTTCCTGGCGGTGCGAGGGTCTAAGGCGCAGTCGGAGTGGAGGGCGTCAGTGAGCGAGGCTCCCCGAAGGATTCGTCCGAACCGCGGGGAAGGAGAGCCGATTCAGGTCTTGCGGGCCAAGTACCACGACTACTGTTCGGCTCGAGTGGCGGAGATTCTGCTCACGCTATCCCCGGATGACATGTACGTGCTGGCTGACCGGGCCACGCGTGAATCCGGCGCCTCCGCTGAGCTCTCCTACGAAGAGATCGTCCGCATCTCCACGGAGCGCGTATCCCGAAAGCTCGCTCTGCCCCCGTTCGAAGCCTGGGTGGAACAATACCGGAGCGATCCCTCCCGATTCGATAACGAGCTGATGGGGCTGTGGGAGTCCGATCTGGAGGAGCGATCCCAGACGTGAGGGCCTGAGCTGGGTCGGATTCCGCTGCGTGGGCCGGCTCAGAAGGGCAGGTCGTCCTCGGGCTCGGAGAGCGGAGTCTCCTGAGGTCGGGGCGTTGGCTCTGGAGCTGGCGAGGTCCCGCCTGACATTGCGGCCGGGCCAGCAGACCCGAGCATCACCATGTCGTTGACGACGATATCCGTCCAATAGCGGACCCCTCCCTGTTCGTCCTGGGTCTGCGAGTACTCGATCCTGCCCTCGACGTACAGCCGATCTCCCTTGTGCACCCATTGCTCTACGATGTCTGCAAGGCGGCCGAAGAAGGTCAGCCGGTGCCACTCGGTTCGCTCCTGTTGCTGACCGCTACGGTCCTGGAACGTCCGATTGGTGGCCAGGGAGGCCTTGGCGACCTTACTTCCGGAAGGCGTCATCCGGATCTCGGGCTCCGACCCAGCGTTTCCGATAAGCATCACCTTGTTGAGAGACCGGCTCATTCGACGTCTGCTCCTGAGGTCGAGGGATCTTTCCGGCCGGAAGGTAAGTGATTCTGGAGCATGCGGCCATGGGGAACGGTGGGTCAGATCACCTCCGCCGGGCGCCCTCGCGGCCCGGTCCGTCTCCTGGCGTCCGTAGCCGCGGAAGCCTAGTCTAGACCGCTGGGTCTGAGGTCAAGGTAGGACTGCCAAATGAGGATCCGAGAGCATGGACGACTCGAAGCACGTGCGCGTCGATCACAAGGACGATGTGGCCATCGTGACGGTTGACCGCCAGGAGAAGCTGAACGCGCTCAATCCCGCCGTAGTGCGCCAGCTCGGCGAGGCCTTCCTCTCCCTCAGAGACGATCCGCAGGCAAGAGGTGTGATCCTCACCGGCGCGGGGGACAAGGCATTCGTGGCAGGAGCAGACGTCGGAGTGCTGGCCGAGATGACCCCAATCTCCGGAGTCGACGTCAGCCGTCGGGGACAGGAGCTCTGCCATCTGATCGAGCGCTTCCCCAAGCCCGTGGTGGCGGCCGTGGGTGGATACGCTCTGGGCGGGGGGTGCGAGCTTGCCATCGCCTGTCATCTCCGCGTGGCGTCCGACAACGCGCGTTTTGGACTTCCCGAGGTGGGACTCGGAATCATGCCTGGGTACGGCGGCACCGTCCGGCTCGCACGGCTCGTCGGACTGGGTCGGGCGGTGGAGATGACTCTCACGGGTGACATGGTGGAGGCGGAACAAGCCCTCGCGATTGGCCTGGTGAACGCCGTCGTCCCGAGAGAGGAGCTGAT
>JBDHKE010000029.1:0-34138 GCA_039586555.1 Gemmatimonadota bacterium | reverse complement strand
GCACCGCACGACTCTCCGCGGTACCTGAGCGCAAAGCGCGAAGAACATCGCGGCCAGCCGCTTGACGTGGCACCGCACGACTCTCCGCGGTACCTGAGCGCAAAGCGCGAAGAATGGCTACAGGGCTTCTGCGCCGGTACGCTAGCTGGGCCAGGGTTCCGTCATTCCCGGACCATCGCCTCCAGGGCCAGCCTGGGACAGATACTCTCGTCGATGTAGTCCAAGAGGGATAGGCCGAGCCCGCGAATCATCCTCTCCACCCCTTGGTCGAGACAGCGGCCGTCTTCGTCGAACGTCTCCCGCACCCGTGCGACGGAGACCGGGCCCGGAAGCACGATCCCTCCGACGTGGGAGGCAACGCTTCGCAGGTGCTCCAGGGCTTTGATCGCTCCGATGCGCCCGGCCGCCACCCCCAGGAGAGCCACGGGCTTCCCACTGAGCGCAGACGGGAATCCCAGGTTGTCGATGACCAACTTCATCACGCTGGAAAACGAGCCGTGGTACTCGGGCGTCGCCAGAATGACGCCCGTGGCCCGGGAGGTGGCCTGGACAAGCCGCTCCGCGTCTCCACTGTCGCCACGCTTCCCGGGGAGCGGTAGAGTCATCCCCGATGGATCGAGCCACTCGAAGCTGCATTCCGGGCGACCCCGCAGCTCGTCCTCCACCAGCGCGAGAGCCTTGGCGGTGTAGTTGCCCGGGCGCACGCTGCCGAGGATCCCCACGATGCGGATCGCTCCGCCGCCGGATCCTCCTTCGGCACCGGATGCCCACTGCGTCGTCATCGCTTTCCTCCCCTTCAGGGACAAGAGGCTCCATTCAGAACACGCCCGTCCAAGCACGCCGATTGCGGGTCATACCAGCGAGATGGATGGGGACCCGCCAGCCCCGGTGTCCTCCGGACCCTCGAGGAGGGGCGGAGGTTCCTCGTCCCCGCAGCCGCACTGGCGGGAGCGGTGGTGGCGCGCTAGATTTTCATGATACCGAACAAATACCGAATAGCATGTCTCCTCGACGCCGAACGCTCACGGTTGGGTCGGTTCGCTGGCACCTCGCCACCAGCGTCATCTGCGCCGGGCCCAGTGAACGGCTAATCGTCACCCGCGGATTGGGCGAGTCCGATGAAGAGGCCCTGGCCGCGATCCTATCGGCGGACGTCATGGAGTGGAGGGATCACGGCGGACGGCGCTGGAGTGTCGAGCGGTCGCCCGGCGGACTCCGTTTCGTCAGTCACTACCTCACCCTTGGACCAGTGCCCGCACCAGCGACCAGGGGCCTCGCCCAGCTTGGCGATGCCGAGCTGGAGACGCTCCTTGCCCGAGCCCGGGAGGGATGTCGAGAGTGAGCGACGACAGAATCCACGATAGGGCGCTCGGGCCCGCTCCCCCTCGCTCTCCTGGACAGATTACGACAGTGATGGCGACCTGGACATTTTCGTGGCGCTTCGTGATGGCCCCAACCGGCTGTACCGGAACGACGGGGGCGGCAGCTTCACCGACGTCTCCTCCACATCCGGCATCGACGATCCCCGGAGGAGCGTCGGTGCGGTGTGGTTCGACGGGAATCTTGACCTGTTCGTCGCCAACTACGGCCCCAACGCCCCGTACCGGTTCGACGGGGGCGCATGGGTGAACGTCGCCAGCGACCTGGGACTCGCCATCGACAGCCGCTGGGATTCGTGCGCGTGGGGAGACTTCGACCACGACGGTGACCTGGACCTCTACGTGAATGGAACCGTGAGCGGCGGGGTGTCCTATCCGGATTACCTGTTTCGAAACGACGGCTCCCGATTCCGTAGGTCACACCGCGACCCATCCGCGAACAGGCGGCATCTCACGGTGTTCACTGGGTCGACTTCGATGCCGACGGAGACCTGGATCTGGCCATCGCCGGCACCTCGCAGAAGGCCACTCACCAGATCCTGGTCAATCCACTGTCCGGAAGTCGCCGGGAGCGTTCGCTCCAGGTGCTCGTTTTGAGGGGGGAGCGCCGTTTCGCGAGCCCGGGCACGGAGGTTCGTGTCTACGAGAGTGGAAACGGTCGGCTGCTTGGGACACGGGTCGTAGACACTGGATCCGGCTATGATTCCCAGAGCGTGATGCCCGTCCACTTCGCCATCCCTGGCCAGGGAACGGTCGACGTCGAGGTCACGGTCCCTGGAGGGGCAGTGCGGCAATCCATACGGGTCGAAGGCGTTGGGCCAACGTCTGCCTCAGGCGAACCACTTCGGATCCTCCTGACGCTCCTCGAAGGAAAGTAGACGAGAGCACGGCATCGAAACGCGACGGATTCCACTCTCGTAGGGGGCGAAGGCATTCGTCCGCCTCGAAGCCGATCGGCAGGAGCCTTCCACGGGTTTGCAGGCCATGGATCTCTTCCTTCAGGATGTGAAGTTCGCATTCCGCTCGCTGGTCAAGAGCCCGGTCCTGACCACCGTCGCCATTCTCTCTTTGGCCGTTGGAATCGGCGCCAACTCCGCCATATTCAGCGCGGTCGACGTCTTCATGATTCGCCCCCTCCCCTTCGACGAGTCCGTGGATCTGGTCGCGGTCTGGACCGCGAATCGGGAGCGAGGGTGGTCGCGTTCGGCCAGCTCCGTCGCCGACTTCCTGGACTGGAGGGACCAGAGCCAGACCCTGGAGGTAGCCGGTTACTACAACACCGGAGTCAATCTTTCCGGGGGGGATCAGCCTGAGCGGCTTCAGGGGCTCAGGGTGGCGTACAACTTCCTCGACGTCCTTCGGGTCCGGCCCGCCATGGGTCGTGGCTTCGCCTCTGAGGAAGAACGGGACGGCACTCCGCCGGTCGCGATCATCAGCGACGGCCTCTGGCACCGATCCTTCGGGGCAGACCCCGGCATCTTGGGACGCACCATCAACCTCGATGGTGTCCAGCACACCGTCGTCGGAATCCTTCCGCCACGATTTCGATTCGATAGCGCCAGTACCGACGTCTGGATCCCCATGGGGATCACGGGTGAGGAACCCCGGGTTAGCCGATTCCTCCAGGTTCTCGGACGGGTCCGCGAGACCCACACCCTGGATGAAGCCCGAGCCGAGATGAGCCGAGTCGCCCAGCGCCTCGCAGAGGCCTATCCGGACGCCAACGCCGGCAATTCGGTGAACATCATTCGCCTCAAGGACGAGTGGTTCGACGAGGGCTTCAGGTCGGGGAGCCTGATCTCTACGGTGGCCGTCCTTTTCGTCCTCCTCATCGCCTGCGCGAACATCGCGAACCTGCTCCTGGCGCGGGGAGCAAGCCGAGAGAGGGAGATCGCCCTCCGCGGCGCCCTGGGCGCAGGGAAGGGCCGAATCGTGCGCCAGCTCCTCACGGAGAGCATGATGCTGGCTCTCTGCGGCGGCGCGATGGGAGTCCTGCTCTCCAGCTTCGGGATCCGGGGGCTGGTGTCCATCATGCCCGCCTGGTTCCCCCAGGTGGACCAGATCACACTCAACGGTCGCGTTGTGGCCTTCACGGCCGTGCTCACGGCGGTGGCCGGAGCGGTGTTCGGCCTGGCACCGGCTCTACAGAGCTCCCGCGCGGACCTGAAAGAGGCCCTTTCGGAAGGCGGTAGGGGAGGCACCAGCGCCCGCGGCGGGAGGCTTCGGAAGGGGCTCGTGGTTTCCGAGGTGGCCCTGGCCATGGTGCTGCTGGTCTCCGCCGGGCTCCTCATCCAGTCCTTCGTGCAGATGCGGTCCGCCGATCTCGGCTTCCAGACAGAGGACGTGCTCACCATGCGGGTGACGCTCCCGGAGACGAAATACCCGCAGGACGAGGACATCGTCTCCTTCCAGCTGGACCTGCTGGACCGGCTGGAGGCCCTGCCCGCCGTCGAGGTCGCCGGAGGAACCCATATCCTTCCGACCACCGGCAACACCGGCACTTACTACTGGCTCCCCACCGACGAGCCGGCTGCGCTGAGTCAGCGACCGGTAGTGAGCTTCCGCGACGTGATCCCCGGCTACTTTGAAGCGATGGGGGTTCCCCTGATCTCGGGCCGGACCATCGCGCGAAGCGACGTCCAGGACAGCCCGCCAGTGATCGTCATCAACCAACTCTTCGCAGACCGCCACTGGCCGAACGAGGATCCGATCGGCAGGCAGGTCGAGTTCTCTTCCGGCGTGCGCGAGATCGTGGGGGTGGTGGGCGTCACCAGGGACTCCGGCCCCGATGACGACCCCGGACCCATGGTGTATTTCTCTGCCTTCCAGTCGGAATCCCGCAGCATGGGCTACACGCTCCGGACGAGCGCCGATCCCGCGTCTCTGATCCCCCGGCTGCGGGAGCTGGTCACGAGCATGGATCCAGATCAGCCCGTCTACTCCATACAGACTCTGGCGGACATGATCCGTGAGCAGATCGGCGGAAACACCATCATGGTGAAGATCCTCTCCGTCCTGGCAGCCATCGCCCTGCTCCTGGCGCTGGTGGGGGTGTACGGAGTGATGGCCTACTCGGTGGCGCAGCGAACACAGGAGATGGGCATCCGCATGGCGCTGGGCGCACAGAGGGGCGATGTGCTCCGCCTGGTCGTACGCCAGGGTGCCGCACTCGCGGGGCTGGGCGTGGCGATTGGAGTCCTCGTGGGCCTGGGCGTCACCCGAGGTCTCTCGTTCTTCCTCTTCGGGGTCAGCCCCTTCGACCCGCTCACCTTCTCGACGGTGGGCCTGGTGCTGCTGACGGCGGGACTCCTGGCCACGTACTTCCCCGCCAGGCGAGCAACAAAGGTCGACCCGATGTCGGCTCTGCGTTACGAGTGATATGACCGTGCAATCACCCTGCTGGCGAACGCGGGGAAGTGCTTCAGAATCGAGGAGGCCACCGAAGCCAGCAAGGCCCTCCAGCTCCGCCGGGCGCGGGCGCTGTTCAAGTTTCGAGCTCTGGGGGAGGCAGACTGTCACCACTGCTCTCGCGGCTCCCTACCCCGCCCCTGATCGCCGCGGCGGTAGAGTGCGGACGCGTTACTCCTCCCGTAGAGCGGACGTGGGGTCGACCCGGGCCGCTCTACTCCCCGGCAACGCGCTTGCCACCAACGAGACGAAGATCAAAAGCACGGCCACGCCGGCCAGGGTCCGTGGATCGTTCGGCGACACCTCGTAGAGCAGGCTGGACAAGACCCGGCTGAGCGCGATAGCGGCGGCGATCCCCAACACGAGGCCCGCCACCGCCAGCCCCATGGCCTGCCACACCACGTGGCCCAGCACGGCACCGGGCGAGCCGCCAAGAGCCAATCGGACCGCGATCTCTCCGCGGCGGCGCTGGACCGAGTTCGCCGTGATCCCGTACAGGCCGATCACCGCCAGGAGCAGGGCGACGAGCGCGAAGGTCAGCAGCACGAGAGTGAGATGACGCGATTGGGCCAGGGAGCTGGAGATTAGGGTCTCTCCGGTTCCGATCCGGGTTAGAGGCACGGTGGGGTCTACCCGGCGGATTTCCTCCCGGATGAGGGGCATCAGACGGGCAGGGTCCCCCGCGGCTCGAACGTTGAGGAACGGGTCTGTGAGGTACGAGGGGCCGGGCTGGTAGACCGTCCCTTCCCCCTCGCGGCCGACGCCCGAGTACGGCACCTCTCCCACCACACCCACTACCGTGGTCCAGGGACCGCTCGTGGCTCCTCCCGACCTGAACCTCCGGCCGACAGCGGCCTCGCCGGGGAAGAACCGCCTGGCCCAGGCCTCGTCCACGAGGACGACGGGAGGTGAGGAGTCGGTGATGTCCACTTCATCGAACATCCGGCCTGAAAGTAACGGGATCCCCAGCGTCTGGAAGAAGCCCTGGTCGGCGACGACCCACGGCACCACCGGCTGGCTCTGTCCGGGCGGCGTGGGACGATCCTCCAGGTCAAAGTTGTTCGTGATCGCGAGCTCCTCCGGGGGGCGCGAACTGGCCAGGCCGACGGAAACCACACCCGGAACCGTCGACAGCCGCTCCAACATCTGGTCCCAGAACTGACGCCGGTCCTCGACGTCGGAGTAGGTCCCCCGTGAAAGCGAGACCCTCATTGTGAGCAGGTTCTGGGCATCGAAACCGGGATCGACTCTCTGAAGGTTCACGAGGCTGGACGCCAGGAGCCCCGCTCCGGTCAGGAGGGGAACGGCTGCCGTCAGCTGGGCGGCCACCAGGAGCCGCTGGTACCGCTGCTGCCTGAGGCTCTGCGTGGCGGTTCGTCCGCCGGTGCGGAGGTCTTGGGCCACGTCGCCCCCGATTCCGTGTAGCGCGGAGATCAGGCCAAACATCAGGCCGCTCCCCAGGGCGAGGAAGGCCGCGAAGCCCAGCACCGTACCGCTCAATCTCACTTCATCGAGACGCGGGATGTAGCTGGACGCCACCACAGGAAGCAGGTCGATGATGCCCTGGCTGGCCGCTAATCCCACCAGTACACCGCCTCCTGCCAGGAGGGCGCTCTCCAGGAGCAGGTGTGAAACCATCCTTCGCGGCGATGCGCCCAGAGCGGTCCGTACGGCCAGCTCCCTCCGCCGACTACCGACCCGGGCCAGAAGGAGGTTGGCAGTGTTCATGGTTGCGACCAGGAGGAGTAGGCCCACCGCTCCCATGAGGATGAAGAGGAGACGGCTCACGCTTCCTCGCAGGGCCTCGGCCAGGTCCATCATCCCCCAAGTGGCCCTCTCGTCCTGATAGGACGCAGCCCAGAGGGGGAAGATCCGCCGGTTGATGGCACGGAGCTCGGCCGCGGCAGTCGCCCGGTCCGTCCCTGGGGCGATCCGGCCGAACACCGCCAGGAAGAAGGGGCCCTTTCGGGTGGGAGGCTCCAGGCGCAGGGTCGTGAAGACCTCGGCGTCTCCGCCCACCGGCCCGAAGTTCTGGGGAAGCACCCCGATCACCGTGACTTGCGTCCCATCCAGTATGATCGTCCTCCCCAGCGCTTCCGCTCCGTCCGCACGCCCTGTGCCCAGGAAGCGGGAGGCGAAGCCGGCCGTCACCATCACCGTGGCCTCTCCGCCGGGCATCCCCTCCTCAGAGCTGGCCGTACGACCCGACAGGGGACTGACCCCGAACAATTCGAACAGCCCGGGGGTCACCGCAGTGACGGAGATGCGCTCGGCGACTTCTGGGGCCGTGAACGTTCGAACCTGGCGGTCAAAGGCGGCGACGGCCTCGAACGAGGTCTGCTGCGCTTCCAGAGCCTGGTAGTCAACAACCGAGAGGGGGAACCGGTTGGGAGGGGCGTCCGTGTGGATCCAGACCAGCCGGTCGGCGTCCGGGAACGGAAGCGGCCGGAGCAGGAGAGCGTCGATGACAGCGAAGATGGCGGTGCAGCCTCCGATGCCCACGCCCACGGTGAGGACGATAGCCGCGCTCAGCACGGGTGCTCTGGCCAGGGCCCTGGCACTCTGCGCCAAGGTTCCGATGGAGACGGGGGTCGCCCGGGAGGTGCGGTCTCGGAGACGGATCGAGTGTCTCGAACGGTGGCCAAGGCTGCGGGCCAGGAGCCGCACCGGATACCGACGCAACTCGCGGCGGTACCGTCGATCCGCCCGCCGTGGCCCCAGGGTGATCCTCCAGCGAACGTGGAGCTCCTCGAGCTCGCTCAACACGACGCGAATATCTTCGGGCGCCATGGTCCGCCTCATCACCCTCCTCACCCAACCGGGAACGGGAGGGACCTCACCCGGGCCAGCCATTCTCAGCTCTCCTCCAGCGCCGCCTCGATACCCTCCCAGAAGCGGGCCATCGTTCGCCGCGACTCCTTGAGTCGTTCGAGGCCAGCGGGCTCCAGCTTGAAGTACCGGCGCGCCCTACGACTCTCGGTTTCCTCCGGCTCCTCCATTCGGGACGACACCAGTCCCTTCTCCTCCAATCGCCTCAGCACGATGTACACCGCAGCCTGGGCAACCTCCCGCCCGCTTCGCTCCTCCATTTCCAACACGAGGGGGACGCTGTATGCTTCGCCTCCCAGGCGTAGGACGGAAAGAAGCACCTGGTGTTCGAACTCACCCAGTCCTGTCTTCGACATGGCACCCCCTTACCTAACGTTGTTAGTAGAATGTGTGACCGCGGAAGCCGCACGTCAATAACATTGTTAGTCAACGCGTAGACTGTCGGTGGGAAGGGGTAGGAGCACCCTGTTCCTCAAGTCCGGGCACCGGCTATTCTTGACCCCAAGCCGTCGAACAGGACTCAGTGCCATGAATCTCTGGGTAGGAACGAGTGGGTTCAGCTACAAGGAGTGGAGGGGGTCCTTCTACCCGGAGAAGCTCCCACCCGGGGACATGCTTCGGTACTACGCGGAGCAGCTGCCCGCCGTGGAGATCAACAACACCTTCTATCGCATGCCCAGGGCGGAAGTTCTCGCCTCCTGGAGCGATCAGGTGCCGGACGGCTTTCGCTTCTCCATCAAGGCCTCCCAGCGGATCACGCACAAGAAGCGACTCAAGGAGGCAAAGGAAGAAGCATCCTTTCTCTTTGGGAACCTGGAGACGCTGGGAGACCGGCTCGGAGTCGTGCTCTTCCAGCTGCCACCCTACCTGCGGAAGGACCTACCTCGCCTGGAGACGTTCCTGGATTATCTTCCGGAGGGGGCGCGGGCGGCGTTCGAGTTCCGACACGACTCGTGGTTCGGCGATGACCTCTACGCGACGCTGCAAGACAGAGACTGCGCACTGTGCTGTGCGGACACCGAGGACGGGCTCGAGATTCCACTCCTCGATACGACCTGGGGTTATCTTCGGCTTCGTCGGCTCGGATACCGCCAACAGGACCTGGCCACCTGGGCCCATCGGGTGCGGGAGAAGGGCTGGACGGAGGCCTTCGTGTTCTTCAAGCACGAAGACGAGGGAGCGGGTCCGGCGCTGGCAGCTCGATTCGGGCGGTTATTGGGAGGAGTGCCTCCCTCCGACACCGCTGAATGAGGGGGAAGTCAGGCGCGATGGTGGGATTTGCACATGAGAGACAGCTAGCCGTGGCGGTTCCCACATGAGGACGGGCCCGAGATGAGCGATACGCGGGTTCGGCAGCTTTCAGCCATCATGTTCACCGACATGGTGGGATACACGGCCTTGATGCAGGCAGACGAGCGCAAGGCGAAGGCGCAGCGTGACCGTCATCGTTCCGTACTCACCAGCAGCATCTCCGACCATCACGGAGACATCCTTCAGTACTACGGGGATGGCACTCTCAGTGTCTTCCGCAGCGCCATCGAGGCGGTCCTATGCGCCATTCGGATCCAGACCCACCTCCAGGAGGACTCCTGGATCCCCATCCGAATCGGAATCCACACGGGGGACATCGTCTACGACGGTGAAGGTGCGTACGGCGATGGCGTCAACGTGGCGTCGCGGATCGAGTCCCTGGCACCACCGGGGGGCGTCCTGATCTCGGGCAAGGTCTACGACGAGGTGAAGAATCAGCCCGAAGTGGTCACCCGACCCCTGGGACGAGTGCATCTGAAGAACGTGCAACGCCCGGTGCAGCTGTTCGCCGTGGCCAACGACGGCATCGAGGTCCCGACCATCGAGTCCGTCCAGGCCCGGGCGGGGGTCCTGGAGCGCAGCGTAGCGGTTCTCCCCTTCGTGAACATGAGCGCGGATCCCGAGAACGAGTTCTTCGCGGACGGAATCACAGAGGAGATCATCAATGCGCTCACCCGCATCGAGGGTCTGAAGGTCACGGCCCGGACGTCGAGCTTCGCCTACAAGGGGCACCAAAAGGACGTTCGAACGATCGGTGCCGAGCTGCAGGTGGGCACCGTCATGGAAGGAAGCGTCCGCAAGGCCGGTGATCGAGTGCGCATCACCGCGCAGCTCATCAACGCCGACGACGGATACCATCTATTTTCCGAAGCCTGGAACCGTAAGGTAGAAGACATCTTCGAGGTCCAGGACGAGATCGCTCGCCGGATCACGCAGAAGCTGGAGGCCCAGCTCTCGGGAGCTCAGTCCGTGGAGCCTCTGGTGAAACGACCCACACGGGATCTGGAGGCGTACAACCTGTTCCTGAAGAGTCAGCATTACTGGAACAAGTGGACCCCGGACAGCGTGCGGAAGGCCACCGCTTTCTGCCAGGAAGCCATCGAGCGAGACCCGGGCTTCGCGCTCCCCTACGCCGGCCTGGCCTTCGGGTACTCGTACCTGGGCGCCATTGGCGCTGCTCCGCCGAAGGAGATCTTCCCCAGGGCGAAAGAGGCGGCCTTGAAGGCCATCGAGCTCGATGACACCGTGATGGACTCCCGTCTGGCCATGGGACTCGTGAAGCTCTTTTTCGAGTGGGACTTCAAGGGTGCCCGGGAGCAGATCGAGATCGCCCTTCGACGTCATTCGGGAAGTGCTGACTCCCACCACGTACACGCTCTCTACCTCTCGACGGTGGGGAAGCTCGACGAGGCCGTGGCCGCCGCGGAGATATCCGTATCCCTGGATCCTCTCTCCATGCCTGCCCGATCCACTCTGGCCCAGGCTCTTTTCCTGGCCCGAAGGCCGGAGGACGCCCAGGCCGAGGCAGAGCGTCTGCTGGAGCTGGAGCCCACGTTCCGGGCAGCCTACGAGGGCATCGGCTGGGTCAATGTGAATCTCGGTGATCTGGACCGGGCGATCGAGGCGTTCCAAGAACAGGCGCGCCTGACGCCGCATCCCCTCGGGGGAGTCACCGGACTGGGATACGCCTACGGCCGCGCAGGGCGCCTGGAAGAAGCTCGGGAATGCCTGGAGAAGACGCTGCGACGAAGGGAGCTCGAGCCGGAGGTTTCCGTCACTTTGGATCTGGTCATTCTCTACGCCGGTCTCCGCGACACGGAGAGCTTCTTCCGCCACCTCGACCAGGCCATCGAGGAGCGCCTCGGTGGCCTGATCTTCATGAACGCTCAACCCCTGTGGGACGAGTACCGGGCCGACCCGCGGTTCCAGTCCGCCGTCCGGCGGGTGGGACTCCCCGAGCCGTCTCTCGAGGGCGCTGTCATTCCCAAGAGAACTCGGTGAGATTCCGACCCGCCGACGGGGCGGGGCGGCGGCGGCGCGAGGGGATCAACCCTTCGAAAGCGCCGATAGTCCCGACTTCTTCTCGAAGTTCTGTCCCGCCTGGTGGGTACAGGGTGGGACACATTGCCCCAGGCCATTATTAGGCCTGTCTACCCCACCCACGGAGGATCGTGTTTCCTCACCAGGGGTATCCAATCGCGCCCTGTGGAGACCTTGCTGTCTGGCCGATGGCACGGTTCCCGCAAGAGTGCCGCCGAAAAAGGGGCTCGCCCTCATCGCGTGCCCCCTTTCCGTGGGACGCCCATCGCGTTAGGGTCGGGGGCTTCCGCGGCGTTGCGCAAGGCGATAAGCCCGGAAACAAGGCGAAGAGGCCCAACATGTCGTCGAAACTTCCAATGCTCGGAGACAGGGATCTGAAGGCCCCGAGCTTGGACCGAGTCATAGACCGGATTCGCGTCCCCCTCCACTCGGTGGAGGTCGTCTCGGACTCCGGTGAGGGCGCTCAGAAGTGCGGACAGACCTTCGGAGTCGTCTCCGCCAAGATGGGCAATGGCGTCTGGACTGTGGAGATCATCCCGGCCGAGGTGCAGCCTCCCCCCCGCACCCCCGCCAGCGCCAGCGGTAACCGCATCCGTCTGGGAACAAACCCGGTCACCAACTGGGGAGACGAGGCCAACCTGGTGACTGCGTTCAACGAGCAGGTGCTCCTGGCCCGACACCGAGCCGGAGCGCTGGCCGACGAGGCTATCATTCTCCTCGAGAACATGTGGGCCTCGCATCCTGACGAGACCGTTCGGGCCGAGTGGAATGCGGCCATGGAAGAGCTTTCCGGCCGCAATTACCGCATCATCGAGGTGCCGATGGAAGAGCAGTGCCTGACCGCGGTGGACAACCCGCGGCTGGGCAAGAACATGTTCGTCCTCGGACTCCTGGCCCACGTCTATCAGCGAGACCTGGATCTGGTTCGGGATCAGATCGCTTTCGCGTTTCGGACCAAGTCGGACGAGATCATTCAGAGAAACGTCCAACTTCTGGAGCTGGGAGTCGCCTGGGCTCGGGACAACCTCGACTTCGTGGTCGAGATTCCCACCAAGCCCCCGACCGCTCCGATGGTGGTCATGAATGGCAACCAGGCAATCGCACTGGGAAGCATCGCGGCAGGGATGGAGCTGGCGGCCATGTACCCCATCACCCCGGCCACCAGCGTCTCCCACCATCTCGGGGAGGTCTTCGAGAAGTTCGGCGGGATCGTACACCAGGCGGAGGACGAGATCGCCGCGGCCGGGGTGGCCATCGGCGCTTCGTATTCCGGCAAAGTGGCATTCACGATCACTTCGGGTCCCGGCCTGGCCCTCAAGACGGAGTTCATCGGCCTCGCCGTCATGGCGGAAATCCCCCTGGTGGTGGTGGACGTTCAGCGGGGAGGCCCGAGCACGGGGCTCCCGACGCGGGTCGAGCAGTCCGACCTACTGGCCGCCATCTTCGGGCAGCCGGGGGACGCCCCACACGTCGTCATGGCGCCCGCCACCATCGAGGAGTGCTTCCACTCCATGATCACGGCCCGGGAGATCGCGGAGACCTTCCGGACAGTGGTGATCGTCCTGTCGGACGCGAACCTGGCCACCGGCGTGCAGCCCTACGCGAGGCCTCAACTGGATTCTGCGTGGCAATCGGCCGCTCCGGACCTGAGCCCGGTTCCCGAAGGCCTCAAACCCTACGATTGGGACCCACGCACAGGGCTGTCCCGGCGCATCATTCCAGGCCAGCCTGGAGGGATGCATACGCTCACGGGACTGGCCCACGATGAGCACAGCAAAGTCGGCTACTCCGGTGAGGTCCATCAGCGAAGCTCTGCCATGAGAAGTCGCAAGATCGGAGTGCTTCAGCAGACGCTGAGGCCTCCCGCGGTCAACGGAGCGGAAGAAGGAGACCTCCTCGTCGTCGGGTGGGGCAGCACCATGGGAGCCATCGAGGAGGCGGTCGCGCGGGCTCAGGAGGAGGGCCTGAACGTGTCCTCTCTGCACCTGCGCTTCCTGTCCCCGCTAGAGCCTGGCCTCAAAGACATCTTCCGCCGCTTCAAGAAGGTGATGACGGTGGAGATCAACTACAGCGATGAGCGTGATGCGCCGCACATCACGGACGAGAACCGCCGGAGAGGTCAGCTGGCCTGGCTGCTCCGGGCATCCACCCTGGTGGATGTGGACTGCTGGACGCGGGTGCTGAGTGAGCCCATGCGTCCTAGCATGATTCTCGAAGCGATTCGCAAGAACGCACCGAACGAGGGAGGTGCTTCGTGAGCTCGGCCTGTTCGCTTCTCCACCTCGCCCACGGGGAGGAAGACCGCGAGTTCTCCATGGGGGACTACGAGGGCGCCACGGCTCGCTGGTGTTCCGGTTGTGGGGACCATTCGGTGCTGGCCGCCACGCAGCGGCTTCTGGCCGCAGAGAACATGCCTCCCGAGGACACCGTGTTCGTATCCGGAATCGGTTGCTCGAGCCGCTTCCCCCACTACATGAAGACGTATGGGTTCCACGGAATCCACGGCCGAGCCCTCCCGATCGCCACCGGCATCAAGCTCAACCGTCCGGACCTGAACGTGTTCGTCGTGATGGGGGATGGCGACTGCACCTCCATCGGCGCAGGACATTGGGTGCACGCCATCCGATACAACGTGGACATGGTGGCGCTCTTACTGGACAACAGCATCTACGGGCTGACGAAGAAGCAGACCTCGCCCACGACACCCCAGGGATATCGAAGCAACACCCAGCCCTACGGCAGCTACCTGCCGGCGTTGAACCCGCTGGAGGCGACCCTGGGGATCACCAATGCCTCGTTCGTGGCTCAGACGGCCGAATGGGTCCCACCCCATCTCTACGCCACTCTCGAGGCCGCGCTCCGCCACAGGGGCTTCTCCTTCGTTCGCATCCTGCAGCGGTGTCCACATTTCACGCCCGACATGTACAAGGACGCGATCGAGAACCCCCGTAGCGTACAGCTACTGGTCCATCCCAACGGCATCGAGCCGGAAGGACTGGAAACGATGTTCACGGACCGGCTGGTGCACGACCCAGCGGACCTGAACCAGGCCCGTCGCCTGGCGGCGGACGAGTTCCCCCTTCGTCTCGGAGTCTTCTTCCGGGACGAGTCGCTGCCCCGCTACGAAGAGACCCGGCACGTGCCCATCCACACCGCCGAGGAGAAGATCGATATCCTGAACCAGGAGCTGGAGCGCTATGCGATCTGAGGATCGCATCCAACAGGCGCTGGAGGCGATCTCCGGATCCGGTGAGGCATATCGGTCCGCAGTCGCCATTGCGGCGGAGGAGGCAAGGGGGCTCCTCTCCCGGCACCTGGAGCCCTCCGGGGACCGGGCCCAGAAGGCAGCCGTAGAGCTCGGACAGTTCGCCGCCGGCCGGATCGATCCGCAGAAGTTCGCGACCCTGCTCGCGGACGGCGACGAACCAGAAGGGGTGCGCTGGCCCCTGGTAGCCAGGGTGCACGAGACTCTCTTCGGCCTACGGAAACGCGGAGATCAGGTGTTTCTGGCCCGCGTCGACCCTGGCGGAGACCTCAGAGCCACCGTGGAGCAAGCCCTCGCCGAGGCCGGCAAGGCTTTCGGGGCGGCCCGTCTCCTGGATGGCGCCAGGGGAGGCGGTCCCGAGGCCGAAGATAGCGAGGACCTGCTCGAGGCGTTCCCGTTCCGCAAGTGGAAGCGGGGGGAGCGCGATGTCGCCCCACCGCTGGTGGTGGAGGTCGACGGGGGAGACCTGCACGTCGGAGGGCTCGCAGACTTCCTGGATGGTGAGCAGAAGCTTCTCCTTGTGGTTCGGGGAGACGCCCCACCGGCGGCCCTCGTCCGGCTCATCAGCCCCGGTGTGCTGGTGATGCAGACGACGGACGTGTCGGATGTGACCCGTCTCGCCAGACACAAGGGGCCCAGTGTCGCGGCCCTGGTGCCCGAAGGCGCCGCCCGCTTCCTGCACGACCCGTCGAAGGGGAAGAGCCTGGGCGAGCGACTCTCGGTCTCGCACATCCCGGACAAGGAGCCCACGAAGCGCCTTGGGTCCGTGAGCCGGTTCCAGCAGACCGAGGATCTGCGCCAGCTCAAGGAGCTCGCGAAAGCCTCCCGGGACGCCACGCCCCCACCCGCCCCCGAGACGGCTCCCGGAGCGGGCTCGGGCCAGCAACCGCTTGGATCGGGAGCGACCGCTGCAGGCGCCGCGGGCATCACGGGTGCTGCTCCCAGCGCCCGGTCCGGGGAATCGGAAGATGCCATCGCGATCCTGGCGGGATGGCTGCTCCAGCAGGCGGACCTCTCCGACCTCAAGGGATAGCGGATGGACCCAAGCGCGATTCTCACCGGGGTCGGGATTCTCTCTGGAGTGGGTCTCACTTTCGGAGTCCTCATCGCCCTGGCCAACGCCAAGCTGTGGGTCTGGGAAGATCCTCGGATCAACCAGGTCACGGACGTGCTCCCAGGAGCCAACTGCGGCGCCTGTGGCTACGCCGGCTGTCGCGCCTTCGCGGAAGCTGCGGTCAGCGGGGAGGTCGCTCCGGCCGGTTGCACGGTGATGAGCGCCTTCGAACGGGAGGACGTGGCCGCATTCCTGGGCGTGGACGTTGGCGAAGTGAACAAGAGGGTAGCTCGGTTGCTCTGCGCGGGCGGGTCCGACGTCGCACTCCGGAAGGCCGACTACTACGGAGTCGAGAGCTGCGGAGCCGCTGTCGCCGTGAGCGGAGGGGGAAAGGCGTGCGCGTGGGGATGTGTCGGCCTGGCGGACTGCGCCGTGGCTTGCGACTTCGACGCCATCGCGATGAGTCCGTTCGGGCTTCCTGTCGTGGACCCGGAGAAGTGCACCGCGTGCGGCGACTGCGTGGAGGCCTGTCCACTGGACCTCTTCGTGATCATGCCCATGGATCACCACCTGATCGTCCAGTGCAAGAACCTCCTGGAGGGGGACGCCGCCACCGACGTGTGCTCTGTGGCATGCAATGCCTGCGGGCGGTGCGTCCAGGATGCCGGGCCGGGGCTGATCGAAATGAAGAACGGTCTCGCCGTAATCGACTACGCGAAGGCCGAGCTGGAAAGCAAGGAAGCCTTGGCCCGCTGTCCCACGGGAGCCATTACGTGGGTGGAGGGGGCCCAGAAGTTCTCGGAAATAGAACTCGCAGGGAGTAGCGCGGGATGATCAGGATAAACAAGAAGGCGGAACAGGCTTCGGGTTCCCGGTATCCGGGCATTCTGGCGGCCATGGACGGAAGCGAGGCGGTAGTGGCGGTGGAGACCGCCGCCAGCGAGGGCGCCGGCGCCTACCCCATCACGCCATCTACCCAGATGGGAGAGGGATGGGCCCAGGCCGTCGCCAGCGGCGTGACCAACGTCAACGGCCGGCGTCTCATATTCTTCGAGCCTGAAGGCGAGCACGCGGCCGCTGCGGTCACCGCCGGAATGAGCATGGCCGGGTTGCGGGCCACCAACTTCTCCAGCGGTCAGGGAATCGCGTACATGCACGAGTCCCTCTACGCCGCCGCGGGCAAACGCCTGACCTACGTGCTCAACATCGCAGCCCGTGCGATGACCAAGCACGCCCTGAACGTCCACGCCGGACATGACGACTATCACGCCATCGATGACACCGGGTTCTTCCTGGTCTTCGCCAAAGACGTGCAGGAGATCGCGGATCTCACCGTGATCGCACACCGGATCGCCGAGCTCTCTTTGACCCCCGGAGCCTGCGCCCAGGACGGGTTCCTCACCAGCCACGTGATCGAGTCGATTCGCCTGCCCGAGCGGGAGCTGATCAAGGAATACCTGGGGGACCCCGCGGACATCATCGAGTCGCCCACCCCTGCGCAGCGCATGGTGTTCGGCGAGAAGCGGCGCCGCATTCCGGAGCTGTTCGACGTGGACTACCCCATCATGTTCGGGGTCGTCCAGAACCAGGACAGTTACGCCCAGGGCGTGGCGGCTCAACGGCCGTTCTTCTACGACCACCTGACGCAGCTCGCGGATCGGGCGTTGGACGAATACTCCGAGCTCACTGGAAGGCGCTACCAGCGAGCCACGGGATACCGGCTGGACGACGCGGAGTACGTGTTTGCCGGTCAGGGATCCGTGGTCCCCAACGCCGAAGCCGTGGCGGATCACCTTCGGGAGAGCCAGGGCCTGAAAATCGGGGTTCTGAACCTCACCATGTTCCGCCCCTTCCCGGCGGATCTGGTTACGCGGCTCCTGCGGGGCAAGAAGGGGGTGACCGTTCTGGAGCGCGTCGATCAGCCACTGGCCGTGGATCCTCCGCTCCTGCGGGAGATACGGGCAGCCATGACCAAGGGACTCGAGAACCACCGGGCGAAGAACGGCGCCACCCCCCACGAGGGCATCGTAGCCCTCCGTCCCGAGGAGATCCCGGACTTCTACGCCGCGGGCTTCGGGTTCGGCAGCCGGGATCTGCAGCCGGGTGATCTCGTCGCCGCGGCGGAGAACATGCTGGAGGGCAACCGAAGGCAGCGGTACTTCTACCTGGGATTCGAGTTCGTCGACATGAAGACGAAAGCCCCGAAGCTCCAGGTCTGGCAGGAGCAGCTTCTCGACAGCTATCCCCACCTCGAGACGCTTTCGTTGGAGTCCGTCGGCGACCTGAATCTCATGCCCGAAGGCTCAATCTCGCTCCGCTTCCACTCCGTGGGCGGTTGGGGTGCCATCACCACGGGCAAGAACATCTGCCTGACGGTCTTCGAGCTGCTGGGGATGAACGTGAAGGCCAACCCCAAGTACGGCTCGGAGAAGAAGGGGCAGCCCACAACGTTCTACGCCACCATGGCACGGGAGCCGGTGAAGCTGAATGCGGAGCTGCGCCACGTGGACGTCGTGCTCTCTCCGGACCCGAACGTCTTCAGCAACTCCGCACCCCTGGCGGGCCTCCGCGCAGGCGGTGTGTTCGTGATTCAGAGCGATCAGAGCCCGGAGGAGCTGTGGCGCTCTCTCCCGCCAGAGGCTCAACGGACCCTCATCGAGAAGGAGATCAAGGTCTTCGGACTCGACGCATTCAAGATCGCTACCGAGGAGGCGTCCGACCCCGATCTGCGCTATCGCATGCAGGGCGCGGCGTTCATGGGTGCCTTCTTCCGAGCGTCGCCCCTCATGGAACAGGAGGACCTGGACGAAGAGCGACTGTTCAAGGGAATCTACGAGCAGCTGGACAAGAAGTTCGGCAAGCGAGGGAAGAACGTCGTCGACGACAACGTTCGCGTGATCCGCCGGGGCTTCGACGAGCTCTTCGAGGTTCCCCATGGTGAGCTCACCGAAGACGAGCCGGGAGCTCACGTCATGCCGCACCTCCCAACCCTGATGGACGTTCCCGAGGCCCAGGCGGGCCTGGGGGATCCCGGGCGATTCTGGGAGCAGGTTTGCAGCTACTGCGCCATCACCGGGAAGGACGTGATCGCCGATCCCTTCGCAGCGTTCAGCGCCATGCCCGCGTCGTCCAGCTCCGTCCGCGACATGACCGACATCCGCTTCGAGGTGCCGGACTTCATCCCGGAGAAGTGCACGGGGTGCAGCCAGTGCTGGGTCCAGTGCCCGGACGCCGCGATCCCGGGTGTCGTCAACACGGTGGAGGAGGTGCTCGAGACGGCCATCCAGGCGGCCTCCAACGGCAAGCCGCTGAACCGGATCCGACAGGTCTCGCCCCACCTGGCCCGCGAGTCCCGGAAGATTCTTGGAGGCGTACCCTTCACGAGCTTTGGCGACGTCCTCTCGGCAGCGTACCAGAACGTCACGGAGAAGCTCGGCTGGGACGCCGAGCGGAGGGAGGCCCTCGACGAGGAGTTCGCCGCGGTCTACCCCGTTATTTCGGACTTCCCGCTGGCCAAGACCGCTCCGTTCTTCGACGTGCCCGAGAGGTTGGAGAAAGGGACCGGCGGTCTGCTCTCCATCACGGTCAATCCCGAGGCCTGCAAGGGGTGCAACATCTGTGTGGATGTGTGCCCCGAAGGAGCCCTGGTCACGGTCCGGCAGGACGAGGAGATCGTGGAGCGGCTCCGCAGAAACTGGGAGGTATGGGAACAGCTGCCCGACACGGACGATCGCTACGTGAGCATCAGCGACCTGGAGCACGGGATCGGCGTGCTCCCGTCTCTGCTCCTCAAAAAGGACAACTACCGCTCTCTTGCCGGCGGCGACGGAGCGTGCATGGGCTGTGGGGAGAAGACGGCCGTGCACATCCTGGTCTCCACCATCGAAGGAGTCATGCGGGAGCGCGTCTCGACGTTCATGAAGAAACTGGATGGGCTCATCGAGACTCTGGACACCACGGCGCGGGATCTCCTGTCGGCCGACGCGGACCTGGATGTGGCCAGCCTCGCCGAGGGCGATCGCGTGGATCTGCCGCTGGACGAAGAGAAAAGGGAGCGACTCAAGCTCATCACGGCGTCTCTCAAGGCCCTGAAAGAGCTGCAGTGGAGGTACACCGAGGGTCCCAGCGGGCGGGGTCGGGCTCCCATGGGCATGACGAACAGCACGGGCTGCTCGTCCGTGTGGGGGAGCACCTATCCGTATAATCCCTACCCCTTCCCCTGGGTCAACCACCTCTTCCAGGATGCCCCGTCCGTGGCCATCGGCGTGTTCGAGGCCCACATGAGAAAGATGGCCGACAACTTCATCGACGTGCGGCGGGCCGAGCTGGTGGCCGAGGACGAGTACGATCCCGAGGAGCACGAGCCCTTCTTCCAGGCGTTCAACTGGAAGCAGTTCTCCGACGAGGAATTCAACCTCTGCCCACCCATCATCGCCATGGGTGGGGACGGGGCCATGATGGACATCGGGTTTCAGAACGTGTCCCGACTCCTGGCCTCCGGAAAGCCCGTCCGCGTGGTCGTCTTGGACACCCAGGTCTATTCCAACACCGGTGGCCAGGCCTGCACCAGCGGATTCACGGGGCAGGTGGCGGACATGTCGGCCTATGGAAAGGCCCAGCACGGCAAGGAAGAGACCCGCAAGGAGATGTCACTGATCGCCCTGGCGCACCGGGGCTCCTACGTCCTCCAGACGTCCCAGGCGTCGCCGTCCCACATGATCAGCGGGATCCTGAAGGGACTCCGGTCCCGTCGCCCCGCGGTGTTCACCATCTACACCCCGTGTCCCGTGGAGCACGGCCTCGCGGACGAGTGGGCACCTCACGCGGCCCGCCTCGCTTTGGAGAGCCGAGCGTTCCCGTTCATGGTCTTCGACCCGGACGAGGGAGACACCTTCGCGGATTGCGTTAGCCTGGACGGAAACCCGGACATCGAGGCACGGTGGCCCAGCTACGAGCTGAAGTACAAAGACGAGGATGGGCATGACCAGGTCATGGAGCTGCCCCTCACCATCGCCGACTGGGCCGCCACTGAGGGTCGCTTCAAGAAGCAGTTCAAGAAGATCAGGGAAGACGGTGACGAGGGTGAGTTGGTGCCCTTCCACGAGTTCGTGGACACGGATCCGCAGGACCGGGTAGGCCTGACTCCGTTCATCTACGTGCACGGCGAGGACCACAGCCTCCAGAAGCTGGCCGTCTCCATGGAGATCGTGGAGCTGGCGGAGGACCGCCTCCTGTTCTGGAGCCAGCTGAAGCAGATCGCGGGAGAGGAGATTCCACCGTCGGTGCGGGATCTCCTCACAGATGAACTGGAGGCCGAGTTCGATTCGAAGTTGGACACCCTTCGGGCCGAGTACGAGTCGAAGATGGCACAACTCCAGGCCAGCTATCCAGCCGTGATCGCCCGGCGCATGGCGGAGGGCCTCCTGCGGGCCGGAACCGGGAATCAGACCGTTTCAGAGCTTCTCGCCACGGCTCAATCCGTGACGGGAGTGCGGCCCGTCACCCTGGAGGCCATCGCCCTGTCCGCACCACCGGTCACCGGTTCGGTGGGCGTGGCAACCTCGGTGTCGGGGGACGGGGGCGGAGCGGCCACGGCCTTACTGGAGGCTCCGGCCGCCCCGGCTCCCGCCGTGGAGGAGGAAGAGGGCCTGGCGATGGAGCCCTACATCGACACGCCCCTCTGCACCACGTGTCACGAGTGCACGAACATGAACAAGAAGATGTTCGCGTACAACGAGAACAAGCAGGCATACATCAAGGACGCCCGAGCGGGGACCTTCGCGGGACTGGTCCAGGCGGCGGAGCGGTGCCCCGCGAAGATCATTCATCCGGGGACGCCGCTGAATCCCAAGGAGAAGAACCTGGAGAAGTGGATCAAGCGGGCGGAGCCGTTCAACTGAGCCGCAGATGTTCTCGAGACTTACGTTTCGTCACGGGGTCCATCCGCCGGCGTTGAAGGATCTGTCGGCGGGTGTCCCGATTCGGCGCATGCCGTTTCCCGACGAGATCGCCCTCCCCCTGCGACAGCACTCCGGCAAGCCGGCTCGGCTCCTGGTCAGAGAGGGGGACCACGTCGAGCGCGGGGACAAGGTGGGGGAAGCGGATGGCTTCATTTCCGTTCCAATCCACGCGTCGGCGTCCGGCACCGTGACCACGATCGGACTCTGGCCTCATCCTGACGGAAGCGTGGCCGAGACCGTCCTGATCCGCGTGGACCGGTACTCTCCCCAGATTCCCCGCCCCCGTATCGTCCCGCACTGGGAGGCCCTCAGTCCCCGCGAGGTCGTGGCGGCCGTCCAACAGGCGGGGATCGTAGGTTTGGGCGGTGCTGCATTCCCCACGCATGTGAAGCTCCTCCCACCCGACGACGTGAAGGTCGAGCTCCTCTTGGTGAACGGGGCCGAGTGCGAGCCCTACCTCACCACGGACCATCGTCTCATGGTGGAATACCCGGAACGTGTCCATTTCGGGATCCGCATCATGATGCAGGCCCTGAGCGTGAACCGCGTGGTCATCGGAGTGGAGCTGAACAAGCCCGACGCCATCGAAGCGCTCCGGCGCACCGTGCCACCCGACCTGGACATAACCGTCCAGGGTCTCACCGTGAAGTATCCCCAGGGCGCGGAGAAGATGCTCATCAAGGCGGTTACGGGCCGGGAGGTCCCATCCGGAAAGCTTCCCATGCACGTGGGCACGGTCGTCCAGAACGTGGGCTCCATCTCCGCCATCGCGGAGGTCTTCGAGACCGGCTATCCGCTCATCGAGCGGGTGGTCACGGTCACGGGTCCGGGTATTCGCAAGCCTTCGAACTTGATCATCCCGGTGGGCACCAAGCTTCACGACGTCCTCGATTTCTGCGGGGGAATCACCGACAACGTCACGGAGATCGTGCTGGGCGGGCCCATGATGGGTGTGGCACAGCCCGATCTCGACGCCCCGGTGATCAAGGGGACCACCGGAATCGTGGCCCTCACGGAAAAAGAATCGCGGCCACGGAAGACCTACCCCTGCATCCGCTGCGGTCACTGTCTGGAGGCCTGTCCCGTCTTCCTCAATCCTCAGCTTCTGGGCTCCCTGGCTCAGGTGGGCCGTTTCGATGAGATGGAAGAGGCTCACCTCATGGATTGCATGCTGTGCGGCTGCTGCTCCTACGTGTGTCCATCCAACATTCCCCTGTCCCAGATGTTCGCCCTGGGCAAGAACGCCCTCGCCAAAGCCAAGGCCAGGGCGGCATGAGGGATCCCGCTCTCCTGCTGACTGCCTCACCCCACCTGAAGGGCCCCGATTCCACCGCCCGCATCATGTGGTCAGTGGTGGGGAGCCTGGCTCCCGTGGTCGTGGCGTCGATCTACTTCTTCGGGCCCTCCGCCATCATCGTCGAGGGGTCCGCCGTTCTGGGAGCGGTTCTTGTCGAGCGGATGTTCGGCAAGCAAGGAACGTTGAGTGATGGATCCGCCGTGATCACGGGGCTCCTCCTCGGGCTCATCCTGCCTCCTGGTCTTCCCGCCTGGATGGCGTTCCTCGGAGGTGCCTTCGGGATCGGCTTCGGCAAGCTGCTCTTCGGAGGTCTGGGCCAGAACATCTTCAACCCCGCCCTTCTGGGTCGTGCCTTTCTCCAGGCCGCCTTTCCCGAGCCCCTCACCACCTGGCCGGCTCCCGGCCAGGCCTGGGGAACGCTCATGGGAAACAACCTGGCGATCCCCCTTCTGGGCGGAGAGGGTTCTGACATTGTCACCGCCGCCACGCCTCTGGGGCTGTACAAGTTCGAGAGGGTGAGCACGGCGCTTCTGGATCTCACCCTGGGCTCCACGGGCGGCTCCCTCGGGGAGACCGCCGGCATCCTGATCCTGCTCTGCGGTGGATACCTCGCCGTGAAGAACTACCTGAACTGGCGCATTCCCCTGAGTATCTTCCTGACCGTGGCCGTCTTCTCCGGAGTCCTGTTCCTCATCGACCCGGAGCGCTTCGCGAGCCCGCTCTTCATGCTCTTCTCCGGTGGGCTCATGATCGGAGCCATGTACATGGCCACGGACATGGTGACGTCGCCGGTAACGAACCTGGGAGCCTGGATCTTCGGAGTGGGCATCGGTTTCCTGGTCGTGCTCATCCGCACCTGGGGCGGGCTCCCCGAAGGCGTGATGTACGCCGTCCTGTTGATGAACGCCCTGGTGCCGTTCATCAACCAGGCCACCCAGCCGCGGGTGTTCGGCCACGCTGGCAAGGAGCTGGCCACGTGAGCGAGGATCCCGACATCCGGAACTCCGCGAAGGCCGCCCCGGACGTGCTCGGCCAGCCAGAGGTGCCGTCGTCCCGGCTCATCGCGACTCTGGGCATGGCCGGAGCGCTTGCCGGACTGCTCCTCGTCTTCGTCTTCCAGTGGGCGCAGCCACGGATTCTCGCATACCAGGCCGAGGTCCTTCGTCAGGCTATTCAGGAGGTCCTCGCTGGTCCGGCCCGGTACGAAACGCTCTTCCTGGTGAACGGGAGCCTCACGAACCAGCTTCCCCCCGGCGTGGACTCGCTGGATCTCGAGCGAGTCTACCTCGGATACGACGACTCGGGTGAGCCGGTGGGTTTCGCCATCGCCGGCGCGGAGCCCGGCTTTCAGGACATCATCCGCCTCCTCTTCGGATACGACCCGGACACCGGCCGGATTCTGGGAATGAAGGTCCTGGAGAACAAGGAGACTCCCGGACTGGGTGACAAGATCGAGAAGGACTCGGTGTTCGTCGGCCGCTTCGAAGGTGTGCTGGTGCCTCTCTTGGGCGTGAAGTCCGGACGCGTCACGGGCAACGAGCACGAGGTTGTCATGATCACGGGAGCGACGATCTCGTCGAGGACCGTGATCGAGATCATCAACAACCAGATCGAGCATTGGGGATCCCTTTTGAACGGATTCGCGGGAGAACCGGCGCAATGAGGGCTACGACACCGCGGTATGACCTGCTGCGGGGGGTCTGGGAGGAGAACCCGGTCCTGGTTCAGCTCCTGGGGCTCTGTCCCGCTCTGGCCGTGACCAACACCGTGGCGAACAGCATCGCCATGGGTCTGGCAACCTTCTTCGTGCTCTTTGGATCCAGCCTGCTGGTGTCTACCTTCAAGCGGTTCATCCCCCACGAGGTCCGGATCTCCGCCTACATTCTGATCATCGCCACCTTCGTCACCATCGCCGATCTAGTCCTGGCGGCCGTGGTCCCTACCATCCACAAGGCCCTCGGAGCATTTATCGCGCTGATCGTGGTCAACTGCATGATCCTCGGTCGCCAGGAGGCCTTCGCATCCAAGCGGCCAGTGGGGCGGGCGCTCCTGGACGCTGCGGGAACCGGAGTCGGCTTCATCATCGCCCTGTTGATGATGGGCGCGTTCCGGGAGATCCTGGGATACGGGTCCTTCCTCGGTTTCCCACTCTTCGGCGGTTCTTACGAGCCCTGGATCATCATGATCCTTCCGCCCGGGGGTTTCTTCACCCTCGGCTTCATTCTTCTGGGCTTCGGCTGGTGGAGAGGGCGGAAATCCCAGCCTCGGGTGAGACAGTGGCCTCACGGCGTGGGCGCGGTTACCAGCACCAGGAGGGCGGCGTAATGGGAGAGCTCTTCTGGATTCTGGTCTCGGCCATGCTGGTGAACAACTTCACCCTGGCCCTCTTCCTCGGACTGTGCCCCTTCATGGGAGTCTCGGCGAAGGTGTCGACGGCGATCCGCATGGGTGCGGCCAACATCTTTGTTATGGTCATTACCTCCCTGGTGGCTTCCTTCCTCAACGCTTACGTGCTCACCGCCGCTCCGTACCTGCGCATCATCTCGTTCATCGTGGTGATCGCGTCACTGGTGCAGATCGTGGAGATGACCATCAAGAAGATCAGCCCCGCGCTCTTTCGCGAGCTGGGTATCTACCTTCCGCTGATAACGACGAACTGCGCCATTCTCGGACTGGCGGTGTTTCAGACGAACCGGGGATACGATTCCGTTCAGGGGCTCTTCTTCGCCATCGGAGCCGGGTTGGGGCTCACTCTGGCACTGGTGTTGATGGCCTCCATTCGGGAGAGGACCGAGCTCGCGGACGTTCCTGCTATCGCCAAGGGCATGGGAATGGTGTTGATCCTCGCCGGCAGTCTCTCGCTGGCATTCATGGGGTTCGCCGGTCTGTTTACCTCATGATGACGGAAGTGCTGGGAATCCTGGGCATGGCCGCCCTATTCGTGGTCTTCGGGCTAGGTGCCTGGCTCCGGCGCTGTTCCGGCGATTGCGGACACTGCCAGGGGGCCTGTTCTTTCGCGGAGTCACTTGATGAAGACGCCTGACCGATCGAATCGGACCTTCCCGACGCGCAGGGACTTCATCTCCCTGGGCATCGGTGCCTTCGTGGTAGGCAGTATTCCTCTAGCCTTGCGCCGGCGCGCCAGGCTCGTCCGGCGGACCGTCCCGTCCATGGGGACGTTCGCGGAGATCGCCGTGTCCCACGGAGACGCGGACTACGCCCAGGCCGCCATCCAGGCAGCTCTCGACCAACTCCAACGGGTGGAGGATCGGTTGACCTGGTTCCGCTCCGATTCCGAGGTGGGACGTGTGAACCGGGATGCAGCGAGAGGCGTCGTGCCGGTCAGCTCGCAGACCCTCGCTGTGCTGGAGGAGGCCCTGCGCTGGGCGATCGGCACCGACGGTGCCTTCGACCCGTGCCTGGGACGGGCGACGGCGTTGTGGGATGTGGGCAACCGCACGATTCCACCACCGGAACACCTTGTCCACGACCTCGCCGGAAGGAGGCTCTTCCGGCACCTCGTGCTCGACCAATGGCGGGGCCAACCGATGGTTTCCTTCGAGGATCCGGATGTTGCCCTGGACCTTGGAGGCATCGGCAAGGGGTACGGCGTGGATCGCGCGGTGGCCACCCTGCGCGACTGGGGAATCCAGAACGCGCTGGTGAACGTGGGTGGCGACCTGTACGCGATGGGAGTGTCTCCGGACGAAAGCGAGTGGGAAGTGGGGGTGCGCTCACCGGATGACCCGAGGAAGCTCGCCGCCATCCTTCGGGTTTCCGACCGCGCCATCGCGACCTCGGGGAATTACGAACAGTACTTCGAACATAGAGGACACCATTACCACCATCTGCTGGATCCTCGCACGGGTGCACCGCGGCAGGCTCCCAACCGCAGCCTCACCGTCTCCGCGGACGCGTGCACGACAGCTGACGCGGCGGCTACCGCCGCCTTCGGCCAGGCCCGCGGCGAGGCGCAGCGCCTGATCTGGAGTCGAGCCCCGGACGCGGAGATCGTTCATTTGGCCTGAAGCGTGGAGGGAGGGACCGTGATGAAGACACACTTTGCCTATTGCTCCGCTTGCGACCGCCAGGTGGAGGTTCTGGCGCGGGAGGACCTTCCGGAATCCCACAGCCCCACAGCCCATGATGCATCCAACGTCGTGTGTCTCGAATATGGTGACAGCTGTACCGGGTCCATGTGTCCTCTCTTCGATCTGCCCACCGAGCAGATGCAGGAAGCGTTGGAACGACTCCGAGCCGAACGGGGTCTGAACTCCACTGAGGTGTGAGCAGCGGAGGAAGCCAGCATGTCCACCCAGAAGACCTATTGTCCGGCGTGCAAGAAGGAAGTCCGCTTCGCCGTGACCTCTGCTCCCAAGTTTCGAGGCCATGCCAATCTGAACGATCACCCCCAGGTGGTTTGCCTCGATTTCGGTCAGGAGTGCCCCGATGGCCTCTGCCCCCGCTTCGGAGTCCCCTCCATCGTGCTGGGCGTTCGACTGGCTCGCAGCGGCGAGCGTGAGGAATGGGAGACCATCACCGGCCTTTGTGATGCGTGCGGCCAGACCGCCGAGCTCGAGATTCTGGACGAGCACCACGCGTTCTGTCCACTCTGTCAGAGCACGAATCGCCTCGTCGTCTTCGAAGTCGACGGCGAGGAGCACGTAGCCATAACCCGGAAGACCTGACCCTTCCGTCCAGGGGCCTCACCTCTTCCCCGGGCCTCACCCGTCAGCCTTCATCCGGCCTCTCGAAGAGGCGACCAAACACGCTGTCGAACAGAATGGCGGTGAAGCCGTCGCCCGTGCAGTTGGTGGCGGTTCGGAACATGTCCGGCAGCCCGCCGGCCAGGGCGAGCCAAGTGGCGATGAACTGGCTGCGGACCGGATCCTCGAGACCGAGCATCGAAGCGAAGAGCGCGGAGCTCCACAGAGCGGTCCCCATGCCCGCGGGTAGCCCCGGGGCCGCGATCGTGAACAGCACCACCGCCGGCCAGGCAATGATCAGGATCGTCCAGCTCACTTCCATCCCAAACACGAACGAAAGCACAAACGGAGCGTAGGCCACATACGCCAGCGCGCTCGCGTCCAGATTCGCCACGGCACCGAAGGGAATGACGAAGTCCGCCACCTCGTCCCGCACGCCGACCTTCTTCACGTTCGCGAGGTTCACCGGAAGGGTGGCCAGGGACGAGCAGGTGCCCGCGGCGAAGATCGCCGTGGGCAGGTAGTACTCCGTGAGGATTCTCTTCACGCGGCGCTGGGCGATCAAGCGAAGGATCACGAAGACGTACACGGCCCACCAGGACGCGCAGAGGAGGGCCGTGAAGAGTGTCATCGTCGCGTAGTGGGCAATGCCCACACTCGCCCCGAATCTGACCCCGAGCGTGATGCCGAAGGCGAGAATGAGGGGGATCATCGCGTATCCCAGGTGACCGCCGGCCGACGCAATCCCCCGTTCGATCCGAGCGAGAGCGCGGTAGAGGGGATCGATCCAAGCGCCGGCGATTCCCGTGGCCGTGGCAGTGACGATCGCCAGAAGGGGCAACGAAGCGCCCCCCTGCTCGCCGAACGCCCGGATCATGGTCGCCGCCTCCGACCACCCGTCTACGGCTCCCGTCGAGAAGGGAACCCGAAAGACCAGGGACGACACCACAACCCCGAAGAGGCCCGCCGCCGTAGAGCTCAGGACGTACCACAGGATCACGGAGCCCGCGAACCGACCAGCCAGCCCTCTCCTCGCCAGAGTCGCGATGGCCGGGCTGAGGGCGACGAAGATGAGAAACGGGACAACGGCCACGATGATCCGGATGAACCACGCCGTCCCCGTGGCCACCGGCTCCAACCCCTCCGGATACGCGCCCCCAGAGAGGATTCCAACCACCAGGGCGAGGAACGTCCAGACGTATATGGGAACGCGTCCTCTGGCCGGTTCACTTCGGTCCAGTGTCCTCATGGTTGCCTTTCGGGAACTGCACGCGCCCGCGCAGCCCCAGAATGGGCCTCCGCCAGCAGGACAGCCAGGGTCCGCGGACCTGTGCTGGAAACTGCGTCCAGCACGAGTACGGGGCGCGCCTGCGAATCAGTGCCGGATCCCGATCATTCTCCCCCAAGTATCACTGGGCCATGATCTCCAACTGCCCTCGAGTAACCGAGGACCAATCCTCGGCAAGGCGCATGTCCCAGCGTACGGTCCAGCGGGCCCTGTCGCTCCTTGCCCTGTTCATCCTGTTTCTGACCCCGTTGTCTTGCGGAGTCCAGGCACCGGATGAGTCGGGGGCACACTTCGGCGGCGCCCGTTCCCTCCCTAGCCTAGCGGGGGTGGACGACCCCACTGCGCGCTCCTCGATCCTTCCTTCGCCACTCACATCCCTGTCGCACGGAGGGGGAGACGGACCCACCGCCGCCCCACCAACTTCGGACACGCTCTTCCTGGCCTGGATCGCTCGACTCTCAGAGCCGGAAGGGTTCTTCGACACCGACAACCTCATTTCCAACGAGAGCTCGTACCTGCACGTGGTTGGAGCTCTTCAGCGGCTGGGCGTCCGGGGAGGGGCCTACCTCGGCGTCGGACCGGATCAGAACTACTCGTACATCGCTCAGATCCAGCCCCGCATCGCCTTCATCGTCGACATTCGTCGAGACAACCTCCTCCAGCACCTTCTGTTCAAGGCCCTCTTCGCCGAGGCAACGAACCGACTTCACTACCTCGCCCTCCTCACGGGTCGCCCCACCCCCACTGATCTCCCCAACTGGTCCCGTCGACCCCTCGAGGAACTGCTGGAGCTCGTCGACAGCCAAGGGCCCAGTTGGAGTGGTGTCGATAGTCTGATGGCGTCCTTGAGCGAACGGATCCGTTCGTTCGGCGTGCCTCTGAGTGAGGACGACTTCCGGACGATCCATCGCTTTCACAGGACGTTCATCCGGGAGGGCCTCGACCTCCGTTTCACCAGCCACGGGCGCCCACCCCGTTTCTTCTATCCCACTCTCCGGCAACTGCTGCTCGAGACCGACCTGGAGGGTCGACGGGTCAGCTACCTGGCTACCGAGGAGGCCTTCCAGTCCGTAAAGGGTCTTCACGCCGAGAACCGGATCGTCCCCGTGGTCGGGGACCTGGCCGGGACTCACACCCTGGCCGAAATCGGTCGCGCGCTCCGGGAGCTGGATGTGGAGGTGTCCGCCATCTACACCTCCAACGTCGAGTTCTACCTCTTCGGCGCCGGCAGCTTCGGCCGGTTCGCGGAGAACCTGGCGGGCCTTCCTCTTTCCCGGAACGGAGTGATCATCCGGAGCTACTTCGGTAGAGGCTTTCGGGCTCCGCATCCCCAGGCCGAGCCCGGGCACGTCAGCACACAGCTGCTGCAGACGGTGGCGAGTCTCCTGTCGGCTCAGGCTCAGGGCGGGTACCGGAGCTATCGAGAGCTAGTAACAGCTCAGCCGATCGAGCTCCGGGATTGACACAACCACGACGGCCTTCCCCCTCGTCTACTGTTGGAAACAGCAGCATCCTCACCAGGCCGGAGCCCCGCACATGATTCGATCTTCTCCCAGGTGCGCCCAAACGCGCACCCGGTGCGGAGCGAGAAGACCGGGTTGTTCAGATATCCAGATTCTTGACGAACCTGGCGTTCTGCTCGATGAAGCGTCGGCGCGGCTCCACGTCGTCACCCATCAACTCGTCGAACAACCGGGAGGCCGTCACGCCATCTTCGATGTCCACCCGCAGAATGGTCCGGGTCTCCGGGTCCATCGTGGTCTTCCATAGCTGCTCCGGGTTCATCTCTCCGAGCCCCTTGTAGCGCTGGATATTGACCCCCCTTGCCTCTCCTTCCTTCCCATTGGTGAGCCGCCGGACGTACGCCTCCCTCTCCTGTTCGCTGTACGCGTAGTATTCCTGCTTTCCCTTCTGAATCCGGTAGAGGGGTGGTTGTGCGATGTAAACGTAGCCCGCTTCGATGAGCTCCCTCATCTGGCGGAAGAAGAAGGTCAGAAGGAGCGTGCGGATATGAGCTCCGTCCACGTCCGCATCCGTCATGATGATGATCTTGTGATACCTGGCGCTTTCCAGAGCGAACTCGTCCCGAATCCCGGTCCCGATGGCCGTGATGATGGCCCGAATCTCCTCGTTCGACAGGATCTTGTCGATCCGGGCCTTTTCGACGTTCAGGATCTTGCCTTTGAGGGGAAGAATCGCCTGGTAGGAGCGGTCCCGCCCCTGCTTGGCCGACCCACCGGCCGAATCCCCCTCCACGAGGTAGATCTCTGTGAGGGACGGGTCCGAGAGCGAGCAATCGGCCAGCTTGCCCGGGAGCACTCCGCTCTCGAGGGCGCTCTTCTTTCTTGCCAGGTCCCGAGCCTTGCGGGCCGCTTCCCGAGCCCGGGCCGCCTGCAGCGACTTCTCGATGATGCCCTTAGCCGCTCGCGGGTTCTCTTCTAGGAAGATGCTCAGATTCTCGTTCACAGCGGCTTCCACCGCGCCGCGCACTTCCGAGTTTCCAAGCTTGGTCTTGGTTTGTCCCTCGAACTGAGGTTCCTTGACCTTGACGCTGAGCACGCACGTCAGCCCCTCCCGCACGTCGTCGCCCGAGAGGCTCTCCTCGGCCTTTTTGAAGAGCTTGTTCTTCCTGGCGTAGTCGTTGATGGTGCGGGTCAGAGCCGCCTTCAGACCAGTCAGGTGCGTCCCACCTTCGTGGGTGTTGATGTTGTTCACGAATGTGTGGGTGTTCTCGGAGAAGCCCTCGTCATACTGGAGAGCCAGCTCGATCTCCGCCTCCTCTCGGCTCGTCTCGAAGTACAGGACCTTGTCGTGGATCGGCTGACGGCGACCTCTGAGAAAGGCCACAAACGAGGCCAGTCCACCCTCGTCATAGAAGATCACGTGGCGAGGCTCGTCCCCGTCACCGCGCTCATCTCTCAAAGAGATCTTCAGACCCTTGTTGAGAAACGCCAGCTCCTGGAGCCGGGCGGCGATCGTGTCGAAGTGGTACTCGAGCTCGGTGAAGATCTGAGGATCCGGCTTGAAGGTTACAGTCGTGCCAGTGCCCTTCGCCGGGCCGAGAACCCGCAGATCGGTCTCCCTGAGACCGCGGGCATAGCGTTGGCTGTACTTCTTGCCGCCCCTCTTGATCTCCACCTCCAACCACTCTGACAGGGCGTTCACCACGCTCACCCCCACACCATGCAGCCCCCCGGAGACTTTGTAGCTGGACTTGTCGAACTTCCCACCTGCGTGCAGGGTGGTCATGGCCAGCTCCACTCCCGGCACTTTCTCGGTGGGATGGATATCCACCGGGATGCCTCGTCCGTCGTCGATGACGGTCACCGAATCGTCGGAGTGTATGGTCACGTCGACTTCGCTGCAGAACCCCGCCATCGCCTCGTCGATGGCGTTGTCCACGACCTCGTAGACCAGATGGTGAAGACCCCGAGCCGACGTGGAGCCGATGTACATTCCCGGCCGCTTGCGAACGGCCTCAAGTCCCTTCAGTACCTGGATCTGACCCGCCGTGTATCCGGAGGCCTTCTTGCCCCTTTTAGTCATCTGCTCCCTCGTCCAACGTCCGTTATCTTCTCGTTTCGACGCGCCTGTTACTCACACCGTGGCCCGATCAGGTGGGCCCTTTCACTCCGTCTTGACTCTCCGCCAGCACCAGGATGAGCCTGTCGATCCTGTCTTCTTCACGCCCGGCATTGAGGCGCCGCAGTATCTCGTGCCTCATCAGGTTCAGCTCCATCAGCCAGGCGCTCGACCGCACTTCCACGACCAAGGTCGATCCGGAAACGGATCGCGGGCGAGTCACGCCGGCGATGCGGTCCCCCACCACGGCATTCCACTCCGAGAGAACCCCGACCCGCGAGATCTGTTGCCGGATGCCTGCCTGCTCGAACACGTCGTCCAGGATCTCTCTCACCCGGGTTGGACCCCCGCCACTGCGCTCGGGGGATCTCCTCTTGGATCGGTTCCGAGCGGATCGCCTCGGGCGATCGCCGCTGCTCCCATCGCCGCTTGACTCATGGATCACGCGAGCACCGTCCCCTCGCAGATGCGCCAGCGGGCAAGCGTGTCACTGCGGATCCGCACATCACTCACTTTCGGGGCGGTGAGAATCACCTGTCCCGTCTCCTCCTCCTCGATGAGCTCCAGCACCCTCTCCGAACGTCCGGCATCAAGCTCCGCGAAGACGTCGTCCATGAGTACGATGGGCTCGGTGGCTCTCTCTTCCCGGATCGTCGCGGCCTCCGTCAGCCGCAGCGCGAGCGCTGCAGTCCGACGCTGCCCGCCTGAGCCATATTCCCGGACTTCCAGATGTCTCTCCTCCCCCTCGAGAGACACCAGCATGTCATCCCTATGTGGCCCCACGAGGGTGGTTCCCAGCCGGCGCTCGCGTTCGGCAGTCCGGCCCATCGCCGCGTGGAAGGCCGCCGTGATGTCCTCCTCCGACACACTCCCGTCCAACGAGAGGCCCGGCACGTACGCGAGCGAGGCATCCGCACCGCCCGAGATCCTCCGGTAGTACCGGACGAACGCGTCGCCGCGATCGAGAATCCAACCCCGTCGAGCCCGGATCACCTCTGTGCCGGCACGGATCAGTCCCTCGTCCCAGGCATGCACCACCACGCTCGGCGCTTCCTCCCGGAGCGCCGCATTCCGCTGGGACAATATGTGCCGGAACTGCTGAAGAGCCCTGAGGTAACCCCGCGAGTTCAGAGACAGGACAATATCCAGAAACCTCCTGCGGGCGCCCGGGCCCTCACTGACGATGGCCACGTCCGATGGGGAGAAGATAACCACTCCCGCCCTGCCCAGCGCGTCGCCCAGTCTTGGAGGCTCCGCGCCGTTGAGCGTGACCTTCTTCCTCCTACCCTGCTTCTGGAAAGCGGCCCCCACCCCCACAGGGTCGCTGGAGTCATCAGCCGAAAGCTCGCACGCGACACGAAAGAGGGGCAGGTCGAAGGCCACCAACTGATCATCTCGGGCACCGCGAAAGGACCGGAAGATCTCCAGATAGTAGATGGCCTCCAGGAGATTCGTCTTCCCGTGGGCGTTTTCTCCGACGATGGCAACGCCCTCGGGCGGGAACGTCAACTCCTGCACTCCCAGGTTCCGAAAGTGCTGGAGCGAGAGCCCCCTCAGGTACACGGCAGAGGCCCTCTGAATCGCCCTTTCAACATGAAGCAATCTACCCGTTTCTCGGGTGCGTCGCTACCCCGTGACAAGGTCTTTGAAAGAATTGTGCAATAACGACTTAGAGGGCCTCGATCGACTCCGCCGAGAGCCGCAGCGAATCGGGCGAAACAGACCGGATCTTCCGGCCGTCCCTGGAGTCACCGAAGAGGCATGCTCCGGCAACCGGAGCCCCGAGCTCAGGTCCCCCTGAAGGTGGGCTTTCGCTTCTCCAGAAACGCGCTCAATCCTTCCTTCATGTCCTCCGTAGACGCCAACAGACCGAAGAGCGATGACTCGAAGAGGTGAGCGTCGAAGGAGGAGGTGTCGAGCGCCCGATGGACCGACTCGAGTGCCATCCTCACAGCGAGCGGACCGTTGCGCGTGATCCGGCCCAGGAGTCCTTCGCTCTTTTCCATCAGCTCCTCTCTC
>JBDHKE010000321.1:0-2305 GCA_039586555.1 Gemmatimonadota bacterium | reverse complement strand
CGGCTGGTCCTCTTCCAGCGTGTACACATCGGCGTTTGTGAGAATCAGGTGGGCGGGCTGTTGTTGGGTCCCTCCACAAGCCCAGAGAAAAACCCCTAGCCTGGATTTCCACGCAGCGCATCAGTCCTGACTTCTGTTAACGCCTCCAGGCTGTAACTCGTTTCAGATCACCACATCTGCTGGTACATCGCTAGGGCGGTGATGTAGGGTACGTCCTATCGCCACATCGTCCCGATGGCGTCGCACCATCCGACCATGGGCCCGCGCTGCCTCCATAATCCCCGGTTTCTAGAACCATCAGCGGACTACAATATCTTGTGTCTTGACAATCGGATGGTAACTAGATAATGTGGCGCTATGGATAAAGGTCCACACGATGACCTAACGCCAGAGGCCCGAGCCTTCCTCGAGCCCAAGAACGCCACCCACCGCCAGTACGAGGCCCTGAGGGCGTACTTCGTCGAGGGACAACCCTCCGCCGACGTGGCCCGACGCTTCGGTTACACGCCGGGCAGCTTCCGGGTGCTCTGCCACCTGTTCCGCAAGAACCCCGGTCGGGAGTTCTTCTGCCCAACGCGGACAGGGCGGCAGCCGTCGGAGGCTGCCGATCCCGTGCACCAGAAGATGATCGCGCTCCGCAAGCAGAACCTCTCGATCTACGACATCCAGGAGGCTCTCGAGGAGGAAGGCATCCAACGCAGCCCCTCGAGCATCGCCGCCGTTCTCCAGGAGGAGGGCTTCGCCCGGCTTCCCCGACGGCGCGACGAGGAGCGTCCGGCCCGGGTCCGTCCCGAAGCGGCCGAGGTTGCCGACGTGCGCAAGCTGGATCTGAGCGACCGGGAGTTCCGCACCAAGTTCGGAGGGCTGTTTTTGTTTGTGCCCTACCTGGTGGAGATCCCCTTCGAGGAGCTGCTGGTCCGGGCGGGCTTCCCCCGCTCGGCCATGGTCCCGGCGGCCCACGCCATGCGCTCGCTGCTGGGCCTGAAGCTCTTCGGTAATGCTCGCCACAGCCACGTCATGAGCTACGTCTTCGACGAGGGGCTGGCCCTGTTCACGGGGCTGAACGTGACGCCCAAGCGAGCCTTCCTGACCGAGTACAGCTGTCGCATCGATCCCAGGTCGTATCCCAAGGTCATGGCCGGGTGGTTCGAGGCCGTCACGCGTCTGGGGCTCGAGTGGGGGACCTCCTTCGACCTGGACTTCCACACCATCCCCTTCCACGGGGAGGACGCGCTGGTCCAGAAGCACTACGTGTCCAAGCGAAGCCGGTCGCAGAAGGGCCTTCTGGCTTTCCTGGCCCAGGACGCCGACACTCGGGTGTTCTGCTACGCCCACGGCGAGATCCGCCGGGAAGACCGTGACGATGAGATCCTGCGTTTCGTTGAGTATTGGAAGGAGCGCACCGGGCACTATCCCGAGGAGCTGGTCTTCGACTCCAAGCTCACCACCTACCGGAACCTGAACCGGCTCAACAAGCTGGGTATCGACTTCATCACCCTGCGGCGGCGCTCCCAGAAGATGCTCGTGGAAGTGGCGCGCCAGCCTCTGTCCGCCTGGCGCCGGACCGAGCTTGAGCGCGTTCCCCGGGCGTACCGCCGTCCCCGGATCCTGGACCAACGGGTCCAGCTCGGCCACTACGAGGGCCCCTGCCGTCAGCTCGTGGTCGCCGACCTGGGCCACGAGCAACCCACCTTTCTGTTGACCAACCAGATGCGGCGCTCCGCGGCCAAGCTCGTCGGCCGCTACGCCCAGCGTATGGTCATTGAGAACGGGATTGCCGACGGCATCAACTTCTTCCACATGGACGCCCTATCCTCGGCGGTGGCCATGAAGGTCAACTGCGACCTCCAGCTCACCCTGATGGCCAGCAGCCTCTACCGCTTGCTCGCCGCCCAGATCGGTAACGGGTATCGGAGCGCCAGGTCCAGCCGCATCTTCCGCGACCTGGTCGATGCCGTGGGCCACGTCAGCCTGACCGAGCAAGAGGTCGTCGTCCGCTTCCAGAAGCGGGCCCACAACCCCCTGCTCCTCGCAGCCGGCTTTTCCGACCGGACCCCGTCCGTGCCCTGGTGGGGGGGCCGGCGCCTGCATCTCCGCTTCGGATAGCTTGCCGTGGGGTCCAGCGAGCACCTAACCTTGTCGAGCCCCGGTGGGCTCCCCGAGCCAGCCGGTACCCGTCCTGACGCCGCCCGACAGGGGGTTCCGCGTTAGGTCAATCCCCTGCTGTTCCGTGCCGTGGGAATCCAGGCTAGCTGAACTGAAGCGGCGGAAGGTGTACCACGTTGGAGTTGTTTACGTGGTAGTC
>JBDHKE010000320.1:0-2305 GCA_039586555.1 Gemmatimonadota bacterium | reverse complement strand
CGAGGGTTGGCTCACCCAGCTGGGCTCCGGTCCCGGCCACCGCCAGCGCGAGGACGGCCACAACGAGCCGGATCACAGAAAACGTTTCCGATCGATCCATGTGAGGCGGCGAGGTCCTCCTCCCGTCCGATTCCCGCTCTCGATACAGCGCGTCCCGCCAAAGTCTGCAGCGGGCGGCTGACCCACTTCGAATCCCCGGCGCCTGGCCGAGCCTCGACCCCTTTCATTTCCCGAGACCAAAGCTAGGGGCTGCGGCTCATCCTCTCCAGGACGCGTGGCCTGCCAGCCCGAGCACCGATGAGGATCGTGCTCGCAGAGCCCGGAGGCCCCTCTCCGGCCTCCTGCCTTTGCGCAAGGCCTAGTGGTCCAACGGGCCGGGAGTCTCGCCGCGGGCTAGCCGGGCCATGAGGGAGTCCCGCTCCGTCTGGTTGACAGTGGGTCGAGATCGGGCGTTCATACCCGGAGCAAGGCCTCACCCGTGATTGTGAGTGACTACCGCACCCACACGACCTGGGATGTTCCCTCATGGACCCGACGCGATCCCCCATGCCCGCGACCCTCTTCCTCGCCCTTGCCTTCCTCGCTGCCCTGGCCCACACCCTGGCGGGGCAGACCGTCCCCACACGCGTGATCCTGCTCATCGGCGACGGCGTGGGCGCCGGTCACTGGACGACCGTGGCCTTCGCCGCCGATGACGCCCGTTTCAAGAGTTTCCGGGTGATGGGTCTCGTGGACACTCGGGCCTCGAACTCCGATGTCACCGACAGCGGTGCCGCCGCTACCGCCTACGCCACGGGGACGCGGACCTACACGGGAGCCATCGGCGTCGGCCCAGATACCATTCCCCTTCCCACGGTGCTGGAAGAGGCCCAGGAGCGGGGCATGGCTACCGGGCTCGTGGCCACCTCCGGCATCACCCACGCCACACCGGCTGCCTTCGCCGCTCACGTGCCGTTGAGGTGGGACCAGTTCGAGATCGCCAGGCAAATGGTGGAAAAAGAGCTGGACGTCTTTCTGGGCGGAGGCCGTCGCTGGTTCGAGGGCACCGTTCGACCGGACTCTGTCGATCTGATCGAGCGGATTCGCGAGCAGGCCGCCTTCGTTTCCACGGCAGAAGAGCTCCGAGAGCTGGAGGCCGGTTCGCCGCGGCGAGTCGTCGGTCTTTTCGCGGAAGACGGGATGCCGTCCGCCGCCACCCGCACCCCCACTCTCCCGGAGATGACCCGGGCGGCCCTCCAGGTCCTGGACCATGATCCCGACGGGTTCTTCCTGATGGTGGAAGCGTCCCAGCCGGACTGGCTGGCCGGGGAGCCGCTCTCCGCGATGACGCTGGAGATGATGGACTTCGACCGGACGATCGGGGTGGCTATGGACTATCAGCGCAGACACCCCGAGACGCTGATCGTGGTGGTGGGTGACCACGAGGCGGGAGGGTTGGCGGTGCAGTTGGGGCGTGAAAGCTCGGTGCTGACGGAGGGGGCCGACGTCCTCCGGGAGACCTTCGCGACGCTGGCGGATTCCAGGGATCTCCTCGAAGAAGAGCGCCAGGCCGAGCTGGACAGCCTCCGCCAATCCATCGTCAGGCTCTCCGGCGAGCTGCGAGCCGACGCCAGGGGTCGGGACTCTCTGAGGCTGATGGCGCAGTACACGACGGGCGGTCACACGGCGGAGCTCATCCCCCTCTTCGCGTCGGGCCCGGGAGCGGAGCGGTTCGGTGGCTTTCTGGAGAACTGGCAGGTGGGTCGCTTGCTGCTGGAGGTAGTACGGAGGTAGGCGGCCTCGTTCACGAGCTCCCCCCAGGGTCACTTCCCCCGCGCTCTAAGAGCGCTTCCACGAAGCTTGGGGCCTCGAGTGCTTCAGGAGCCTCCCCGGGATCCACGACGAAGAAACGCTCGGGGCTGTCCTCCCGCCCTCCGGCACTGGCCAGCAAGATCCGGCCGTGCTCTGCCGCCGCCACCACGACCCGGTCCCCCTCCGCTTCGGCCACCAGGTAGGCTTCCGTCGGAGGCAGCACCGCCCAATCACCAACCCTCATCGGGCCTCCCTCCTCCAGGTGGCGAAGGTAGCTCGCCGGGAGCAACCGGTGGGGCACTCCGCTCACACCGCCCCCCGCTTGCGCCTTCAGGGGGTCGTCCCCGAGCGCCACCGACTCGATCACCACTTCGGAGCCGGCAGAGCGGCCGATGGCAGGACGCGTGACCAGGGCAAAGACATGTCCGTTCACCGCGTACACCGAGCATTCATGACGTTGGGCGTCCAGAGCCAGGCGAACCGTGGCCAGCAGGAACTCCGATCTCCGAGGAAA
>JBDHKE010000136.1:0-9445 GCA_039586555.1 Gemmatimonadota bacterium | reverse complement strand
GCGGCAAAGGGGAGGTCATGCTCCTGACGCTGGGCGACCTTTCGTCAGCGGAGACTCTTCGTGCGGGCCTTGCCATGGGGGCCGATCGAGCGGTGCTCCTCAAGGGCGAGGTAACGATGGATGGACTGGCGACGGCTCGCGCACTGGCTGCGGAGCTCGAGGGCGCCGATGCGCCACTCGTCCTCCTGGGGATGAAGGCTGCGGACGATGACCAGCAGCAGGTGGGGCCAATGCTCGCTACCCTTCTTGGACGGCCTTGCGCCACGGCCGTGTCCGAGTTCACGGTCGGCGAAGGCTCGATCAGGTGTCACCGCGAGGTCGAGGGAGGTACGGAGATCGTGGAGCTCGATCTTCCCGCGCTTGTTACCATCACGAAGGGCAAGTATGAGCCTCGCTACGCTTCCTTGAAGGGGATCATGGCGGCGAAGCGGAAGCCCATCGATGAGAAGGACGCGTCGTTGCCGGAATCCCGATTGAGCGTGGTCGGGCTGGACTACCCGCCCGGTCGCCCCCCCGGGCGGGTTGTGGGGGAAGGTCCCGATGCGGTCCCCGGGCTGGTGAAGCTCCTGCGAGAAGAGGCCAAGGTGCTCTGACCCCGGGGCCTGCAGTTCCGCGCACCAGCTTTCAACTTCCAACGGTACCAAGGGAGAAGATTCGATGCCTGATATCCTGGCCTTCGTGGAGCAGCGGGAGGGAAGGCTGCGCGGCGTGGCGAGCGAGGTGGTGACGGCGGCCACGTCGCTGGCACAGGACCTGGGTGGAGAGGTCCACGCTCTGGTGATCGGTGCCCCCGGGCTCGCCGAGTCGGTTGCCGGGCTCGGGGCGAATGGAGCTGCACGCATTCGGGTCGCCGAGCACGACGCGCTCGGCCGCTACACGCCGGAGACCTTCGCCCGAGTCGCGGCCGAGGCCGTGAGGGACGGATCGTACGGAGTGGTCCTCTTCCCGGCGACGGCTCAGGGAAAGGATCTCGCTCCCAGGGTGGCGGCTCTCCTCGATGTTCCGCTTGTGGGGGACGCCACGGCATTCGAGTGGAAGGACGGGGCCCTGACGGTAATCCGGCCGATCTACGCGGGTAAGGCCCTGGCCCGAGTGGCCGTGAACGCGTCACCTGCCGTGGTTTCGATTCGACCGAACAGCTTCCAGCCCCGGGAAGCTCCCTCTGCGGGCGCGTTGGATGGCTACACTCCGGACGTGGATGCCCAAGGCCGGGGGGGCCGGTTCGTGGAGTTCAAGGAAGCGGGAGGTGGGAGCCTGGACGTGGCCGAGGCCACCGTCATCGTTTCCGGTGGTCGGGGAATGAAGGGGCCTGAGAACTGGCATCTGCTGGAAGCGCTACGGGATGCCCTGGGTCCCGGTACCGCCATCGGGGCCTCTAGAGCCGTCGTGGACGCGGGCTGGCGACCGCATGCGGAACAGGTGGGCCAGACCGGAAAGACGGTCTCCCCGAAGCTCTATTTCGCCATGGGGATCTCCGGGGCGATCCAGCATCTCGCGGGCATGCGGACGGCGGGAACGATCGTCGCGGTAAACAAGGACGCGGATGCTCCAATCTTCGGTGTGGCGGATTACGGCATCGTGGGTGACGTCTTCGAGGTCCTCCCTCGACTCGCGGAGGAAATCGCCGCCCTCCGAAGCCAGAACTGACCCGACAGGACCTGCGGCCGCTCCCTCCGCTACCCCGTCCGCGGAGTGCCGCCCAGGAAGAGCACGGGGTCCACCTCCCGGCCCCGCCTCCAGATCTCGAAGTGGAGATGGGGGCCGGTGGCGCCCCCTGAGCTTCCACTCAGGCCGATCACGTCATCCCCGCCAACCGTCTCTCCCTCTACCGCCCGGATCTCCGAGAGGTGTGCGTACACGGTCCGGAGATCGTCGTCATGGTCGATCCAGACGACCTTCCCATACCCGGACATGGTTCCTGCGAATCGGACGCGTCCGGGAGCCATGGCCCGCACCGCGGTTCCTTCGGGCACCGAGATGTCCACACCTCTGTGGACTTCAAGGAACCATCCGCCGGTACGCACGCCGAACGGGGAGGTCACCGGGCCCGACACCGGCCAGTGAGGGATCGTACAGGTCCAGGTCATGGCGATCGGCAGGGCGAGGAGGAGCGCGCGGGCCGAGCGGGTCCAAGTGCGGACGGTCGGTTCATCGGGCCGCCTCGAGGCGGCGCCTCTGCGGGCTCGGCGCGAGCACCTGACGTCACCCCGGAGTGTGGAGCGAGATGTCAGTGGAGGGCTGTCCTCAACGTTCATGGTGGCCGAACCCCGGGTCGTCCAGCCAGCCCGGTCCCTCGCGTACGACGATTACGTCGACGGCTCCACCCTCCTGGATGACCCCGACACCATCCGGGAGAATCGCCAGGCCATCCGCCTTCCCCAGGGATTGGATCAGACCGGACCCCTGGGGACCGGTCGAGCGTGCGTGCCAGCGCCCCTCCCGCAGCTCCAAGCGAACCCGCAGGAGGTGCATGTCCACAGGCTTGGACCGCAGGGGCTCGTCTGCGATCGCTCGCAGCAACAGGCGGTGGATCTTTCGGTGACCCGCGAGCCGAAGCAGGAACGGGCGCACGAACATCTCGAAAGTAACGAATGCCGAGGCGGGGTTGCCGGGCAGACCGAATACGGGAAGTGGGCGAGGGGATGCGGTGCGCGGGAGGAGGCCGAACCCGAAGGGCGTACCGGGTCTCATTCGGACTCTCCAGAACTCGGGCTGATATCCGAGCTCGTCCAGGACTCGCTTGAAGAGATCCGCTTCACCCATGGAGGCTCCGCCCACGGTGATGAGGACATCGTCTTTCAGACCCGAGACGAGGTGCGAGCGAACGCTGGACACGGTGTCGCGGGCGATACCCAGAAAGCGAGGCCTGCATCCGGCTGCCAGGACGAGACCGACCAGCGCTGTGCGGTTGGTGTCGGGAATGGCCTGACCGGCCGCCGCCTTCGCGTAATCCTCGGGCCCCACGAGCTCGTCCCCGGACGTCACGATGGCCACAACGGGCTTTCGGTGAACCTCCACATGGGTAAGTCCGAAGGCCGACAACACCGACAGGTATCCGGGCGAGAGCGAGGCACCTCTGGGAATCGCCAGCTCTCCCCTGCGAAGGTCCTGGCTGCGGGGTCTCACGTTCCAGTTTGCGTCCCGGTCCGAGAAGATTCGGACCTGTCCGGAAGTCTCCTCCCGGTCCGTGTCTTCCACGCGGATCACGGAATCGGCACCGGAGGGGACCGGAGCGCCGGTCATGATTCGGACCGCGTCACCGGGTCCGATGGCTGGCGCCTGGTGCGTCCCCGAGAGCACGACCCCCTGGACCCTCAGAACCTTTGGAGCTTCCGGCGTGGCCCCAGACACATCCTCCCCTCGGACGGCGTATCCGTCCATTGCGCTGTTGTCCCAGGGAGGCAGGTCGACATTGCTGGTGACATCCGCGGCGAGGGCCATGCCGAGGGCGTCGAGGAGCTCGACTCGTTCGCTGGGCAGTGGCCGGGCAACGGCCATGATGCGAGACAGGGCGTCCTCGAATGAAAGCCAGTCCGCAGCCCTGGATTCGAACGAGGTCATGGGCGCTCAGAAGCGAAGGGCGGCCCCGAGGGTGACAGCCGGCCCGGACACCCACTGGTCTTCGGGGACCGAACCCAGCTCCCGATCTGCCACGAAGTACCCATCGGGGGTGTCGATCTTCCAAAGGCCGAGGTACCCATCGATTCGAAACGCCAGACGATCGGAAGGGAGCCACCGCGCTCCTGCGCCGAGCAGGCCCGTGAACGAATTCCCGAAGTCGAATCGGTCATCCCCAAGAAGCTGCTCGTCCTCCGGTTGGTCCCCTGCGATGTCGAAGGCGATTCCTCCACCGGCCAGCAGGTAGGCGCCGAGGCCGTTCCACAGCCTGCGGCCCAGGGGGCTGAAGTTGAGTCGACCGTCGATCATCACGATTCGCGCGTCGGCCTCGCCCACGATGCGGTCCCCTTCCACCCTGCCCGGCTCGATCACGTAGCGGGTGGTGGGGAAGAACGAGGCCACGCCCTCCAGCGAGAACGGACCGCCGACCTCGATGGCGTACCGCCCTCCCAGCACCGGTCCCGGACCGGGCCCGAATTCGAACTGGCCCCGGCCGGGGCTGAAATACCCCAGGAAAGCTCCTCCCTCCTGCGAGGTCTCGATGAAGCGATACGGAGACGGGATGGACTGGCCGACGAGCTGTGATCCCGTGCCGGAACCCATCACGATGAGGGTGGTGAGGACGTAGAAGAGGGTCTTCATGGGGCTCGGTTCAAGAGACAGTACCTCGGGATCGCGGAGCGGACATTTGAGCCGCGTCGAATGCGCCGCCGGCCGCAACCTATTCCGCTCCTCTCTCCTGCGGCAAGGCGTCGACGCACGGATTGACGACCCATTCGGGCTCGGACAGATTGCGCCCTGAAGACGATCCACACCGGTCACAATACTCGGGGACGGGGCAGATACGTTCCATTCCCCGCGACGGGAGGCTCGATGATTCTGTGGCGAGACCCGATCCGTGCGGCTGCAGCGGTGGTGTTGCTGCTCGGCTCTGCATCAGACGGGACAGGCCAGAGCGTGACCGCCCGGGTCGACGAGAACCTGAGGGCCGAACCGAACGGCACTCGCCTCGGGGTTGTCACGGCAGGGGCAACGCTGAGGTCCAGTGGGACGCGGGGACAATGGGTGGAGGTAACGCTGGAAGGCTGGATGTGGACCCGATCGCTTCAAAGGACCGATCGGATGGGCTTCGATCTCGTGGTCTCCGCGGAGGAAGGGGAGAATCTCCGGGAATCACCGTCCGGAAGGGTCGTGGCTCGACTCCTTAGGGGAACGCTGTTCCGCGAGCTGGACCGTGTCACTGGCTGGATCCGCGTCCAACGGGCGTTGTGGATCTGGGGGCCCTCGGTGGAACTCTCGGACGCGGAGGCGCCGGAAACCGGTCGGGACGCCGCCCCCGAGCGCTGGCTCGCCGGTGGAGCAAGCGGGTCCGCCATTCTCACGGGCCCGGACGGCGACACCGTGGCCCACACACGTCCTGGGGCCCAGCTTCGGGTGGTGGCGCGTCAAGGAAACTGGGCTCGGGTGCAGATGGACGGATGGGTCTGGGCTCCCCCGGGCGAGCTGGAGCCGGAATCCGGCGATATCGAAACATTGGAGCTGTCGCCGGAGGAGTTGACCGGAGATCCGAGGGAGTATCAGGGGAGGGTCGTGACCTGGGATCTGCAGTACATCTCCCTCGAGCGGGCGGAGCGCGTGAGGGTGGACTTCTACGAGGGTGAGCCTTTCCTGCTCACTCGGCCGGCGAGCGGTTCCACCGGCTTCGTCTACGTGGCGGTTCCTCCCGAGCGCATGTCCGAAGTCTCGGGGCTCACCCCTCTGGAGAGAATCACCGTGGTAGGCCGCATCCGGACAGCGGCTGCGGCACTGACGGGGAACCCCATCGTGGAGCTTCTGGAGCTCCGCCGGGGGGGATGAAGCGTCCACCTCGGCAGAGGCTGGCCCTGCGGAGCAACACCTGCCGAAAGGGGTAGCAGCCTGCATGGTTCCAACCCCCTTCTGCCGGGCCGGGCTTCGCGCTCTGGTCTTCCTCTGTCCGTGGGTCCTTCTTTCGCTCACGACCCACTGCTCCGGCGATGGATCGTCGGGCCCCACTCCCTCGGAGCTCGAAGTCATCATCGTATCGGGCAATCACCAGTTCGCTCCGCCCGGAACGACCCTCCGTGAGGCGCTCAGAGTGCTCGTCCGTGAGGTCGAGACGTCGAAAGGGACGGCAGGGGCGCGAGTGGACTGGATTCTGGAAGGGGGTGGGGGGACTCTCACACAAACCCGCAGCTTCACCGACTCGGCGGGCCTCGCCCTCACCCTCCTCACCCTGGGCGGGGCGGTGGGCACCTACACCGTGCGTGCGGCCGTCGAGGGCATGCCCCCGGACCGGGAAGTCATCTTCGAGGCCCGAGCCGTGGACACACCGATCGTCGAGTCCGTGCCCACGGGGTCCATCCGGGCCGGGGAGCCCGTGGCGATCCAGGGCCGGAGCTTCTGGCCCGAGCCTCGGGAGAACGTCGTGCTGTTCTCGGGCGTTCGAGGTCGCGTCCTCTCCGCAGACGCGGAGAATCTCCAGGTCCAGGTTCCCCCCTGCCTCCCCACGAGAGATGTCCAGGTGACCGTGGCGGTGGGGGAGGCCGCGAGCGTTCCGGTTTCCATGTCTGTGCGGGAGGGAAGCGAGCAGTTCGGATTGGGGCCCGGAGAGGATCTTCGAGTGGTGGACGCCGACGGGCTCTCCTGTCTCCGGTTGAAGGCCGAATCCGGCGCTACCTACCTGGGGGTGGTGACCTCCGGATCGACCGTGGGGGGGGCGCTCTATGGGTACGCTCTGGTGGGGTTGGCCCAGCCGGGCAGCCAGGCCTTTCCGCAGGCGCCGCGCGGGGTGGGCGCCGGACGAGTAGCGGTCCTCACGAGCTCCATGCCAGGGAATCTGCAAACGGCGTGGGAGAGGAGGATCCGGAAGGTGGAGTCCGGCCTCCTCGCCACGGGATCCGTCGTGAGGGGCAGGCCACCGGACGCGGTGCCGGGAAGGGTCCCGGCTGTGGGGGAGCAGAGGGAGTTCAATGTTCTGAACAAGGACGGCCAGCTCCAGAGGGTCACGGCGACGGTGCGATGGGTGGGTCTGCACTCCGTCATCTACGAGGACGTCGATGCTCCACCCGGAGGGCTCTCGGAATCCGAATACACGGAGTTCGCCGCCGAATTCGATGATCCCACCTACGCCATCGTGACCGGCGCTTTCGGAAGAGAGTCGGACCTGGATGCCAACGGGCGCATCGTCATCCTCTTCACGCCGGTCGTGAATCAGCTGACGCCGCCGGGATCTGACGGCTTCGTCGGAGGCTTCTTCTTCGGCCTGGATCTGCTCAGGGACCGCGAGGGCAGCAACCAGGCTGAAGTCTTCTACACGCTGGTGCCGGACCCCGAGGGCCAGTTCGGTGACCGGCGAGACAAGTCCGTGGTGCTGGGAGCGGCCCCGGCCGTCCTGGCCCACGAGCTCCAGCACATGGTTCATTTCAACGAACGGGTCCTGAAGCTGGGGGCGACGAACACGGACGCGCTCTGGCTTTCGGAAGGGCTTGCACAGATGGCCGAGGACCTCGTCAGCGAGGAGTGGAGAGGCCGTGGACATCCGGCGAAGGCGGCTCAGTTCGGGTTCGGGAACTGGCTGCGGGCTCACCGCTACCTCCGGGATCCTGGATCGGTGAGCCTCGTGATCGCGTCGGGGAACGGAACGCTGGAGGAGCGTGGTGCAGGCTGGCTGTTCATGAGATACCTGTACGAGCACGGCGGGCGGGAGGGGCTGCTGGGGTCGCTCACCCGGACGACGCGAACCGGAGTCGCGAACGTAACGGCGGCCGTCGGCCTCCCCTGGGAGCCTCAGCTTGCGGAATGGACCGCGGCGCTCTACGTCGACGGGCTCCTGACTCCGACGGACCCTCGCCTCGAGTATCCGCAGCTTCGCCTGAGGGACGTGCTGAACGAAGTGGAGGGTGGCCACCCGCTTCGGCCGCGCGCAAGGGGTGGGAGCGACTTCCAGGAGGCCGGTGAGCTTCGCTCTTCGGCTCCGGATTTCTATCTTCTGGAAGTGCAGGAGAGCGGCAGCCTCACGGTGAACCTCGCTGGACCCCTCGGGGGTGCCGAGGAGGCGGGCGCCAAGCTCCAGCTGGTGCTCGTCCGCGTCGACTGAGACCCGGTGCCTCGGGCTGAATCTTGCGCCGGATGATCTCGTAGGGTCTGATGGTACGAATGGAATGACGGCGGGATAGCGGGAACCGATTGATGCGCTGTTCGACATGCGGTGAGTTTCTGGACGGAGCGATGCCGAACTGTCCCACGTGTGGGGCGGCGGTGCCTCGTTTTCTGCCGAGGGTGGAGCCCATCAACCGTTGTCCCCGGTGCGGATATCGAGGAGACGGTGTTCCGTATTTCAGGCGGCCCGCTCACGTGGGTCTCCTGCTCGGTCTGAGCCTCTTCACCTACGGCCTCGGCGGTCTGGTCTACTGGCTGGTGAAGCGCAAGCACTGGACCTGCCCCAACTGTGGCTTGGGTTGGGAGCACTCCAGAAAGGCGCTGCCACCGGCTCCCGATCCCCGTCCGGGAAGCCCTGCGCTGGGGCCCAAGGAAGTGGAGGCTCTCCCGGGTAGCGGCATCGGGCGAAGGGTCGTGGGGGTGGCGGCGATCCTCCTGGCGCTGGTGCTGATCGTCACGGGAATCGCGGAGGCGGAGCTGGCGGCCATCGGAATCGGCAGCATCATCGCCGGGGGCGGGATGCTCAACTTCTGGTGGGGCCACAATGCGCTTCAGGAGCGGCGGCGGGCGCTGATGACCGGGCTGCAGCGTCAGATCCTGCTGCTGGCCACGGAGAAGGGTGGCACCCTGACGGTGACCGAGGTCGCTGCCAGCCTCAACCTCTCCCTTCCGGCCGCGGAAAAGCTGCTGATCTCCATGGACGACGGGTTTCGGGTGCGATCGGAGGTGACGGACCGCGGGATCGTCGTCTACGAGTTCCCGGAGGTGCAGCATCGGAAGCTCCTGGACTCCGGATCGTCGGATTAGAGCCGTCGCGCATGACCCTCCTCCGCAGGTGGCGGCGGCTCCAGTCCTGACCTTGGTGGCGTGACACGGCCGGACAGCCGGGCCAGGGAGAGGCTGCCGATGATGACGACCGCCCCCAGCAACTGCAGCGACCCCGGCACCTCCCCGATCCATAGCCAGGCTACCAGAAGCGCAACCACCGGGACCAGATTGGAATAGGCGGCGGTGCGGGTATTCCCGAGGCGCTGGACGCCCCGGTACCACAAGGCGTACGCGGTCCCGATCGCCAGCGCCCCGGCGTAGGCCACGCCTAGCCACGCGAGGGCAGAGACCTGGCTCAGGTCAGATCGGATCAAGGGGGGGGCGCCCACCAGGATCAGTCCGATCGTGCCAGCCCAGAGGGTCCAGGCGGTCACCGGAAGGGATCCGTACCGACGCACCAGGTTTCGAGCGCCCACGGTGTAGATCGACCAGGTGATGGCGGCTCCCACCAGGAGGAAGTCTCCCCGGAGAGTCGCGCCTTCGAGCCCCAGCGGCTCGCCGCTCCCCCACACCACCAGGGCCATTCCCGCCACCGTGCCAGTAATGCCGATCCACACCTTCGTAGGGATCGTCTCGTGCCCCCTCAGCGTGGACAATGCCGTGGTCCACACCGGCGTCGTCGCCAGGAGAAGACTCGCGTTTCCCGCTCGTGTCGCTTCCATGCCGAAGATGAAGAAGAACTGATACACTACGTTCCCGAGAATCCCGAGCAGCAGCACCCGAGGCCAATCGCGCCGCTGGGGCCAGGGAAGGGGCCCCCGGATCGCGAGCAGCACGGCGAGGAGTGCGCAGGCGAGGGGGAAACGAAGAGCATTGAAGG
>JBDHKE010000319.1:0-2313 GCA_039586555.1 Gemmatimonadota bacterium | reverse complement strand
CCGCCAACTCGGCCAGGGCTCCCTCGACCTCGTCGGAGGAGAAGTTGTTCGCCACGTCCTCGATGGCGATGGCAACGGCGAAGTGGGCACGAGAGGGGTCGTGGATGTGGGCGTTGAGAGGCAGAACGTCGCGGTCGGGGTTCCGGAGAGAGTTGTCCTCAACGGTCCCCTGGGGCGCACGGCCCTTTCCGACGCGAATGTCTCCAGGATTGACGGAACGAGGCATGGTTACTCCGAGGCCATCAGGAGGAGGCCACGAGTCCTGTACACCGCTGCACAGGTCTCGTTGTTCGAGTCCGTGAACCGGACCACGTTGTCTCCGTCCAGGATGGCGAAGCGACTGACGACGATGAGAAGGACCTCATCCTTGCGGAAGTAGACGTTGTCGTCCGCAGAACGAGCCAGGAAGGGGAAGAAGACCTTGTGGGCAGCGACTCCGGACAGCGGCTGAGCCATCGCAGTCGGCCGGTACGCCCCAGGGTCCGCCACCTTGTAGTGGGCCCGGAACTCGGAATCCACGTCCTTGTCGGTGAAGGTGAAGTCCGAGTTGCCGTCCGCCGGGGACATCTGGTGAAGGCTCAGGAGGCCGGTAGCCGCATCGAAGTCGCCCACCGAAATCTCGGCCGTGGCCTGAAGTACCCACTCGCCAGGGAAGGTGGCGGGGACCAGGTCCCCGTTGACCGCGATCTGGTCCAGCGGGTTCGAGTAGGGGAATCCGATCTCGGGAGAGCCGGAGCCCACCGTGCCCGTCCACAGGTCCCGGCTCATCACCAGAGGACGCACCAAGAGAGAAGCCGGGAGAGGGTAGGTCGCCGGAGCGCCCGCCTGGACGCCGACGGTCTGCGGGGCGTTCGACCGGTAGTAGACCGAGATTTGGTAGCCGACAGCCCCGTAGTTGGGGAGAGGGTCCTGGGCGAAGTACTCGACGCTCACCTGGGTCTGAGCCCCCGAGAGAGGAGTGCCGCCCTGGATCAGGAGCTTGCGACTGGAAGAGCCGTACTCGGTCGCCGTGGTGTCCACGGAGACGGGTCCCGGGACCGAGAGGTCGGTCACCGTCGTCACGGTAGTTCCCGAGCCGAAGATGCGGCGGGGGAGGCTGATCTGGAGGACCGTATCGCTGACGATGTTGTCCGTGATGGGCGTGCCCGAGCCAGCCCCGGAACCATCGTTGGCGGCGTACTCGATGTTGACCTCACGAAGCCCCTCACGGAACTCCGGCACGAGGACCTGCTCCCAGTCAGCCGGGCGTTGAGAGGTGTCGTTCTCGATCAGCGGGCCGTCCGGGTAGACGGCCGCGTCAGGAGTGACCTCGACATCCGGGGTGTCCGTCGTACCGGACCCGATGGGGTAGGTGATCTCCAACTCGATCCAGATACGGCGAGGAGAGGCCGCCCCAGTAGGAGCCGAGACCAGGTCGTAGTCTGAGGTGCCGGTACCGTTGGCGAACAGGGCTCCGCTCACCGTGATGTCGAGCACATCCGAGGTCGCGAGGGTGATGGTGTTGCCCGCAGCCCCGATCGGGACCGCGGTGAGGTTGATGACTCCGCCCCCACCATCTACCGCAGTGGCAATAGCGGTGAAGCCGTTGGCTCCGTCGTTGATAGCCGCGACAATGTCAGCGGCGATCAAGGCCGGAGAGCCAAGAGTCCCGTTGTAGTTGTTCGCACCGGAAAGACGAGGGCCTCCTGCATCCGTGAGGGCTACGCCCCCGATCGTCAGCGTAGCCGTCGAAGGGTTCGCGACCACGGTGGCCTGGGCGGTCGCCTGGACTACGGGAAGGCCTCCATTCGCCTGGCGGGTGTTCTCGCCCAGGCGAATCTGGATGTGGTTCGTCCCGATGCCTACGACCTGATCGACCTCGACGTTCTTCGAGATCGCCCCGCCGAAGTTGCCGTCGTCGTGGATGATCGTGAGGACATCGGTGACCGTGGTTCCCGGAGGCCACAGGTTGGAGACCTGTGCGCCACCGACCGGAGCACCGGACCCCGAGGCGTTCGACCAGTCCCCGAGCCCGGTAGCATCCAGAGAGTCGAGGTCGATGTTGATCACGTCCCCGTTCTCCCAGGTGGGGTGGGCAGGGGTGACCTTGGAGACGTACTTCCCAGGCTCCGAGAAGCTGTCATCCGTCGGGAGGATCGGGAAGACTCGCCTCTCAACGACGGGCCAGTCCGCGAACCGACGACGGATGTGGTCGAAGTCCGCGATGGAGTCGCCTCGTGGGGTGTCTCCACTCGCAGGAGAGACACCGCCCTTCGCGCCGGACCGGCCGATCTCGTTGCAGACGAGGAACTGCGTCCCCACGTCCCCGGATCC
>JBDHKE010000318.1:0-2317 GCA_039586555.1 Gemmatimonadota bacterium | reverse complement strand
GGAAGTCGGAGCGCGCCTTCCGCTCCAGGAGCACGGGGTAGACCTCGGTGAGCCATCCCCGGGCGGCGGCCTCCGGGCCCGGTGTTGCAGCCATCTCCGCCCCTCGCTTCCCGATGGGGCCTCCATGGTAGATGAGGCCCCCCGCTCGGGTCAAATGCGGCGTCCCGAAGGCAGCGGTTCCGCAGCCGTCGTCGGAAGAGCGTGGAGTAGAGGCTGTTGGGTGAGGTTTGGGCCTCTTGCAGGTGCGCGAGGGCTCGTAGGGGTGTCTGCAGAGGAGGGCCGGGCGGCGCGGATGGTTGGGTCCGCCAGGGCAAGGCGATACGAGGGCCGGGTCCGGTGGGCTCCCTCCCGGTGCGGGGGCGAGGGGGATCGCGGAGGACCCCTGGGTTGTCAGGGGGGCGCTCGAGGGGAGGCCAGAGGGTGGAGGATCTCGGCCGCCATGAGCTGCCCGAGCAGGAGCATGGACAGCCGAGCCTGGAGGGCGGGCTTGAGGTCCCGGCGGTAGAAGGCGTGGGCCACGTTGTAGGCCAGCAGGGCTAGGAGGAGCAGCACGAGGATGGCGACCGGCTCGTGGCGGTAGATGTGGTCCATGTGCCAGGCGTTCACGGCTTCGTTGAAACCCTCGTTCTCGATGGCCCACCGCCGGTGGCCTAGCCGGATGACGGTGCGGGTCGAGGCGCGGGCCTGGGGGAGGGTCGTGGCCCAGAGCCAGTGGGAGGTCTCCTGGTCGATTTGCCGGGTCCGTTGGCGCTGGACCTTGCGGGTCTCGATGCTTCGGACGACCCGGACGGGCCGGCCCAGGGTAGACCAGGATGTGAACCCTTCGATGTCCCAGACCTCACAGTGGGCGCCGTGATTTCGGAGGGTCTCCGACGGCATCACCTCGAAGAGGGCGAGGGCATCGGTCACGACGTCCCGGGCCTCTTGCTTGAGGACGGTCAGGACGTCCTTGCCTTGCCCGAGGACGAGGAGGAAGAACTCGGCCCGGGCATACAAGCTGTCCCCGAGGACGACGTCATAGGCCCGAGGGAAACCCTGGTGGACTCGCTGGAGCAGGCGCATGGCCGCGGCGACCTCGTCCTCCCCCGGGCGGATGGGCTCCAGGTCGACGAAGAAGTGGAAGCCCTCCCCGACCAGGGAGGCGGCGACGTGACGGTGGTAGAACTGCGTCTTGTCCCCCGAGGCGGTGTGGACCTTCCGGCGGGAGCAGCCGGGGCAGCAGCGCCGATAGCTGGCGCTGGATTCGTGCCCATCCAGGACAAGGGCTATCAGGCCATGGGAAGGGGCGGGCAGGGCCTTGCCTCGCTTCAACCGGGCATAGACCTGCTGCTGCAGTCCGCGGATCTCCCCGGGGCACATGAGGGTGGCCACCCGACCCAGCGTATCGTCGCTCGGGACCGGCCCGTCGAGCCACTTCTTCCAGAAGAGACTGGGGGCCGTCTGCTCCAGGGCATGAAGGCTCCCGAGTCGCGCCAGGAGCATCCCGAAGATGCTCAGCACAACCCGGCGGGTGGGGATGCGAGGGTCCAACCGGCCGTCGCCCAAGGTCCTCAGACCGTGGAGCAGGCCGAGACGTTGGTTGGCGTAGGCGAAGATACGCCCGAGGATTGCTACCGCCTCTTCTTCTTCTGCCGCTCGATCTTCTTCCAGTGCAACTGCGAGATCTGTCGGAGCAAGTCCTGGACCTTCCGCTCCTGCTGCACCCACTGCCGCACGGTCGCCTCGAGGGGCTTGGGGATGTAGAGCTGATGGACCTTCCCCTCCCGCCGAACGGTGAGGACGAGACAGCGGTGACGCTCCCCTCGGGTGCAGCGGCACGTGGGCTTGCCGCAGGTCTGCTCCCGTTCGTCGAGAGTGCCGTGCAACAGGCCCGCACCGTCGAGGAGACGCTTGGCCCGGGAGCGGAGGTCCCGCTCCTTGCGGGACATCGCCGTGCGGGAAATGTCGGGTTTCATGGAAGACCTCCGGCTCCCGGACAGCTTTTGATCCACATCCTAAAAGATAGCGGGGCGGAGCGCAAGGAAAAACCCAATGCGAATCTGCTCAACCAAGGAAATGCAGTGTATCGGGTGGGATAGACGGAAGTTAGGGGCCTCTGGAGGCCCCTATTGCGGAATCACTGGGATCGAGCCTCCGGCGGGGGCGACCTCTGGACCCGGATAACTTGCAGAATCGGGGTCTGGAGATCCCCGAAGCCCTGGACGGGTCGGGAGATGCGCTAATTAGTATTGTGTCCCCGAATTAGGTGAATCAGAGGTCGCGGGGTTTGTTGGACTTGTTCCAGTAGAGGTAGCGGATGATGGAGCCGGCGAGGCGG
>JBDHKE010000317.1:0-2325 GCA_039586555.1 Gemmatimonadota bacterium | reverse complement strand
CGTGGACCCGATCGTCGCCGTCCTGATCAGCCTCCTCCTCTTCGTGGGGGCGATGCGGGTCCTGCGGCAAGGGGCGGGGATCCTGCTGCAGCAGTCCCCGCACGACACCGCCAGCCTCCGGGATCTTGTGTGCACGGTGGACGGCGTGGTCGACATCGACGACTTCCGTCTCTGGCAGATCTGCTCCCACATGGTGATCGGCACGGCCCACGTCATCACGGATGTGGAGACCCTCAAGGAGACGGAGGAGATCTCGAACCGGATCCGATCCCTCCTCGAGGAGCGGTACCAGGTCCAGCATCTCACGCTTCAGTTCGAGACGCGCGAGATGTGGCAGCGCCACTCCCATGATGTCCGCCACGTGGAGCAGGCGGAGACGCCCAGCCCGGACCAGTCCGAGACCGATTGAAAGATAATTTAGTATTGTGTCCCACTACTGTCCGGTTGAGCTCTGACGATCTTTTCGCAACCCATGGTGCTGATGGTAGTTGCGAGGAAATCTGTCCCTGATCGACTTGAAATCACCTTTGTCCCGCTTGGCGGTGGAGTTCTTTGGATAAGCTCCACAATGAGAAGCAGTTGCGAGATGAAAGGTCCATGATCGATTTGGATTCCGTCCGGGATTCCGGCGATACTCCCCCGATGCTGATCGGGAAGGAGGTCGCCGTTGTATGCCGGACGGATTGTCTTCGCTCAAGTCATGGAGTTCCTCCCGAGGCTCGCGTTCGCCAGGTGCGTTGCCCGGCACCATGGCAACCGCAGAGTGCGCAGCTTCAGCTGCTACGACCAGTACCTTTGCATGGCCTTCGCGCAACTGACCTATCGCGAAAGCCTGCGGGATATCGAGATGTGTCTTCGGGCCATGAGCCCGAAGCTCTATCACGCGGGTCTCCGAGGCAAAGTCTCTCGGACGACCCTGGCGGATGCCAACGAGCGGCGCAACTGGCGCATCTACGAAGATTTGGCCCAGGCCCTGATCCGTCGTGCTCGACAGCTCTACATGGGGGAAAGCTTCAGCGTCCAGCTCGACCAGGTCGCGTACGTGCTCGATACGACGACCATCGACCTCTGCCGAACCCTGTTCCCTTGGGCCCGATTCCAGCGCCGCAAGAGCGGCATCAAGCTCCACACCCAGATGGACCTGCGGGGCAGCATTCCCTGCGTTATTTGCATTACAGACGCCAAATCCTACGATCTCGTCCTCCTCGACCAACTCGTCCCCGAGCCGGGGGCCATCTACATCATGGACCGGGGGTACATGGATTTCCGCCGCCTGTACCGCCTGACAAGAAACCTCGTCCACTTCGTGATTCGAGCTCGAAAGGTCCACGACTACACTCGCGTCTCTTCGCAACCCGTCGACCGTTCCACCGGAGTGAGGAGCGACCAGACGATCCGCATGCGGGGACTCCAGACGTCGCAACTGTACCCCGACCAGCTCCGAAGAGTCAGCTACTTCGACGCCGACACCCAGAGGCGCCTCGCCTTCTTGACGAACAACTTCGATCTCTCCGCACTCACCGTGGCCAAGCTCTACAAGTGCCGCTGGCAAGTCGAACTCTTCTTCAAATGGATCAAACAGTACCTGAGGATCAAAGCCTTCTTCGGCACCTCGGAGAACGCAGTGAAGACCCAGATCTGGATCGCGATCAGCGTCTACGTCCTCGTGGCCATCATCAAGAAGGAGCTTCGCATCGACCGCTCCCTCGGCGAAATCCTGCAGATCCTCAGCATCACCCTCTTCGAAAAAGTGCCGATGGAACAAGCACTTATGGAAACGAACCTAAAAGACAACGAGGGTCGATTCCCTAAACAGTTGACCCTCCTCGACTTTTAACCGGACAGTAGTGATTGTGTCCCCGAAACTCCGGGTTGAAAGGGTTGGGGCGGGGCGCTTAGGATCAGCCCGTGGTCGATGGTGGAGGTCGTATGGATCTGAGCGGGAGTCCCGTCTTCGTCACCGGGGGGACCGGCTTCATCGGTTCCCACCTCGCTCGCGCCCTCGCGGACGCGGGGGCCGAGGTCCGCCTGCTGGTGCGCCGGACGAGCTCCCTCCGGTGGCTCGAGGGGGTCCCCCACAGGCGCCTGACGGCGGATCTGGCCGAGGGGGACGACCTGTCGGAAGCCCTGGACGGGGTCCGCTTCGTCTTCCACCTCGCGGGCGTCCTCCGGGCCTCCCGGCACGCCGACTTCCAGAGGGGGAACGTCGAGGCCACCCGCCACCTGGTGGCCTCCGCCCGCCGCATGACGCCGCGGCCGAAGATCGTCCTCTTGAGCAGCCTCGCCGCCGCCGGGCCGAGCACTGCCGGCAGACCCCTGCGGGAG
>JBDHKE010000316.1:0-2342 GCA_039586555.1 Gemmatimonadota bacterium | reverse complement strand
CGGTCCCGCCGGTACCAGACCTGGTCGATGATGCGGGGATCCGCCGTCCATTCCGCTCCCTCGGGCCTGGGCGGCAGCTCGATGCCCCACGGATCCTCCTCCTCCACGAACATCACGAAGGCGAGGCGCGTGCCGTCCGGCGACCAGCTCGGGTTGGAGGCGTCCTCCGTGAGGCGGGTCACCTGGGTGAGCGAGCTCTCCCCTTCCCCCTCCATGATCCGCACCCACACCTGCTCGTGGGCGTCCTCCGTGCAGTCCGTCAGCACCAGCGGGTCCGCGTCCGTGGCGCCGCAGCCCAGGAAGGCCAGCCGGTCACCCGAGGGCGACCAGGCGGGCGAGCTCCCCTCCGTGAGGAAGCGGTTCCGGGACCCGTCCGCGTTCATGATCCAGATTGCCGACTCCCGGGAGTCGGTCATGACGTCGACCCAGGAGCGGGAGTAGACGATGCGGCCGCCGTCCGGCGAGAGCTTGGGGTTCGACACCCCCTCCATCTCCAGGTAGAGGGGAAGGGTGAGGAGGGGGCGGTCTTGGCTCAAGCCATCTCCGCTCGAGCCATTGTTGCGCAGGCCATCTTTGCTCAAGCCATCTTGGGCGGAGCGATCTTCGCTTGATCCACCTTGGGCCGGGCGATCCTGGCTCGCGACGGGCCTCGACGATTCCTGCCCCGCAAGAGGCGCCACCTGGAGCACGAGCGTGATCGCGACGGACCCTACCAGAATCCGAGACACCACGGCAAAGCGTCGTCCCATCGAACCATCCTCTCGAGGCCAGCGGCGAGCGAGGGCGGCCCGACTGTTGGAGGAACGGCCGATGCCGCCCCGGGGGTGACTTCGTCAACGTAACAGACGGAGTCCCATCGGGCTATTGACAGGGGGGCGGGGACCGCTGCGGCCCCGCTTCCACCGGGCCCCGCCTTCGTCTCCTGACTACCCCACCTCCACCCCTTCGCCACTCAATCCGCAGCTGTTTGCCCATCCAGTGCCCCGGCCAGATCCCCCTCTGCTGCCCATGCGGCTGCCTGCCCATTGCCCATCCACCCGAAGTGTTGACTGCCTGTCCAGCTTCCCATCCGCCCATCCCATCGCCCGCGGCTCGTCCCTTCCTTGTCCACTAAGACCTCTTCCTTAGCTTGCGCCAAGACCAAGTAGGGTGTACATTTGTACATACATCGTGCTGCGGACTTCCAGTGGGACCGAAGGAAAGCGGCGGCCAACCTCGAGAAACACGGCGTGGATTTCGCCGACGCGGTGGGCGTCTTCTTCGATGACTGGGCTCTTACAATCGACGATGAGTCTTCAGCTGAGGAACGCTTCATCACCGTTGACGCAGATATCCTGAACCGGATCTTGGTGGTGGCTTACACCTGGCGGGGGGATGCCATCCGGATCATCTCGGCGCGGAAGGCTTCGGCCAGAGAGCGCAAGCAGTACGAGGAACGGATATGAAGAAGGAGTACGACTTCCGCAGAGGAAAGCGCGGCGCCGTGGCCAAGGTGTCTCCGGGGAAGACTCGAATCACGATTCGCCTGGACGACGATATCTTGGACTGGTTCCGCGAGCAGGTCCATTCCGCCGGAGGCGGCAACTACCAGACGCTGATCAACGCCGCGCTCCGGGAGTATATGTCCAGCCAGGTCGAGCCTTTGGAAGAAACGCTCCGTCGAGTGGTACGAGAGGAGCTGCGGCGAAAGGTCAGTTGAAACCGTGAAGATTCCGGAGAGACCCGATCACCCGGAGTGGGAGTACGACCCGGAAGCGGACGTTCTCTATCTGTCAATCGATCGCCCGCGCCCAGCAGTCGGGGTGGACATTGGTGACGGGCTGATTGTCAGAGTCGATGAGACCAGAAACGAGGTCGCGGGGCTCACCGTCATCGGCCTTCGCTCCAGACTTCTTGAGGGGCTGGCCAGCTCGCGTTCTCGGGACTGACGAGCGCGCAACCACCACCCAACGACTGCTCAGGTCGTACCTCAGGAGGTGAGAGCGAGATGAAGGAGCACGACACGGTGGTCCTCACCCGTGACATCGCCCGGCATGGTCTGAAGGAGGGTGACGTGGGCGCCATTGTCTCCGTCCACGCGGAGAGAGAGGTATTCGAAGTCGAGTTCGTGACTTTCGATGGCGCGACGGTAGCCGTGCTCACCCTCGATCAGGCGGACATCCAGCCCGTATCGGGTGCTCGCATACTCCACGCCCGGAGTATCTAACCGGCCCAGGCTTGCCGATGGGCTGAACTCGCTCCTCCGCCCCAACGATCTCTTCACCGGCGCGACGCGAGTGCGGGCCCTCTTACGACTCCGGGGACGCCGCTTGATCACGATCTCCACGTCTCGGTCAAGCGCG
>JBDHKE010000315.1:0-2349 GCA_039586555.1 Gemmatimonadota bacterium | reverse complement strand
ATCGCCTGCTCCAGAGGGCTTCCCAGAGCTCCTCCCGGGTGAGTTCCTTGGCGTAGATCCCTGTGTATCCGCCCCGGGTGGTGAACCTATCGGAGGTGAGGGTGAGACCGGGACGGCAGGTGTGGTCGTCGCTGTTCCCTATGAATCCCACCTTGAGGCCGCGGTTCATGGCTTCCTCGAGGAACCACTCGAAGGTACCATGGTGGCTGTGGACCTCGATGAGGGGGACCCGCTCGGGGTCGTGGAAGTCGAGGTTGGCGTGGCGCCCACCGATGTGGGCTACCGAGATGACGTCCCTGCGCCCCTTAAATGTCTCCCAGAGTTTGGACACCGGGTAGCGATCCGAGGGCTCCTCGCTCCTGTCATCGATGAGCCAGTGGTTACTCCTATGGAGCTCTCCCTCGTCCCCGAGGAAGTAGACGTTGTGGTCCCCCCCGGCCGGGGTGAGCCCCGACCATTCGTAGCCTAGGAATGTGACGAACTTGCCGGGCTCGTGGTATTCCTTTACCTTCTCGGTGACCCTCTTCCAGAGCTCCCGGGTCACCTGGAAGTCGTTCCCCTGCCACGCGGCAAAGTCGACCCCACCAACGTCCCGGGCGAAGCTGAAGTACTCGTCGAGGCTGCCGGTGGCCACGGTCTCCTTGGTCTGGCCATGGAAGTCTCCCCAGAAGAGGGAGCGCTCGGGTCTTTTCTCCCGGACGATTATGGTGTTGGAGGATACTTCTCTCCCGGATCCGTCTTTAACGGTGATGGTCTGGGGCCCTAGGGTTTTGAGGACGACGCCCTGAAGCCGTTTTGCGCCTTTTTCCGACTCCTTGAAGGTGTATTCTTCAGGGAGCCCCGCCTTGGGATCGGAGGCACTGAATATGATTGACTCCCGATAACTATCGGAACGATTTCCCCAGCTGTCTATGGCCCGCGCGAGGATCGGGAAGGGCTTTCCTGCAACCGCCTCGCTCGGGGCCACGATGGTCAGCTCGTCCGCGGGTCCCCCGATTAGTGTGATGACGGGGGAGGCCTCTGTCTCCTCGTATCGCCCCGACCCGAAGCAGTCCACGAGGACCTTGAAGATGTGCTCCACCTCCCTGAAGGTCTGGAGCCTGAACCCGGGGCCACCCCCGCTCGTGTCCCCAATCACCACGGTGACGGTGTCCCCGGGGTAGAGGGAGCCGTCTGTGACCCTTATCTGGAGGGCCCCGCTCCAAGGGCGGATGTGTCCCCGGCGGTTCCAGGTATAGCTCAGCTTCACGTCTCTGTCGGTTGATATCGTGGTGTACCCCGAGGCGAGGGGGTCGTCGAACTGGTAGTCCTCGGAGTCGCTCACGCTCCTCCTCGCGATGCGGATGGAGCCCCCGTCGTCGACACCGAACTCGCCGACGTGATATTTCAGGGTGAGGGTGACGTAGGACCCCGCGATGAACTCTCCGGAGGGCTCAATCTCTGCCCGTCCCAACCAAGATCTATCCATAAAACTCGGGGATATATCTGCGTCTCCGGTTTTTGAAACCTTCCAGCGATCGGACTCGTGCGCAACGATGGTTGAAAAGAAAAAGGTTGGTTAGAGTTCTCTGTTGGGCCCTGGCCTCATGATGTCGTGGGGCGCTATCTCCTTGGCTCCCCGCTCGGTGACGAGGGCGAGCTTCGCCTTATCCCAGATCTCGGGGACGGTCCTCGCCCCAACGTATCCCATCGCGGCTTTGAGGCCTCCCACGAACTCGCTGATGATGTCTGTGACCGGCCCCCGGTAGGGAACCCAGCCCTCCACCCCCTCGGAGATGGCCTTGCTGGGCTGAGAGTACCTGTCCTGGACGAAGCGCTTCCTTCTCGCCCGAGGGCTCCCCATCCCGTAGTACTCCTTGTAGTATCTCCCCTCCAGCGCGACGAGCCTCCCCGGGCTCTCGCTGCAGCCCGCGAAGATGTTTCCCATCATGGCGCAGGAGGCGCCCACTGCGAGGGCGACAGCGATGTCTCCGGGGTTCCTGAGGCCCCCGTCCGCGATGATCGGGACGTCTGCTCCATAATCCTTCATCGCGTCCGCTGCCTGGGAGGTGGCGTACAGGGTGGGCGCCCCGGCCCGGGTTACAACGCTGGTGCTGCAGATGCTGCCGCTCCCGATGCCGACCCTGAGCCCGGCGATGCCGTCGAGCTTGGTGAGGCAGTCCTCGGCGGCCTTGTAGGTGCCTATGTTGCCGACGATGATCTCGGCTTCCACCTCCTTCAGAATTTTTTTGGTGGCCTCAAAGCAGTTCTTGTTGTGGAAGTGGGCAACGTCGGTGATGAGGATGTCGACGTACTCGTCAAGGGCTTTAGCCCTTTCTAGGTCGAAGGGGGAGGTCGCAGCCGCGCATA
>JBDHKE010000314.1:0-2351 GCA_039586555.1 Gemmatimonadota bacterium | reverse complement strand
TGGACCATCGTGCAGACTCCACAAATGCGTTGAGTGAGGGCCCAGGCGTCGCGGGGGTCGCGGCCTTCGAGAATCAGCTCGAACCCCCGGAATTGCGTGGAGGAGGACCATGCGTCGGTGACTCTCCCGTCCTCTGCCTGTAGTTCGACGCGGAGGTGTCCTTCGATTCGGGTGACCGGATCTACCACTACTCTAGCCATTGTCGCCCTCCTTCGATTCCCTCTCAGCCGTCCAATCCTCGGCCGGCGGGGGTGGGCCTTCCCCTGGTGCGCTCACCACGGGCAGAGGCTCTTCCAACCGACGTCTTCGCATCCGGTGCACGCCGGTGGCGATTGCGTGAGCGGCGACGCCGGCCGTGGCGCCGATCGCCAGGGCCGCGCCCCACTGGTCCGCGGTGCGCTCGACCCCGAACCCGGCGACTCCAGGGAGCCGGTCGTACAGGGGGGTCATCGTGTCCCAGAACCGCGGCTCCGTGCAGCCGATGCAGGGATGGCCGGCCCCAACGGCCCACCTCTGGGCGTTCCAACTGAAGATGGGGCACGCCGCATAGGCCGCCGTGCCTTTGCATCCGACCCTGTACAGGCACCACCCGTCCCGTGCCGATTCATCGTCGAATGCCTCCACGAACTGGCCGGCGTCGAAGTGAGATCGCCTCGGGCACTGGTCATGGACCCTCGCACCGTAGGCGAACAACGGACGACCCTGGTAGTCGAGCTCCGGCAAGCGCCCGAAGGTCAGGAAGTGGGTGATGGTGGCCGTCACGACGTCCCCAATGGGTGGGCACCCGGCGACGTTCACCACCGGCTGGTCGGTCACGATCTGGTTCACTCCTACGGCCCCCGTCGGATTCGGTCGGGATCCCTGGACGCCGCCCCAGTGCGCACAGGCACCCACCGCGATCACGGCAGCGGCACCCGCAGCGGCCTCCTCCAGGACAGCCCGGGCGGTTCGGCCCCCGATGAGGGTGTAGGCTCCCCCTTCGTTGAGAGGGATGGAGCCGGTCACGAGAAGGACGTACGACCCCTGGTTCTCCTCCATGGTCCGCTGGAGGGCGGCCTCGGCACTGTGCCCGGCTGCAGCCATGACCGTGTGCTGGTAATCGAGGGACACCACATCGAGGATGAGATCACCGATGGTGGGCTCCGTGGTACGGAGAGTGCTTTCGAAGCACCCCGTACACTCCTGGAGCTGGAGCCAGACCACGCTCGGCCGCCTCACTTGGGACAGCGCCCTGGCGATTTCAGGTGCCGCGAGCTCTCCAAGGCCGAGAATCACTCCGACCCGGGCGCAGAAGCCGAGGAAGTCGCGTCGCGAGATGCCTCGCTTGGACAGGTAAGTGCCGAGGTCTTCCCCCTCGGCCCATGGGTGCGGGTTGGGAAGTACCATCGTGAAGCCTCCGGTATGCGCGCCTCCGGTTTGCGCGCCCTAAGGTGTCTTCTCATCCCCCGGGCCCTGAGCGATCACGTGGTCGCTGAGCCGATGGTAGATGCAGTTGGGACCCGTGACGGCCCTCAGCAGGCATCGCTCCCTGAAGAAGAGACCGCATCTGAAGCAGAGATCGTCCGGGTGCGTTCCCTGTGTGATCAGGCCGACGGAGATTCGGTCGAGAAACGATGCCGCGGCCCACAGCTCATCTGGGGAGTAGTCCTCGAAGAAGTCGGCCAGCTTCTGGCTTCTGGCTTCGTCGTAGGCAGCCAGGAGTTGATCACCCTGGTCCGTCAGGCTGACGTGGTGAGCCCGTCTGTCGATGGCGTCACCCGTACGATGGAGAAGACCGCGGCGGACAAGACGCTCCACGGCCCTGCTTGCGGCGGCATTGGTGATCGAGAGGAAGGCGGCCACTTCACCAATCCGTTGACCGTCTGCAAACCCTACGAGCTTGAGCAGCTTCATCTGGGCGGGGGTTATCCCCTTCCAGGCGGCTCCCCGAAGCTCGTGCGCCGTCCACTCGGATAGGGCTTCGCGGAAAACGTCGACGCTGCCGAGCAAATCGCTCGCGGCCCGGAGGGTTTGGTCACCCTCCACCTTCTACCTGCCTCGCGAGAGGGCTGCGGCGTCCTTCGGCGGGAAGGTGGAATCGTCAGCGGTGCCTATGGGGGCCCATCTCCCCACAGGTAACCACGTGACTACCTACAATATTGACCTGGTATCAGAACCGAATTTCTACAATATAGCATCGGTAGTTCTCCGCGCCCAGGAGCGTAGTATTGAGTAGACGCGTCAGGCGGGACCGACGCGCTGCGTCGTCGCGCCTTCCAGCACGGTCCCTGCTGCCGCATCGCCATTTCGTGCGTAGTGATTGCTGGAGGTGGAGGCCGAGATGACCGATTCGAGCGACGACCCACGGATCC
>JBDHKE010000135.1:0-13716 GCA_039586555.1 Gemmatimonadota bacterium | reverse complement strand
CAATCAGACCAGAGTAGGCACGACGTTGCCTCTGCAGACGGTCGTTGCTGAATCTGGTCCAACCGCTGCACACATCGCGAGCGACCGCCAGACGCTCGAGAGGACCGAAACCTGGGTGTGACTCCTGACTTTCCGCGGTTATGAACCAGAGTCCCTTGGACGAGAAAGCTCCAGCCATCCGCAGCGTGGCCATCGAAGCCGAGTCCGGACCCTGCCGCGGCCAGCGCCTCTGGATGCGCCCCGGTCAACGGACGACGGTGGGGCGTACCGACGCGGCAGACTTCACGCTCGGAAGGGATGACAGGGTTTCCAGTGTTCACTTTGCGCTGGAGTGCCAACCGTCCAGGTGCTTCATCCAGGATCTGCACAGCACTAATGGGACCCGGGTGAACGGCGAGAAGATCGAACAGGCGGTTCTTGGCAATGGGGATGCGATCGCCGTAGGTGAGAGCGTGCTCCGGGTAAGGATCGAGGTGGAACCCCAGGTAGGGCAGCAAGCGGCACCTACCGACTCAGCGGGTGCCGGAGGGACCGCAGAAAGCGAATCCGTGGGCAGTGACGAGAGAGCTCACGAGGGGAAACCGCGGCCGCCGACGCAGGAGCCATCGCCACCGCCCGGTGGGTCGCCGGGACGCGAGTCTCGGCAACCGGCTTCCCCGCCGCGGCAAGTGTGTCTCGAGGCCGTATCCGGCCCGGAGCGGGGAAAGAAGATCTGGCTTCAGCCGCCGCAGAAGCTGATCGTCGGTCGCACGGAGTTGGCCGACATCGTGATGCCGGCCGATCAGGAGATGTCCGGGCGACACTTCGTCTTCGAATGCGATCGGGATCGCCGTTGGCTGAGGGATCTCGGTAGCAGCAACGGGACCTACGTGAACGGTGAGCGAATCTCGCAATCGTTCCTGGGGGACGGCGACCGCATCCGCGCGGGGGGGACAGAGTTTGTCGTTCGTATCGTGGACGCTGCGTCGAAGCAGGAGCTCGACAGACAACGAGAAGCTCCTGTCAGCCAGGCTCGGCCCACGGAGAAGTGGTCGGCACCCTCACATGCGCTTCCGCCGCTACTCGGACCGCACACCTACGAGACCTTCCATTGCCGGTCGGGCCTGTGGCTCTACCGCGGCTCACAGGGCCGTTTTCAACCGGGAGTTCTGGCCAGCCGCCTGGCTCAGATGGCGGCGCCCTGTCTGGTCATCGACCCTACGCGCCTGGACGAAGAGAGCCTGGTTCCCCCTGACTCGCCGCTCCTTCTGGTCGAGAGCGAGGAAGCGGAAACGCACCCGACGTCGCCGCAACTCCTTTGCCTCGCGGCAGATGACAAGCGGTTGGAGCAGTTGATCGACAGGTGCTGGTCGCGGGACGCGCTCATCTGCGCGTACACCCGAGGCGAAGTCGAGGAGCTGGTCCAGGGGCTGCAACGGTTCGCGCGACACGAGGCCGAAACGCCAGCAGGGATGGAGCTGGCTCGACTGGCCCCGACCGCGCTCGCTGACTTTCTGGCGAACTCGGCTCCAGACGCTGTCGCTCCATGGCTGCAATCCGTGGATGCGGTCTTCTTGGAGGTGCACCAGGGCGATCGCTGGGCCGCGTTCTCAGGTCCGGACTTCGGGACGGCGCTGCAGCTAATCGGCGTGGATCCCGCTCCCGGCTGGAAGTCCTGACCCCAGCTAATTCAGCTTGATCGTAGCGCCCATAAGCGAGAGGACCCCTTGCGCGGTGCCGTTGATCATCGGACCCATGATGTCGACTCCGGCTGGAGTCACCTTGATGCTGGATCCGCCCACGGTGATGGACACCTCGGCCTGACCCGTCAGGGAGATCTTGGGAGCGGAAACCTTCACCTCTGCTCCGCCGTCGATGCTCACCGTCGCACCCGCCGACACGTTGATGTTCGCCCCCGCCGACAACGAGTCGTCGACTCCGACGTCCACCGTCCGGTTACTGCCCACGCTCAGATTCTCGTTCGCCCCGATGGTGGTGGAACGGTCCGCACCCACGTCGATTTTCTGATTCGAGCCCACGCTGAGCGTGTCGTCGACCGCGATGGTGGTCGTACGGTTGTTGTTCACCGTTATCGTATCGTCGTTCTCCACCACCGTGTCGCGGTTGTATTGGGCGTGGATGGTCATGCCCTCCTTGCCCTTGGTGTCGTTGACGGAGATCTCGTTGTAGCCTCCTCCTCCCTTGGAGCTGCGCGAGATCATGCCGCTCTTGATCCCTCCCTGGGGCAGTCCCATCGGCGGCGTCTGCTCCCCGTTGTACACGCTCCCGGTAACGAGGGGCAGATCCGGATCGCCCTCGAGGAAGTCCACCACGACCTCCTGCCCGATGCGAGGGATCTGCAGGAATCCCCACCCCTTCCCTGCCCAGGTCGTGGACACCCGGACCCAGCAGGAGCTGTTCTCGTCTTTCTGGCCCAGCCTGTCCCAGTGGAACTGGATCTTGATGCGGCCGTGCTTGTCCACCCAGATCTCCTCGCCGGACGGCCCCACCACCACCGCGGTCTGTGAGCCCCGCACGAGGGGCCTCGGCGTCCGCAGCGGTGGGCGGTACGGCACGGCATGGGGAGTCGCCACGAAGGAGTTCTTGTAGTCGAAGGGAGCGCTGTCCCACGAGTGGTAGTCCCCGGCACGGGCCGAATGGGACACGGACGTCAGGACGTAGGTGGTGTTCACCTCTCGGCTGTAGTGCTCCTGCAGATCGAATCGGTATCCGCTCTCGAACGAACGGCAGTTCCCTTGGCCGGTGGTGCGCGTCTGTCCCGCCTTGCGCTCTTCCAGGCGAAGGCGGGCCAGTCGGTCCCCCTCCGAAGGTTCGGCGTAGCGGCCCGGATAGTCGTACTGCTCTTCACCCTCCTCGCCAGAGATCGAGGTCTCCAGATCCAGCGTCGGACGAAGGTAGTTGTAGTCCCGGAGCCGAATGGCCTCCGTGCAGATCGCCTCCTCCAGCTCCAGGGAGACGATCACGTCCTCCTCCTGCCAGGCGTCCGAGGTTGAGGCCATCCGAGCCGCGGGCTGAGCGCACGGCTTGAAGGCGCTGTTGTCATCGGCGAGCACCAGCACGTGCTTGTCGTCGCTATGCTGGAAGAAGTAGAAGATTCCCTCTTCCTCGAGGAGCCTGGACACGAAGTCGAGGTGACTCTCCCGGTACTGAACGCAATACTCCCGTTTCGGATAGCTCTTGACGCACTTGATCTCGTAGTCGGAGTAGCCCAGATCGTCGAAGATCTGCTTCACGATCTCCAGCACGGAGAGGTTCTGGAAGATCCGGCAGTCGCTGGACAGGGACAGGAACCAGACCCACGGCACCACCTCCGCTCGATAGGCGGTCAGCTCCTCCACTCGGCCGAGCTGGGCGAAGCGGCTCACCAGCCCATGTAGAACCCTCTCACTCCCGTCGCTGAGCATCACCCTCAGCACGACAGGGGTCCTGAGGATGTCATCGGCGCTGACGGCGCCGTCCTGGGACAGCAGATCGAGCACGTAGCGGAACGGTGTGGAGATCCCTTCCTCGCCGGCGAAGGCCTCCAGGAGCAACACGTCCTCTCCGAGCTCCGTGTCCACCCGCATGGGGCGGTTGGCTTGCGAGTACTCAGCCATTCATGACCTCGCAGTCTTCGGACCGGATGCCGTCACGATCCGTGGATCGCTCGTGGCCCGGCTCCCGCAGTCGTCACTCCACCCCGCCAGCGCCTCTACCGGGCCCGGCGGTGTACACGAATGATCCGTCTTCCCCCACCGACACCTGCATTTCTGCCGGCAAATCACCCTCCACGAGAGACCCGAGGATGCTCCGGGAGAGCTCGGGAAGCAACGTATTCGTCAGTATGTTGTCGATGTTCCGGGCACCGCTTTCCACCTCGGTGCACCGGGCCGCGACCTCGTTCACCAGGACCTCGTCGTAGACCAGCTTCACCCCGTGCGACTCCTCCATGCGGCGCCGGATCTTGTTCAGCTTCAGGACTACGATCTTCTTCATCGCCTCGTCCGGCAGGGGGAAATACGGGATGATGACCAGGCGTCCCAGGAAGGCCGGCTTGAAGGTCTTGTTGAGCTCGGGCTTCAGCACCTTCGCCAGGCCCGCGGAGTCCGGCATGGTCTCCGGGTCGCTGGTGAGCTTCATGATCGTGTCCGTGCCGGCGTTGGTGGTGAGCATGATGATCGTGTTCTTGAAGTCGATCTGCCGACCCTCTCCATCCTCCATGCGCCCCTTGTCGAAGACCTGGAAGAACAGCTCGAGCACATCCGGATGGGCCTTCTCCACCTCGTCCAGAAGCACGATCGAGTAGGGTCGGCGGCGCACGGCTTCCGTCAGGACGCCTCCCTCCCCATAGCCCACGTATCCGGGGGGCGACCCCTTCAGGGTGGAGACCGTGTGGGCCTCCTGAAACTCCGACATGTTGATGGTGACCACGTTGTGCTCACCACCGTAGAGCAGGTCGGAGAGGACGAGCGCCGTTTCCGTCTTCCCCACGCCACTGGGACCCACCAGCATGAACACGCCGATCGGTTTGCTGGGGTCCTCGATGCCCGCTTTCGATGTGCGGATCCGCCGGCTGATGGCCACCAGGGCGTGATCCTGACCGATGATGCGCTCGCCCAGGTGCTGCTCCAGACTCAGGACCGATTCCATCTCGTCCCGCATCATCTTCCCCACGGGAATTCCCGTCCAACCCGAGATCACCTGGCCCACCAGCTCGGCATCCACCGAGACAGGCACCAGAGGATCCTCTCCCTGGACCGCCTCCAGCTCGGCCATGAGCGCCTCGAGCTCGTTCCTCAGGGCATCGGGGTCCGCCTCGGCTTCCGCCGGCTCGGAATCCGCAGGTGGTTCTCCGGCTTCCTGAGCCGGCTCCGCCGCGGCGGCAACGGCTCCTTCACCGGGGTCGGAGGGGAGCTCGTCTCCCGGGTTCCCCGACTCCGGGTTCACCCCTTCCGGGTTGGGTCCAGGATCGGGGTCTCCGGTGTTCGAGTCTCCTGGGTCTCCATGGCCCGGGTCTCCGGAGGACTCGGCCGCTTGAGCCGCCTCGTCATCCCCGCCCGCCGCCTCCGCCGAGGACGCGTCCGAATCTCCGTCGCCGTGCACGAGCTGCTCGATGCGCCGCCGGAGGTCCCTCACCTTCGCCACCAGCGCGCTCTCCTGCTCCCAGCGCTCCTTTAGCAAGGCCAACTCCTCCTCGGTCTCGACGGTGAGGCGCTCGATCTCCTCGAGCCGATCGCCGTGATCCACGCCCAGGGCCATCTCCCGCTGCAGAACCCGCTTCTGGAGAGCCAGGTCCTGGAGGCGCCGCGTCGCGTTCTCCACCGGAGCGGGAGTGGCGCTCTGACCGAGAGCCAGGCGGGCGCAGGCGGTGTCCAGCACGCTCACGGCCTTGTCCGGCAGATGCCGGTCCGCCAGGTAGCGGTGCGAAAGACGGACGGCCGCGTTCATGCCTTCGTCGAGAATGCGAACGCCGTGATGGGCTTCCAGCGCGGGGACCACTCCCCGCATCATCACGTTACAGACCTCCTCGCTGGGCTCCTCGACCTTCACCAGCTGAAAGCGCCGCGCCAGGGCAGGGTCCTTCTCGAAGTACTTCTTGTACTCGGACCACGTGGTGGCAGCCACGGTGCGGAGCTCACCCCTGGCCAGCGCCGGCTTCAGCAGGTTGGCGGCGTCACTCTGACCGGCAGCACCGCCGGCACCGATCATCGTGTGGGCTTCGTCGATGAAGAGGATGATGGGGCTGGGAGAGGACTTGACCTCGTCGATGAGGCCTTTGAGCCGGTTCTCGAACTCGCCCTTGATGCCTGCTCCCGCCTGGAGTAGCGCGAGATCCAGGGTACGGACCGTGATGTTCTTGAGGACATCCGGGACGTCCCCTTCCACGATCCTCCGGGCAAACCCTTCGACGACCGCCGTCTTCCCCACCCCCGCCTCGCCTACCAGAATCGGATTGTTCTGCCGACGGCGCGTCAGGATATCTACCACCTGACGGATCTCGAAGTCCCGGCCAAGGACCGGATCGATCTTCCCCTCCCGGGCCCGGCCCGTGAGATCGTGGGTGAACTGGTCCAGGTTCGCGGTCTTCCCGGCGACCGGGGCGCCCGCGGGAGCCCCCTCTACTGGCCCGGTCCACGTGGTTGCCGGGGTCTCCTCCACCGACGCGCCCACGATGGTCCCGAACTGCTTTCCCAGATCCTCCAGCGAAATCTTCTCGAACTCCGGGCTGATGCTGGTCACCAGCCGCTGCAGCTCCGGATTGCGCAGGAGGGCCAGAATCGTGTGCCCGGTACGGATCTGCTGGGCTCCGAAGTCCACGGATCCCACCATCCACGCCTCGGAGAGCATCTTCACGAGGCTCGGGCTGAGAGAGGGTGTTCGAGCGTTACCGGTCTTGAGCCTGTCGACGCTGGCCGTCAGACCTGTGGCCAGACGGGCCCGGTCCACCCCATACTGCTTGAGGATGTACGCCAGGTCCGTGTCGGTGGCGTCGAGAGCCTTCATCAGGTAGTGATCGACCTCGACGTCGTAGTTCGTCCGCGAGAGGCACAAGCCGGCCGCTCCCTCCACGGCCGACCGTGTCTCGTGGTTCAACCTCCCGATCAGGGCTCTCAGATTCACCGACATTGGGGAGCCTCCACCGTCAAAGCGTCAGAATCGTGTCGTCCGGATGCCTCGTGAACGGGGCGGTGCGAATCCAGCTCAACCATCCCAGCGGCAGAGCCGGCTCCTCGTCCGCGCCCAGCACCATCCCGGGCACCTCGTCACGAGCCAGAACCAGTTGAAGTTCGAAGTCGTACTGATCGTTCCCGTAGAAGCGGGACAGCGCGCGCATGGCTTCGTGCGCCCTCCCTCCGGGCAGGAATTCCTCATAGCGCCGCCTTGGAAGCGGACCCAAGCGGACGCGGATCTTCGTGTGCGGATCCCAGATCTCGTCGCCCACCACGGCCCCCCGCCCCAGTTGGATCGAGGCGTCGGGAGCCCGGTCCAGACGGCACTGGGAGGGCTCCGTGAGGCCATACCAGCCACCGACAAACTGCTCGACGCGGACCGGCACCGCGAAGTAATCCCCCACCAGTTGCTCCAGGGCCACCGCCGATCGCTGATGCGGCGCGAGGAGCCCGCTGTAGAAGAGCAGCGCCTCGTCCGGGACGGCCTGGCGCTTCCGGGTCGCGTTCGTCCCCAGGCCCACCAGGTCAAGAAGATGCGGCGTGATCCGGTCCCGGCCCTTACTCTCGAAGGCCACCTCGAACCGGTGTTTCTTCCAGGCCTGGTAGAAGAGGGAGATCATGCGATGCTGGAACATGTCCAGGAACGCCAGCAACGTCGTGTCGCGCTCGCGAAGCCTGTTGGCAACCAGCAGCGTGTAGTAGTAGGGTAGGACACCCAGCGGTCCGATCAGACCCATGAAGTTCACCCGCATCTTCACGGCGCCCCCCTCCTCAAGGTCGAGGGCATGAATCTCGCTGGCGGGAAAGCTGATTACCGGGTTCACGGAGAAGCGTGCGACCTCCTCCTCGGGGTCCCCGAAGCCTCCCACGGCCTCCCGGCCCGGGAAGAGTTGCTCCAGCATGCGGACCACCTGGAAGAACCCGAACGAGTGCGGATCCTCCCGGAGGCTGCGTATCAGCTCCGGCTGGGCTCCAGGGCGGCGGGGGCCTAGATCAGCGCCGTCCATCCGGACCTCGGCGGCCACTGCCCCAGCACCCGCTTGCGTTGCTGTGCGCGGGCTTCCAGGGTGCAGAAGGTGTTCATGGACGCGTAGAGTCCGAGGAACCGCTCGAGCACGCTGGCGAACAGATAGGCGCTGGCCCCCGTGAAGCGGTCCTCGTCCAGGGTGACCTCCACCTTCCTTCCCCGAGCGAAGGCGAGTCCGTGCTCGCCTTCGATCCGCGCGTAGGCCGGGCTCGATTTCAGGCTCTCGATTCCCAGGATCTGGTTCTCGCCGGAAACGGAGTCCCCTACGTTGTGCAGGCGAAGAATCTCCTGGAGTGCCTCCACTCCGTCATCCACCAGCGAAAGGTAATTCAGGGACATCTGCGAGATCAGGCGCCAGAGCTGCGAACGCCCGAGGGGCGCCTCTCGCAACGGCGTCGGACGCACCAGGGTGACGATGCGACCGACGAACTCGCCCTCCCTCAGGTTGAAGTCCCCCGCGCGCATGCCGAAGGGGAGCCGACTGGGGAGGTCCGCGTTGTAGCAGGTCAGGCGGGTGGTGACCGCGTCGAACTCGGGATGAACCACGCGGCCGGAGAGATCCACGAAGGAGATCACCACGTCGCTGTGCTTGTCCTCCCGCCAGGGCGTGAGTCGGCGCCGGGCGTACCAGAATCGCTGCGGCTCGGCACCGTCGCCCCCATGACGATACGAATAGAAGGGTTCGAAGCGGATGACCTTCGCGGACCCCGGCGTGGTGGCGACCACCTCGTCGACCGAGTAGATCGCTGTCTCGACCGGCCGATAGGCATCCGCGATCACGGGGTACTCGGACCGCTTCTGCGTGAGCCGGATGGGCTCGGATTCCTTGTGGAAGAGATTGATGATCGGAGTGCATCCGAGGCGGAAGGTCTCCTCCGAGACATCGTTGCGCAGAACGTCCGCCCAGTCGCCTCTCTCGAACGAGGAGACCAGGAAGATGAGCTCCGCGCCGGAGGTGAAGCCCGACTCCCGGAGCACCTCCAACCCGGAGAGGTCGAGGAAGAAGAACTTCTCCGGAAACGTGAAGTACTCCTGGATCAGCCGGTATCCGAGGAAGGAGCGCCGGGTGAAGTTGAGTACGCCCTCGTCCTCTCCGAATCCGACGGGTCGCAACGCGTCGGCCGGCAGCGTGACCACCGTCTTCGCCTCGGGATCGCGCACCGCGATGCGAAGGCAGTGGTTACAGAGGAGCTCGTAGAGGGCCGCGACCAGATTCCCCTCTCCGTTCAGGAAGAACCGCAGCCGGTCCAGCTCCAGCTTGTCCAGCGACACGTCCGGAAGACACTCCAGGTCGACCCGCAGTACCCCGGCCGCGTCCCTAGTCTGGACCTGAGGCGGGAGTCCCCGAGGAGATTCCCAGCGGGCCTCGCGCACCATCACCGGCCACAGGGTCGTATCGTAGCAGGTGCTGAATCGGCAGGGCACGCCGCCGACCGGGGGCGACAACAGCTCCGAGCCCTCCGGGATGTCCAGGCCGGACGTGAGCTGAGCCTGCTCCGGATCCAGCTGGAACTGGACCACGGCCATAGACGGAATGGGCCGCGTGTAGTGGGGGTAGATGATGTTCAGGAGGGCTTCGCTGATCTCCGGGAAATCATCGTCGACCTTCAGGTGGACCCGGGCCGCCAGGAACGCGAACCCCTCGAGAAGACGCTCCACATGCGGGTCGTCGCACTTGCTGGCCTCCAGCTGAAGCCGGGAAGCGATCTTCGGATACCTCTTCGCGAACTCGGCCCCTTCCTTCCTCAGGAAGGTGAGCTCCCTCTCGTAGTATTCCAGCAGATCGTCACGCATCCTCGTGCCCTGTCACGACGAATGAGCCGGTCACCACTTCCAGTACGCTGTCGAACACCACTCTCTCCGGGTTGGGCTCCATGTTGAGCATGGCCTCGATGATGAAGCGCAGCTGGTGTTTGTGCTCGAAGATCTCGATCGTCTCCTCGACGTAGCGGAGCAGCCGATCGAAGGTCTCCGGGGCGTCGGCGCTCATGGACGTGATGTCGGGAAGGCCGTAATGATACAGGGAGTGTCTGAGCTCCTCGGGCACAGCCTCACGGGTACCGGCGACGCGCCGGGTGTTGAGAAGCCACTCCAGGTCCCGGAGCACCGAAGCCTTCAGCTCCTGGACCGACCCCACCCAGGTCAAGGGCGGGTCCTGGCTATTCCTGGGATTCCGGTCAATCAGCCGGTCCAGGACCGACTGCCGGACTGTCCGCTCGCTCTTCTGCCTTGCCATCGGGCTCCTGCGTCCTGAATGAAATGGCCTGCAGGGGATCCAGCCGGCAGATCCGATCGTAAAGCTCGGTCTTTCGCGAGGCGTCGTCCAGGCAGCGGTACAGAAGTCCCATGGGCTTGGCGATGAGCTCTCCGGCTTCCCATTCCTCCAGGTTGTGCTTCTCCACGAGCTGGACGAGTTGTTCGAGAATCGGGAGCGCGACGGGCCGAAGTCCGGAGTCCACCATGATGTTGGCCGCATGCGACCGAAGGATGAACTGAGCGCGTGCGCTGCTCTCGTCTTCTGCCTCCTGCATGAGCAGCTCGATACCCTTCTGAGGCCGTCCCTGGCGTACCTGAGACATGGCGAGATCGTAGACACTGCGCCCTAATCGCCTCCTCGCCTCCTCCGGCGCCGCGGCGGCCCGCCGGGTGCCCTCCTCCGATGCGCCTGCCCCCAGCTCCGAGACCACCTCCCTCTGGAGCCACGCCTGCGTTTCGGCGTTCGCGGTGGGCGTGTCGTCCATGAGGGTCATGTCCAGCAGCTGCGGCAGGTCCAGGAGCAGGGCCGCCAGGGCCCCGCGGATCGCGCTGGCCACGTGGTCGTAGTCGGCTCCGAGGTTCGCACAGGCCGTGAGCACGTATCTCTGCAGATCCAGCCATCCCCGGCCGTGGGGTGAGGCCATCACCTCCTCTCCCGAGTCCAGGAGCGCGTCCCACTTCCCGTCCAGCAGGAGGCCCTTGAGATTGGAACGCACCGGGGTGGGAGGCGCCTCCAGAAGCCGGGGGTCCAGATCGCTCCCCTGGACCCGAAGCTCTCCCCACCGCAGCCCCCGAAGCATGAGGTAAGCAGCGGGGTTCTTCGGATCTTCCCTTCGGAGAAAGCGAGCCGCAGCGGCGACCCTGGAGGCCGCGTCCTGTCGGCTCGTGGGCTCCACGGAAATCGCGGTCGGCCCGCCAGCCGGCGGCGCGGGCCCTCCCTCTCCCCAGGCAGCTTCTGTCACCGGTTCGGGCTCCACCGGGTCGGGCTCCAACTCGAGCTTCCGGTCCAGGAATGCCTGGGCGATCCGCTGGACCTCTCCCAGCGCCTTGCGGAGATCCAGGTAGGAGGGGGCGTCCATCTCGCCGAACTTCTCCCGGCCCAGATGGTCGAGAGCGTCGAGCTGGTCGAAGGAGCCCTGGAGGTCCGCCGCGAGCTTCTTGTACCACGCCTTGGGGGTGGCGGTGAACGCGCTCTCCACCTCTTCGGGAGAGGGCACCCCCTCTTTCAGCGCCGCCTCACGCTTCTTCTTCTTTTCCGAGTCGGCCTTTGAATCCTCTTCGGACGGGACCCGGCTGGATTCGGTGTACTCCAGGAGATCGATCCCCTGCGCCGTGAGTGGGACGGACTTGACCGGAATCGTCAGGTGATCGCCCACCCAGTTCAGCGGGGCCGCCCGGAACTCCGGATCCTCCTCCTCCAGCTGAGGATAGACGTGGTCCCAGAACTGATCGATGAGCGAGTGGAGAAGGGCAAGCCCCTCCTGGAGCCCCCCGAAGCCCTCCTCGAAGAGAAGCGCCTCGGTGAGCCAGGCCGCCAGAGTGAGGTCCTTGGTGCGGGTGGCGAGGAGTTCGCTCGCGAGCTTGATGACCTCCTCGTAGTCCGCGGTCTTACGAGGACGCTCCCACTCTCCCTGCGGTAGTTCGTCTTCCTCCCGCCGGGCCTCCTGGATGTCGTCGTAGACCGTGTCGTAGCTGAGGTCTTCCCCACAAGGATTCGGACCTTCTATGGGCTTGAGAAGATCTTCGCGCAGGGGCATGGAGGCGTTCAGTCGGCCTGGCCAGATGGGGGCGTGATCTCGATCTGCCGAACCTCGAGAATCGGGAACTCGTCGCCGTCCACCAGCAAGAGCTTCTGACCGAACGGAACCTCGGCACCATTCTCCAGCTCGACCCACTGGGTTACGCGCCCCAGGCGCACCTGATCGTCCGGGTCCTGCCACGAAAGGGGCGACATGACGGGGATCAGTACTTCTCCCAGTTCATGGCGCCTGAACTCGGAGCCGGTGCGGATCGCAGCTGGAATCCAGAGAAGATCTCGTAGCCTGGTCGGCTCCGCCATCTGTACGGAAGCCAGTTGACGGAAGGGAATCCACATGTACTGCCCGGCTGCGAAGATTTCCAGCCTCGCGCCGATCCTCGGGTCCGAGTCCTCGAGGAGCTCGAAGGGGTCCCCGTTCAGCGTGCCGTTCACCGGCTCCGCCGAGGGACCTCCGCCCGGGTAGTCTCCCTCCTGAAACATCTTCTGGCGAATCCGCTCCGCGTGGAGAGCGCTCTGATAGAGGAGCGCCCCCATCGCGGCCTCGGAGCTGCTCTTGGCCAAGACGTCCAGCTGCTTCTCGGCCCGGTCGAATTGCCCGGCGAAGCAGAGCAGCTCGAAGAGAAAGGTGCGCCGCTGGGCGTCCATGGGGTCACCCCGAAGATCGACGCCCAGCGACTCGATGGCGTCGTCGAGCTTCCCTTCACGGAAGAGCGCTCGAGCTTTCAAAACAGCACCTCGATTCGGATCAGACTGGCTGGTTCGTCTTCAGGTTGAAGCCAGCCTCGAAGACGTCCTTGGGCGCGCCCGTGTCATCCTGCGACGTGTAGGTGAGCTTCGCCTCGGCGAAGTCCAGCGCCACGGTCTCGATGGGCTTCACCGCACCCATTCCCCAATCGATACTGCTGACGAACACCGTCTTGAACTCGTACTTGAGGTACTCCACCGGCTTCTCCCCGCCCGCCTCGCGGACGACGAGTATGGCCTTCTCGAAGTGCGTGCCATTGCAGCACTTGAGAAACATGCTCGGGGTGGAGGCGTCCATCGTCTTCGTGATCATGAGGGGGGCGAAGGACACCTTTCCGGCTCCGGCCCCGGTGCCCGACGCGATGTCCGTGGGGTTGTGCGCGCCGAAACTGATCGATTCGCAGTCGATCTCCTTTTCATGATCGAAACCCACAGACTCACCGAGGACGTCCGGCCCCTCGAGCTTCAAGAAAATCTCCGCTGCCATGAATCACTCCTTTCGGGGTGGTCTTGTCTGACGGCTTCCCGGAGGCATCCGTCGTCGGTTCCTATACGTTTGCCGGCTCCTATGCAGCTGCCGGCGGCGGCAGGTCCGCCACGAGCCGCAGCGATACGTCCAGCTCGTCCAGCATGAAGTGGGGCTTCAGGAACGCCACGGCCCGGTAAGCCCCGGGCTTCCCCGGAATCTCGGTGACGTCGATTCTCGCCTCCGAGAGGGGGCGCTGCGCCTTGATGGCCGGGCCCGCGTCCGGGTTGGAAACGACGTAGTCCTTGATCCAGGTGTTCAGGAAGCTCCGGGCCTCCTCCTTGCTCATGTAGCTCCCGATCTTGTCCCGCATCATGCACTTCAGGTAGTGGGCGAAGCGGGACACCGCGAAGATGTACGGCAGCTGCGCGGAGAGCCGCGCGTTCGCCGTGGCTTCGGGCCTGCTGAACTCCTGAGCGCGCTGGGCCGACTGGACGGAGATGAACGCCGCCTCCGACGTGTGCTTGCGGTGTACGAGCGGGGCGAAGCCCATCTCGGCCAACTCCCGCTCCCTCCGGTCCGTGATGGCCGTCTCGGTCGGGCACTTCATGGCGATGTCACCCGAGTCCGTGCGGAAGTTGTGCACGGGCAGGCCCTCGACGAGTCCACCGCTCTCCACCCCGCGAATCGTTGCGCACCAGCCGTGCCGGGCAAACGATTGGGTCACCCGGGCCCCCAGGGCCCAGGCGGCGTTGCCCCACAGGTACTTCTCGTGGTGGGCGCCGTCGACACCCTCCTCGTACTGGAACGCCTC
>JBDHKE010000134.1:0-9693 GCA_039586555.1 Gemmatimonadota bacterium | reverse complement strand
GTGGGCCTGCACCCCAGCTCACGTACCGGCGGGTGATTTCAGGGGCCTCGTCGCCCCCGGGGCGGGTCGAGCGGGCAAGCCGCACGGCGAGGGAGACCAGAGAGGGGGCCACCGGAACCCTCCGAACCAGGTGCTGGAGCTCGATGAGCTCCGCCGCAGAGATGACGGGAACCACCTCGGATAGCCCGTCACCAGTGGTGATCATGGCGATCTGTTCCTCCTCGTCCTTGCTCGGATACTCGATCGGCACTTCCAGCATGAATCGATCCAGCTGCGCCTCGGGCAGGGGGTAGGTGCCCTCCTGCTCGATGGGATTCTGGGTGGCGAGAACGAAGAAAGGGGGCTGAAGCGGATAGGTCTGCCCCGCCGCGGTGACCGCTCGCTCCTGCATGGCCTGGAGGAGAGCCGCCTGGGTCTTGGGGGGGGTCCGGTTGATCTCGTCAGCGAGGATCACGTTCGCGAAGACCGGACCGCGCACGAAACGAAACACCCTCTTGCCCGAGGTTCGGTCCTCCTCGATCACCTCGGTTCCGGTGATGTCGGTGGGCATCAGGTCAGGCGTGAACTGGATCCGGCTGAACTCCAGGTCGAGGGCGTCGGCCAGGGTGGAGATCAGGAGTGTCTTCGCCAGGCCCGGAACACCCACGAGGAGCACATGACCGTTGGCCAGGAGCGCCGTGAGAAGGCTTCCGACGACCTCCTCCTGGCCGACGATACGCTTGCCCACCTCTGACCGGAGATCCCGAGTGACCTGCGCCACGCGCTCGAGCAGCTCCAGGTCGCGATCCCGCACCGCCGTGGCGTCTCCCGTCGGCATTTCCCGTTGCTCGTGGTTCGTGCTGAAATTGCGTATACCAGGCCCTACCGCGCTCCTGCGCGATACACCACAGCGGGGCCTCCGATCCCGGCGACCAGGGGGCGGTCCGGCACCCGGCCACCCGGGGGCGATCGCCGGGGGTGGCCGGGTCCCGAGGCGGTTCAGTCAGATCCCTCCAGATCCCTCCGCGCGTCGCGAACATGACTTCGTCCGCTCTCCACCGTCAAGCGGGATTCAGAGTCCGAAACACGCCGGGAGTAGGGGGGTAGAGCCGCTTGCGAAAAAATTCACAAGGTTTAGCTTTTTCGGTCTGACGGTACGATGGGGGAGCGCCGTGTCAGGTGATCGGGACCGGCCGCCGCAACCACCGGCGGTCTGGTCCGCCCTCGGGCAATATGCGGGATTCGGCCTTGCCTGGGCGATGACGACGCTCCTCTTTTTGCTGGGTGGATTCTGGGTTGACGGAAAGCTGGGCACGGTTCCGATTCTCACGATCCTGGGGGCTTTCGTCGGTGGAGCCGCAGGGTTCTACAGCATGTATCGGCACATGGTCATAGAGCCCCGCAGGAAGGCCGGACAAGGAGAGCAAGAGGAGAAGGAGGGATGAGCGCGGTTCTGCGGTACGCGGGTGTCTCGTTCGCCCTGCTCCTTGGCTGCACACTTATTCTGTGGCCGTGGTTGGATGCTGGAGGCCGCGCCGGTGTGCTGGGTGCAGCGCTGCTCGCCTATCCTATCCAGGTGGTCGCCTTCGGGCTCCTGATTCGCTTCCAGAAGGAGACCAACCGCTTCCTGGCGGTGTGGGCGGGAGGAACGGTGGTGCGGATGCTGGTCGTGGGAATCGCAGCATTCGTGTTGATTCGGTATCCGTCCATTTCCCCGGTTTCGACGCTCCTGGCGTTGGCCGGGTTCTTCTTTGGGCTCCTTCTGCTGGAGCCGCTGTTCTTCGGAGCGAAGGTCGGGGGTACGGTTCGGAAGACATGACGACAGCGCTCGGGTTCACTCAGGAGCACGGAGGACCCTCGGCAAGCGAGGCGGGTCCGGATCTGGGAGGGATGATCACCCATCATCTGGCCGACGCCCGCGAGTGGGAGCTCCCTGGATTCGCGCTGCACCTTCCTCAGTGGGAGCCGATTCACCTCGGACCACTGACGATCGACCTCTCCCCCACCAAACACGTGCTTCTTCTGGTGCTGGCGGCCACCATCTGTGCCGTGGTGTTCATCGGGGTCGCGCGCGCAGTCCAGCGGAAGTACACGCACAACGCGCCGAGCGGTCCTGCTAATGCGGCCGAGGCCCTCGTCGTGTTCTTCCGGGATCAGGTGTGCAGGGCGAACATCGGGCACGGGGCGGATGCCTACGTCCCCTACATCCTGACCCTGTTCTTCTTCATTCTGACCGCGAACCTCCTGGGTCTGATTCCCTTCATGGGTTCGGCGACCGGGAACATCTCGGTCACTGCGGCCCTCGCGCTGATCTCCTTCATCGTCATCGAGATTTCCGGATTCCGCACACTGGGCCCCGCGGGATATGCTCGGACGATCTTCTACGCGCCGCCCGGGATGCATCCGGTGGGTGCGGCCGTCATGCTGCTCGTGATGGTTCCCGTGGAGTTCCTCGGAAAGCTCACGAAGCCGTTCGCGCTGGCGGTGCGGTTGTTCGCGAACATGACAGCGGGCCATACGCTCATCCTCTCCCTGGTGGGGATCATCTTCGTCTTCGCGAACATGACGTTCGGACGGTGGGGGATCGCGGGGGCGTCCGTGGGAATGGCCACGGCCATTTCCATTCTCGAAGTGTTCGTTGCGTTTCTTCAGGCGTACATCTTCGCCATGCTCACGGCCGTGTTCGTCGGCCTCATTCGCCATGCGCACTAGCGGGCGGCGCCACCGGAACGCCTGATGACTCAGAGACTCTGACCCACAATCCCTAATCGGACGGAGACACAATGCTTCACGCTCTTCTTGCCGCGGTTCAGGACGCCGCCGGAGCCATGGACGCGAACACCGCCAGGAACTACCTGAGCCTGCTGGGCGCCGGCATCGGAATCGGCCTCACAGCCATCGGTGTTGGGTTGGGCATCGGCCGGATCGGTGAAAGCGCGGCGCAGGGGATCGCCCGTCAGCCTGAGGCGGCCGCCACCATCCAAACGGCCTCGATCATCCTAGCCGCGCTGATCGAGGGCGTCGGGCTCTTCGCGCTGGTCATTACGCTCCTTTACAAGCTGCTCTGATCAGCGCGCGGGGACACGGGTTCCGGGGTTGGCGTCGAGGACCCTGGACGTTCCGATCCCTTCAGTCAGACCAAGCAAGGGTGAGGATGAGAGCACTGAGTAGATACGTCGTGGCTGTGGCTATCCTCTTCGCGAACCCGGTGACGGTGCTCGCGGCGCAGGAGGCTCACGAAGAGAGCGGGGGTGGGGGCCTCTTCAGCCCGAGCCTTGGCCTGGGCGTCTGGACCGTGATCGTCTTTCTCACCCTGTTGTACGTGCTGCGGAAATGGGCGTGGCGTCCGATCCTGGCGGCCCTCGAGGCTCGCGAGAGGGGAATTCAGGCGTCTCTGGACGAAGCGGCGCGAATCCGTGACGAGGCGGCCGAGCTGCTCGAGGAGCATCGCCGCCAGCTGGGAGATGCGCGACGGCACGCACAGGACATCGTGGCCGAGAGCCGACAGGCCGCCGAGCAAGTCCGGAGGGACGTGGAAGCGAAGACTCGGAAGGAGAGTGAGGCCATCCTCGAGGGGGCGCGACGAGAGATCCAACGGGAGACGGAGAAGGCCATGCAGACCCTCCGTCGGGAGTCGGTGGACCTGGCCTTGGCGGCTACCGGGCGCCTGCTGAAACGGAAGCTGGACGGCGAGGCCGACCGCGAGCTGATCAGCGACTATCTAGATGAGCTCGGGCGGAGCAAGGAGGCCGATGCGTGAGGGACGTGACCGTTGCTCGAAACTATGCCGAAACCCTCTTCACCCTCGCCGAGCGCCACGAGGGGATCGAGGTCTACGAGCGGGGTATCGAGGTCGTTGTGCGGTTGCTGGACGAGGTTCCTGGCTTCCGCCTGTTTCTGGAGACTCCGAGGATTGGCGCTTCACAGAAGAAGGAAGTGCTTCGCAAGGTCCTCGGAGAAGTTGTCCCCAAGAACCTGCTCTATTTCCTGCTGGTCACGCTGGACAAGCGTCGGCAACGGCTACTCCGGGACATCGCCCGAGAGTACCACAGCCTGGTAGATGATCACCACGGACGCACCCACGTCGAGGTCACGGTAGCCCGGGAGCTTTCCGACGAGTCGATTCAGGAGATCACGAAGCGTCTCTCCAAGCTTCTGGGACGGACGGCCATCCCCCACGTTCGTGTGAAGCCACACATCTTGGGGGGGGTCCTGGTGCGTGCAGGCGACACGATCTACGACGGGACCCTTCGCCGGCGGATGGAGTCGATGCGTCGTGGGCTTCTGACGGCTGAACTGCCCGGTGGCGTTCTGCCGACCGCTGAATCGACGAGTTGACCACCACGAACGAAGAGCCGAGGAACCCCATAGATGGCCAATGAATCCCAACTGAGGGCCAGCGAGATTCGGGACGTTCTCCTTTCGGAGATCGAGCAATACGAGGACGAGCTCCATGCCGAGGAGGTGGGCGAAGTCCTGGAAGTGATGGATGGGATTGCCCGCATCTACGGGCTGATGAAGGCGATGTCCAGCGAGATGCTGGAGATTACCTCTGCCGAAACCGGTGAGAGCGAGACCGCCCTGGCGTTGAATCTGGAGGAAGACAACATCGGAGCCGTCATCATGGGCGACTGGACCGCCCTCCACGAAGGGGATCGGGTTCGGCGGACGGGCCGAGTGCTGGAGGTCCCTGTGGGGGCGGGATACCTGGGTCGGGTCGTCGACGTTCTGGGCAAGCCCGTGGATGGGAAGGGATCCATCGAGCCCATAGAGGGAAGCCGTCAAATCGACATCGTTGCTCCTGGAATCGTGAAGAGACAGCCCGTGAAGGAGCCGCTCCAGACGGGGCTCAAGGCCATCGACTCCATGATCCCCATCGGGCGGGGGCAGCGTGAGCTGATCATCGGCGATCGAGGGACGGGGAAGACGGCGATCGCCGTCGACACCATCATCAGCCAGCGAGATACCGACGTCATCTGCATCTACTGCGCCATCGGACAGCGGGCTGGAAAGGTCGCGAGCGTCGTCGAGCTTCTGCGGGAGCACGACGCCATGGATTACACCGTCGTGGTGGCGGCCAACGCATCCGATCCGGCGCCCATGCAGTACATCGCTCCCTACGCCGCGACGGCCCTGGCGGAGCACTTCATGTGGCAGGGCAAGCCAACGTGCGTCGTCTACGACGACCTGACGAAACAGGCCCAGGCCTACCGCCAGCTCTCGCTGGTACTCCGCCGCCCCCCGGGCCGGGAGGCGTTTCCGGGAGACGTGTTCTACCTTCACTCGCGGCTCCTGGAGCGGGCTGCCAAGCTGTCCGACGAGCTGGGTGGCGGGTCCCTCACCGCGCTCCCGATCATCGAGACGCAGGCGGGGGACGTGTCCGCGTACATTCCCACCAACGTGATCTCCATCACCGACGGACAGATCTACCTGGAGCCGGACCTCTTCTACAGTGGGGTCCGGCCTGCGGTCAATGTGGGCATCTCGGTTTCCCGGGTGGGAGGCTCGGCGCAGGTGAAGGCGATGAAGAGGGTGGCCGGCCGCCTGCGCCTGGATCTTGCCCAGTTCCGTGAGCTTGAGGCGTTCGCCCAGTTCGGCTCGGATCTGGACGCGGCCACGCAGCGGCAGCTCGCCAGAGGTGAGCGGACCGTCGAGATCCTCAAACAGCCCCAGTACCAGCCGATGCCCGTGCAGAATCAGGTGGCCGCGATCTATGCGGTGACCAACGGCTACCTGGATCATATCGAGGTGGGAAGCATTCGCGCGTGGGAGGGTGGGTTCCATGACTTCCTGAGGGATCACCATCCCGAGGTCTTGGAACGCATCCGTTCGGAGAAGGAGCTGCCGGACGATCTGGAGAAGATGTTGGTGAAGGCCATCGAGGCGTACAACGAGACCTTCTCGGCCCGGGCCGAGGCCGCTCAGCTCGCGGCTGCAGCCGGCTGAGGAGCAGCCGGAGCGATCCCAGGGCTGTAGAACCGTGGCCAAAGCGAGAGAGATCAAGCGGCGGATCAAGTCCGTCGACAACACCCGGAAGATCACCCGGACGATGGAGATGGTGGCCACCTCGAAGTTGAAGAAGGCCACGAATAGGGTGGCTGCAGCCGCACCCTACGGAAACACGCTGGAGGAAGTGTTCCAGAGCCTGCATGCACCGGGGTACGAGGAGGTCTTCCCACTCCTGCGGCGACCCGAGCTCGTGCGCAAGGCGGCGGTTCTTCTGCTCACTGCGAACCGGGGACTGGCCGGGGCGTTCAATGCCAATCTGATCAAGGAGGGACGTATCCTCCTCGATGAGCTGCGGGCAGAGAATATCGAGACGGAGCTGCATGCGGTGGGGAAGAAGAGCATCGCCTTCTTCCGGTTCCGGGGGGAGCCCATGGCTTCCGCGAGCACGGCCATCGGGGACGAGCCCACGGTGGAGGACGCGGAGTTCCTCATTGCGCCACTCCGGGATCGCTTCGGAGAAGGGGAGCTCGACGCCGTCTACCTGGTAGGCTCGGAGTTCCGCTCGCCACTGTCCACTCCCCCTCGTCGCATCCAGGTGCTTCCGATCCGGGCGCGCGAGGGGGCCATGCCGTTACACAACTTCATTCTTTCACCGAATGGTGGCGAGATCATCCATCGGCTTCTGCCGGTCTACGTAAGGAACCTCGTGTACCGGGCGCTGATCGAGAACGCCGCTGCGGAACAAGGGGCTCGGCGCACCGCCATGAAGAGCGCCACGGACAACGCGGAGGAGATGCTGAGGACTCTGACCCGCACGTACAACCGCGCCCGGCAGGGGCAGATCACGCAGGAGATCGCGGAGATTGTCGGGGGAGCCGCAGCCCTGGAATAGCAGTCGTTTTGTGAGTAGGGCATGAGGTTCGAGGGCCCGGCGTGCCCGACTGGAGAACGGAGAACAATGGCTCAGAACATCGGAAAGGTAGTGCAGGTCATCGGACCGGTGCTGGATGTGGAGTTCGATCCGGAAGACCTCCCGGACATTTACACCGCTCTTTCACTGCAGGCGACCACCGAGGCCGGCGAGGAGATCGCTCTGACCGCGGAGGTGCAGCAGCACATTGGAAGAGGCCAGGTGCGGGCCGTCGCCATGTCGTCCACGGACGGGGTGACTCGGGGGATGGACGTGCTGGACACGGGCCACCACATCACGGTTCCTGTCGGCGAGCCGACGCTGGGCCGAATTCTCAATGTTCTGGGGGATCCGGTGGACGAGCAAGGTCCTCTGGTGGCGGAAGGTACCGAGGTGGAGCGTTGGCCGATCCACCGGGAGCCCCCAACCTTCCAGTCACTCGAGCCGAAGACCGAGATCTTCGAGACGGGGATCAAGGTCGTTGATCTCCTGGCTCCCTACGTGAAGGGAGGGAAGACCGGGTTGTTTGGTGGAGCGGGTGTGGGGAAGACCGTCATCATCATGGAGCTCATCAACAACATCGCCATGGAGCACGGGGGACGTTCAGTGTTCTGTGGCGTCGGCGAGCGCACCCGAGAGGGCAACGACCTCTGGCTCGAAATGAAGGAGTCCGGCGTGCTCGGTTCTACGGCCCTGATCTACGGCCAGATGAACGAGCCGCCAGGTGCGCGGCTGCGCGTCGGCCTGAGCGGGCTCACGGTGGCCGAGTATTTCCGGGACGTCGCCAAGCAGGACGTCTTGCTCTTCATCGACAACATCTTCCGCTTCACGCAGGCCGGATCGGAGGTGTCGGCCCTCCTCGGACGGATGCCGTCCGCCGTGGGGTACCAGCCCACTCTTGGAACCGAGATGGGTGAGCTCCAGGAGCGGATCACGTCCACCCGGCATGGCTCGATCACCTCCGTACAGGCCATCTATGTCCCTGCCGACGACCTGACGGATCCGGCCCCAGCGGCGGCCTTCACGCATCTGGACGCAACGACGGTTCTGTCCCGCTCCATTGCGGAGCTGGGCATCTACCCCGCCGTAGATCCACTGGACTCGACCTCACGCATCCTGGACCCTCAGTTCCTCGGCGAGCAGCACTACAAGGTGGCGACGCAAGTCCAGCGTATCCTGCAGCGCTACAAGGACCTTCAGGATATCATCGCGATCCTGGGCATGGACGAGCTCTCTGAGGAGGACAAGGTCATCGTCAGCCGCGCGCGGCGGATTCAGCGGTTCCTGTCCCAGCCCTTCCACGTGGCCGAGGCTTTCACCGGCAGGAGCGGCAAGTACGTGAAGCTGGAGGACACGATCGAGTCGTTCGAACGTGTGGCGGACGGAGAGTTCGACGCGCTTCCCGAGCAGGCGTTCTACATGCAGGGAGGAATCGAGGACGTGATGGCCGAGGCCAGGGAGATTGAGAGGGCCTGACATGGCGACAGGGCTCCACGTTCGTGTGGTTTCCCCTGAACGGGTCGTGTTCGAGGGGCACGCAGCGTCTCTGGTGGTCCCGGCCTGGGACGGCAAGGTGGGGATCCTCAGAGACCACGCTCCCCTGATCACCCTGCTGGGATCCGGCCAGGTGATGATTCGCGGCGCCAGGGGTGAGCCTCGTCGGTTCTTCGTATCGGGTGGGGTGCTGAAAGTGCAGCACAACGAGGCCATCCTCCTCACTGAGTTCGCGGGTGACGATCCCCCACCGGATTGGCACCCAGTGCATCTGGAGCTGGACGAGGAGATCGCCCGGGCCACCGCGGGCGCTGCCACCTGACCAGGAGCGTGCAGGAGATCGACCGGGGCACGCAGGTGGCGGCGCTCGGAGGGCCGCAGCCAGCCCGTCGCGACCGTGGTCCGTCACGGGGACGGGAGTTCCGTGAACGACGAGGCGGAAACGGAGTCCCCGCCTCTCTTCCTTGCCGCTGAGAGATGCGTCTTGACCTGCACGTGCATTCCACCGCCTCGGATGGGTCGCTGGACCCCGCCGAGGTGGCGCGAGCTGCCGCTCGGGGCGGTCTGGACGTGATCTCTCTCGCTGACCACGATACGACCGAGGGGATCGGACCGGCGTCGAGAGCGGCCGCGTCGCTGAAGGTGGAAATCATCCCAGCGGTCGAGGTGAGCAGCACGCACGAAGGGTGGGAGGTGCATGTCCTCGGGTATTTCGTGGATCCGTCGGACCCGGAGTTCCTGGCGTACCAGGAGCGAGCTCTCCGTCGCCGCGATGAGCGCATGCAGGAGATGGTGCGGCGGCTCCGACATCAGGGAGTGGAGGTGCACTTCAAAGACGTTCGGCGAGTGGCGCATGACGGACCGGGGCCGGTCGGCCGACCCCACCTGGCAAGAGCGCTGATACACGCCGGCGTGGTGGACTCCTTCGATGACGCGTTCAGGAGGCTGATCGGCAACCGTCACCCTGCCTTCGTTCCCACCCAGCTCCTGGAACCGGCGCAAGCGGTTCGACTGATCGTTGGAGCGGGCGGGATCGCGGTATGGGCCCACCCACCCGTGGAGCTGCTGGAGGTCCTGCTTCCAGGCCTCGTTCAGGCTGGCCTGCGAGGCATCGAGGTGTACCGGCCCCGCACCCCTCCAGACCGGATCTTGAGGCTCGAATCCGTGGCCCGAACCGCGGGATTGCTGATTTCCGGCGGCTCGGACTGGCACGGGCCGGAGGGGGGGGGCGGAGCTGGGTGCATTCTTCGTCACCGGGGAGGACGTCGGGGCGCTGCTTGAGGAGGGAGGGATGTAGCTCGTCCGCCGTGCTCCGCGCACTCTCGACGTGGGGGTAGACCCCTGCCGTTGACCCTCATCCA
>JBDHKE010000313.1:0-2377 GCA_039586555.1 Gemmatimonadota bacterium | reverse complement strand
GTGAATGACTTCCGTGGTCGTTGTGTCGCTGACGCTTCCCGTGGTGACCAAGGGCTGGATCAGGCGTCGTGCGGCAAGCTCGCGCGCCAAGAGAATGGGGTCCTCTCCGGTGCGCTGCAAAATGTCGGCCCGCGACAACGAGTCCACGCGAAACAACAGGTTGTGCACTCCGGTGGGATAACCGATGAAGACGATGTCTTCACCGGGTGCCACTGGTACCTCCCCGCTTGCCAAGGGAAGCGCTGGCGCTTTTACGGTGGGAGTTACGCTGCGCAGGACCGCAACGTCTGCATCCGGTGATGTCGCATGAACGACAAGCGAATAGGCCAGATCTCCAGGGGGAAAGAACGCCTGCAGGACGATAAAGCGGGGCTCCACGTTCAAGCCGCGCGATTCGAAGAACTCCAGGTCTTGTTGAGATGCCCACGGCTCAGCGACATGGCGGTTGGTGATGATCCACCCCGTGGTGTCCACCAGAAAGCCCGTAGCCGATCCCTCGCGCTTGAGTGGTGGACCCGCTCCGCCGAAATCGATGCGGGGAATGATTCGCCCGTCCCGCGTACGCATCATCGCCGGCTGCCCTTGCCTGTCGAGTTGGTACCGCAATAGGCGCGTGCCGCCGCGCTCGGCAAAACCGTAAGAGAACACGATGAGTCCGACGCCACGGCTGTAGGTGCGAGTGAAGGTCTCACGGAATCGAGCATTGCTTCTCGCCCGGCGATTGTTCTCCTCTACTACCTCGAGCAGCGAATCGTAGCGCGATTGCACGTCGGCCAGGTTCTCCGCCAGTTGCGCCCGAGAGCCGCGCTCGGCCTCCAGAGCTGTGACGAAGTCCGCCAACGCCGCCTGAAGCTGTCTCTTGCTCCACTGCTGCCACCCAAGCAGTGCCGTCAAGCCAATCACCGTGAGCCCCGCGAGGGCCAGGGTGGTCCGTCTGGCCCGCTTAGACGAGCGCTGGTACGTCATCACCATGAACTCGCGGGTCGAAGAGAAGCGGCGAGCGGCCTCGCCGGTGGTCATCTGCCCCTCTCTAGTCTTCGCTGCCTGGGAGAGACGCTGGGGGGCATTCGGGTCGGACAGGTCCAGCGTGGGAGTGAGTTCGTCCTCCCCGGCCACGAACTGGGCGGATGGGCCACCCAGGCCGAACTCAATCACATCTCCGGCCGCAAGCTCCCGCTCGGTGATCCGCTCCTTGTTGACGAAGGTGCCGTTCCGACTGTTTTCGTCCCGAATCACGAAACGGCCCTCCCGGTAGAGGATCGTCGCGTGCTCGGCGGATACGAGGATTTCGTCGGGTGAGAGCCTGATTGTCTGGGTAGACTGCCGGCCCAGGGTTTGCTCACCCTCGGTGAGTTCGACGCTGGTACCGGTCCGGCCTCCAGTCAGGAAGACGAGTTTGGCTTTCATAGGCCTGCGGCCGGCCACCAATCTGAGTGGGGAGTAGAGGTGCGAGCCGGTAATTTGGGGCGGAAGTCCCACCCGGCAACCCCCGGCCCCGGGCGGGCCCGCCCCCCGCACTGCAGCCACCCCAGGCTGGCCCCTTCCCAACCTTGCCCCACCCGGGCGGGCCGGCGGGCAGTGCCCCCGGGGGGTGGGCGGGTAGACGGGTAGGCGGGTAGTGTCTCCACGCCGTAGTCTGCTCCTGGACCCTACTACGTGCTTCCCGCCCACCCGCCGGGAGTGGGGGTGCGGGTGGGACGGTCCGCCGGTCCGCCTGACCGCCAGCCCGCCCGGGGTGGGAGGGGGGCGGGGCCTGAAACTTTCCCCGCCTCCAGCCTCGTATGTAAACTTGAGAACCTCCCAAAGGATGAACGAATGGGTGCCAGAAAGAGGCCGTGGGGTGTCATAGCCGGCCCGATCATTTTCTTCGTAGGCCTCGGGATTTACTGGGGTGTGCAGAAGGCTGAGGGGTTGAAGGAGCAGGTGGAGGACTGGGGATACCAGCTGGAGCACACCGCCGCGCCAGTGGCCGTGACGCTACCGTACATGCCGCTATTCGTGGACGGGGAGTGGATCGGTGGGATAGACACGGTGATGGTGCTCCGGGCCAATCCGGGCTCCATCGACAGTCTCCGCATCGTGGCGTCGGTGGATGACGACCAGAGGGGGGCTCTCGAGGGTTGCTCGCTCCGTCTCCGGATGCGTTCGGCCGAGCCGCCGTTCTTCCAGAGTGCTCTCCAGTGCACCTCAGACACTGAAGGGCTGGTGCCCTTTGGTCACGTTCACATCGCGCATGCTCCGACGACTACGCCGGTCGTGGTGGAGCTGGATGAGCTTCCGTGTGAGCATCGCATGGATATCCACGTGGGGCCGTGCGACCGGCTCCACAGCGATTTCCAGGACGATCTCAGGGCTGTGAGTGACGAGCTTCGTCGGG
>JBDHKE010000312.1:0-2377 GCA_039586555.1 Gemmatimonadota bacterium | reverse complement strand
GCTACGCCCTCTATTACCCACTGAAGTTCATTTTTTACGACATCTGGGTTGCCCTGTTCGGGTGGCTCTTCGGTTCCGACGACGATCCGGAAAGCGTCGACGGCCTCGTGAACGGCCTCGACGACGGCGACGCCGAGGTGCGGGCCCGGGCGGCCTTCCTTCTGGGATTCCGGGGGACGAAAAAGGACGGCATGGCCCTGGTGGATCTCGTCGCTGACGAGGACGAAAAGGTGAGGGCAGCAGCCGTGGCGTCCATCGGACGCCTGGGCACGACGGAGGCGGAACCGGGCGTGGCGAAATTCCTCGCACACGACCGCGCGGAGGTCAGGGCCGCCGCCGCCAGGGTTCTGGGCCTGCTGCGCGCCGAAGGATCCCTCCGGGCCCTCGTGGAGGTACTGGACGATCCCGCCTGGACGGTGCGGACCGAGGCGGCTCTCGCGGCCGGCCGCGTCGGTTCTTGGGTAGCCGGGCCAAGGCTCGCGAAGGCCCTCGGAGATCCGGACCCGCGGGTGCGTGGAGCTTCGGCCCTGGCCCTGGGCAGGATGGGCGATCCCCGGGGTCTCGCCCCCCTCCGGGAGGTCTTCTCCCGGCTGGACAGGGAGGGGACCTTCGTGCGCGCCACCGTCATCACCGCCCTGGCCGAGCTGGGTGCTGACGACCTCGCCGACGCCATCCTGCGCATCGCCCGGGGTGAAGGCCCCCTCGATGATCCCCATTCCCGGTCCGCGGCCCTCTGGGCCGTGGGCCGTCTCTCTCCTGCCGGAGGCAAGGCCGTTCTGGAAGAAACGCTCCTTGCGGGGCGCGAACCCCTCAAGGTTCTCGAGGGCGCTGCCATGGGCTTGGGCGAACTTCGGGCCCGGACGAGCCTGGCGAAGGCGTCGAAGGCGGACGAGGTTCTCGTACGGGCCGCTTCCGTGAAGGGCTGGATCGGATTCGGCCGCGAGGGATCCGCCGAGACGCTGACCCTTCTCGCCACCGACCCCTACGTGGACGTGCGGCAGAGGGCGATCGTGGCCCTCCTCGTCCTGGGTCATCGAAAAGCCGTGGTCTTCATCATCGATCAGCTGGGCAGCCCCGATCCCGAGGTGAGAGCCTGGGCCTACCTGGAGTTGCGGCGCATCTCCGCCGAGGACCACGGCATGGACGGCACGAAGTGGCTCGAGTGGTGGGAAGGGGCGAGGGGTTCGTGGGAATTGCGGCGCTATTACCCCTCGCCGGATGAGAGCAAGCCTTGATCCGTGGACCGTAGGCCGTACGTCCGTGGACCGTTTCGTCAAGTCCGATATCGGGGATGGGTGGATGGGTAGTTGGGTGGTTGTGTCATCGGCCCAATTACTCAATCACTCCATCACCCAACCACAAAAAACCCTTGCGTGCGACAGCCCACGGCCTACGGACGCACGGATTCCGTGGGCCGTTGGCCGTATGTCCGTGGACCGTTCCGTCAAGTCCTTTATCGGGGATGGGTGGATGGGTAATTGGGTGGTTGGGTCGTCGACCCAATTACTCAACCACTCCACCACCCAACCACAAAACCCTTGCGTGCGACAGCCCACGGCCTACGGACGCACGGCTCACGGAAGCGCAGGCTCAGCCCCCCTACGCCCCCAGCCTTCTGGCGGCCTCCACGATCACTTCCAGCGACTCTGCGAGGCGATGACCGTCCTCCACCTCGATGAGTTCCACCCCATCCCCCGAACGGGCGCGGTACAGGCGGCTCACCTCGATGGGCACCACGTCGTTCGCCTTCCCGTGGATGATGATGGTGGGCATGCCCTCGGGCGCCCGTATCGATCCGGGATCCAGGGCGGGGGGTTCGGACACGTTGAAAGCCGGGGCACAGAGAAGGAGGCCGCGAAAGCGCGAGGGATGGCGCGCGGCCACGATGGCTGCGGCGAGGCCGCCATAGGAGGACCCGCCAAGGACGATGGACTCGCGGGCGGAGGCCTTTTCAAGCAGGGCCACGCGGTCGGCCAGGACCATGCCGACGAAGTCGGGCGCCTCGACGTCGAATCCCGCCTCCCGGAGGGTCCGTATCTTTGTGCCCTGGGGGCTCCCCTCCAGTCCGTGGGCGAAGACGATCATGATGATAGGACCTTCACATAGGGGATGTCCACGCCGCCCTGGCGCGTTGTGTAGGTCCGGATTTCCAGGCCGGGCAGGGCCTCGCGCACCTCCTCGAAGGTGGTCTCGGAGAGGAGGATCTCTCCGGCCTGGGCCACGTCCTCCCCGAGCTTGCTGGCGATGTTCATCTGATCGCCAAAGACGTTTTCCCGGCCGATACGGAGAAGCTTGCCCGATCCCACGCCGATGCAGACCTCGAGCCTCTCGGTGTGAGCGCGCTCCTCGTTGGCCTCGCGCACCTTCTCCTGGATCT
>JBDHKE010000133.1:0-9754 GCA_039586555.1 Gemmatimonadota bacterium | reverse complement strand
GGGGGTGGCCGATCCGGAGCGGATCGGCGTCATCGGCCATAGCCACGGCGGGCTCATGGTGGCCAACCTCCTGGCGCACACGGACCTGTTCCGGGCCGGCATCGCGCGCAGCGGCTCGTACAACAAGACCGCTCAGCCTTTCGGCTTCCAGTCCGAGCGTCGTTCCCTGTTCGAGGCCAGGGACGTCTACATCCAGGTCTCGCCGACCTTCTTCGCCGACCAGGTCAAAGAGCCGGTCCTCATCATCCACGGTGCGGACGACTCCAACCCGGGTACGCTCACGCCCCAGTCAGAGGTCTTCTTTGAGGCTGTGCGCGGCTCGGGTGGCACCGCCCGGTTGGTGCTGCTTCCATTCGAGGACCACGGCTACCGGGCCAGGGAGACCGTCGAGCACGTGCTCTGGGAGCAGCTCCGCTGGTTCGACAAGTACTTGAAGGGCGCCGAGCAATAATCCCACCGCACCGTTTGCAGGAAGGCGAGAGCCCGTCAATCGGCGGGCTCTCGCGCATCCGGGTCTCCCCTCCGCCTCATCCACCTCGCCAGCGCCGAGAGCGAGCATGAGGCCGACAGCCTCCGGGGTGAAGGGGGAAGATCTCGACAACCGCTACTGCACCACCATGGTCGCGGTCGTGGTAGCCTGCACCGACTCCCAGCTGGCCGTCACGGTCATCTGGTAGCTGCCGGGTGGAGTCCCTCCTGAGGGGGGGGTCGTTCCGTCATCTCCGCACGAGACGGGCATCAGCAGCATGATGGCCCCAAGAGCAGCCGCCGCGATGGCGCCCGAGAGGGAGCGACGGGCGGGCCGGAGGGAGGATTCATCCTCGGCGGGTGCGGCGATCCTCAGGGCTGCCAACCCCAACGCCCCGAGGAGTGCGACCAGCCAGAGCATCCCGGGTCTCCGGGGATCCATCCCGGGGACGAGGGGCCTTAGGGTAGCCGGTGCCACCGTGGTGACCGTCATAGTGGTGGACGCCTGACCGGAGACCAGCGTCACCTGATCCTGGCCGAAGGTGCAGGTCGTGCCGGAGGGGTTCCCGGAACAGCTCAGGTCCACGGTCCCTTCGAAGGCCCCGCCCTGGGCCAGGACCGCAATGGTGTAGATGGCGGACTGGCCCGGCGCGACCGTCTGGGTCGGAGGGGAAGGAGAGACCCCGAGGGTCGTGAGGGCGGCGCACTCCGAGAACTCGGACGTGTTTCCGTCCGCATCGGTCGCCGTGGCCGTCACCACCGCGCCGGTCAGGCCGGTGAACGACTCCGTCACGCTCCCGAGGCCGGAAGCGTCGGTGGTCAGCGAAGCGGAGCCTAGATGGGTCTGCCCCTCTCCGAACCCGGAATCGTCGCAAGCGTCGTTGGAGAAGAAGTCCAGGCTGAAGGAGGAGCTGGGAGCGCTATTCATCTGGGCCTGGATCGCTGCGCTCCCGTTGGCCACAACGGAGGTGAGCACCGGATAGTTCTGGAGGTTGTTGGGGCCCGTGTCGGCGTCCCCCTCATCGTTCGGTGTGACGGCGTCCCTGCCGAGATCGATCCCCATCCCGCCGTTGTCGAAGATGGAGTTGGACCGAATCCGGTTCCCGGTTCCCGCGTCGGCAAAGAGACCGACCCCCACCCAGGCACTGTTGGCGATGATGTTCCCGGCTCCCGGTGCCGTTCCGCCGATCGTGTTGTCCGACGCTCCATTGGTCAACCGAATCGTCGCTCCCCGGTTGCCCAAGGGGGCGGTACCCGTGACGTCGGTGCCGATGTAGTTCCCCTGGATGACGTTCCCGGTCGCGTCCGGCCCTTCGATGCTGATCCCGGGGAGATTGCCGGAGATGACGTTCCGCGCGCCCGCCTCGGTCCCCCCAATGAGGTTGTCAGGGGCATCGAAGATCAGGAGCGCCCGGCCGTTTTCCAACGCCGCCGTGCCCGTGACGTCGGTCCCGATGAAGTTCCCCTGAATGGTGTTTCTGGCCGCTTCGATGCCGTCGATCTGGATGTTCCGACCCGTGTTGCCGGAGATCACGTTCCCAGCGCCAGAGGCGGTCCCGCCGATGACGTTGTCGGCGGAGGAGTTGACAAAGATGCCGAGCTCGTTGCCCAGGGCGGCCGTACCGGAGGCGTCGGTGCCGATATAGTTCCCCTGGATGATGGTCCCGCTGCTGCCACCCCCGAGATCGATCCCGGCGAACACGTTTCCGGAGATGACGTTCCCCGCCCCGGCCTCCGCGCCTCCAATCACGGTGTTCTGGCCCCAGAGGAGGATGCCGGTCTGGGCGTTCGGGATCACCGTGGCTCCCGATGCGTCCGTTCCGATGTAGTTGCCCTGGATGATGTTCCCCGCAGCCACCGCGTCCCCCATGAGGATTCCGTAGGTGTTTCCCGAGAGGATGTTTCGGGCCCTCGCGTCGGTGCCGCCGATGAGGTTATCGCTGGCGCCATCGTAGATGCCAATGCCGGACTCGCTGTTCGCCACCGCCATGGTTCCCGTCGGATCCGTTCCGAGGAAATTCCCCTGAACCGTGTTGTCCTGGGTGTCCGAGCCCCAAAGAGTGATGCCGGCGATCCCATTCCCCGAAGCAGTGTTTCCGGCCCCGGCAGCGGTTCCTCCAATGACGTTCCCCGCCGCCATCACCACTGCGACGCCGAACTCCCCGTTTCCCAGCGCCTGCGTCCCGGTGGCGTCCGTTCCAATGAGGTTCCCCTGTACAGTGTTTCCCGTGGCGTGCTCTCCGTAGAAGTTCACGCCGTTGGTGTCGTTCCCCGATATGAGATTGCCGGCCCCGGCCTCTGTGCCACCGATCGTGTTTCCCGGGGAATAGACGGGAATGCCCATCTCGTTCGGGATCGCCCCGTCCCCCGCCGCGTTCGTCCCGATGTAGTTGCCCTGGATGATGTTGTCGGTGGCGCCGGCTTCCCACAGGGTGATTCCCTCCCGGTTTCCGGAAATGACGTTGCGCGCCCCCGCCTCGGTGCCCCCGATGAGGTTCTCCGCGACATTGTCCACCCACACACCGATGTCGTTGCCCACGGCCGAGGTGCCGGTGGCGTCCACTCCGATGTAATTGCCCTGTACGACGTTCCCCGTGGCGTTGGGGGGACCGAGGTTCACGCCGTTGAACGTGCTCCCGGAGATGAGGTTCCCGGATCCCGGCGCCGTTCCTCCGACGGTATTCCCGGGAGCCAGGAGCAGCACGCCCGTGTCGTTGGGAACGGCAGCGGTGCCGGTGATGTCGGTGCCGATGTAGTTTCCGACTACCACGTTGCCCGTGGCGTTCTCGCCGGCGATCGTGACTCCCTCGATGTTCCCGGAGATCAGGTTCCGGGCGGCCGGGGTGGTGCCCCCTACCGTGTTGTTCTGGGCATCCCCGATGCCCACACCGACCCCATTCCCCAGATCGAGGGTACCCGTCACGTCGGTCCCGATGAAGTTCCCCTCGATCAGGTTGTTTTCGCAGTCGGTGTGGATCTGAATCCCGTTCCACTCGAAGCGGTTGATGACCAGGCCGCGGATCGTGTTGTTTGACAGGACAATCTCGAGTCCGTGGGCCTGTCCCACTTCACTTCCGTCGAGCTCGATGACGGGTGAGCCGGCGAAGTCGGGCTCCGTGGTGCCGTCGAGGGTGATATCACTCTCCAGGGCAGGGAGGGGGGACGTGGGTCGGATCGTATGGGGTCCCCCTCCGGGGATATCGAAGGCGATGACGGCTCCCCCCACCGCGTGGCTGCTCGCGGTGATGGCCTCTCGCAGGCTGCAGTGGGAAGCATCGCAGACGGAATCGTCGACGTCGTCCGCGGTGTTCACGGTGAACGTGGTCTGGGCGTGGGCCCCGGGAGGGGCGAGGAGCAGGGAGAGAAGGACGATTTGGAAGAGTCGTGAGCGTTCAGGTCGGAAGAGCTGTAGACATTCAGGCGAAGAACGGCGGGACCCTGGCCTGCTCATGGTGGCCTCTCGGAGCTGGAGGGTTCAGAATGGATGCCATGAAGCCACTCCTCCTAGACTACGCCCGGGACAGGGGGGGTTCGCAAGCCTCGCCCCTCTCCCCCTGGCGGTGCCCGGCTTCCATCAGGAGACCTGAGCTACTTGGGCGCCCTGTCAGAGGCGTCGGACGAGGTTGTCATAATCCGAGTGGTGGCCGATCCAGAACCAGACCCAAGCATCTTCCTCGCGAAGGGCCAATGCTCGGTGGCTGTGGCCGACCCTCGCTGAGAAGACGGCCCGAGACGAGTGAATCCGTTTGAAGCCGAGGCTTTGGTTGTGGGGGTCAGTCTTGAAGAGTCGAAAGGCTTCGGCCGCTTTGGCCTGGACGGCAGGAGGCAGGGCTTCGAACCTTTTGCGGAAGCCCCGCGTCGTGCGCGAGGTCACAAGTTGTCGGGATCAAGGATCTCGGTCTCTCCGGCGAGGAACTCCTCGTGTGCTTCGTCTGCGAGCTTTGCCAGCGCGTCCTGGGACTGCGCGAACGCCTCTGCCCATCGGGCCTCCGATTCGAGTTCCGCCAGAAGAAAGCGTGCGAAGGAGTCCTGTTCCTCCGGCGGGAGCTCAGAAGCCTTGTCGAAGGCTTCTCTGAGAAGGTTGGTCATCTGCGACCTCGGCGCGTTCATGATGGTTTCTCTAACCCCGGCATCGACGGGGTGATCCAACCTCAGAGGACCCGGCGGGCTCTGCGATGGTGGGATGGGTCTGACCCGAACCATCCAGGGGGTGCGAGAGGGTAGGGACGAGTTGCTGGAACGCGCGCTGGAGGTGATTCGGGGAGGTTGAGCGTCGTCCGGACCGAGGCCGGGCGCAGAGGAGTACGGGCTCTACCTGCACATCGAGGCCATCGATCACGATCCTTGAGCAGACCCATGCCACGAGCGCCGAGTTCGCGCTCGATGCCGCAGCTGTCGGAGAGGGCGGCGGTGAGGCGGGCGAACAATTCGCCGGCATTCATGAGGGGATTCGCGCTGCCACGGCCGATCGAACCCGTTCGTCCAGGCCCTGTACCGTGGCAAGCCGGTCGCGGAGCCGCTCACCATCAACGAGGCCGGCATGGGCGAGGGCTCGGCAGAACTCAAGGTCCTTGGGCCGGCTGGCAATCGCTTTTGAGATCCACAGGTCGTGGGTTTCAAGGCACCAGGCGACGACACCGTTGGTGCCGGGGGTCTCGAAGCGCACGAGTCGATCGCGCCAGCCTGCGGGCAGCATCGCGGTCGTTGCTCACACCCAGAACGGCCCCGGCAGCCCGGACGGCATGCTCGAACTCCTCGCGTTTCACGACGCTCGCCTCTCTGCTTCGGCGAACGCCCCGTAGGCGACCGCGCGCTCGCGCGCCGACAGCACGCCAGCGAACGGCGTCAACTGGCGCAGCTCCCGGGCCCATGGAGTAGGATCCGTCAGAAGCGGCAGCAAAGCCGAAAGCGGACGATCGAGAACCACACGCCATTCCTCGAGAATCTGTGAGGGACCGGTTACACGCGCCCCCATTCGGGTCAAGTTTTGCCGAGCCTGTGCCAGGACGCGTTCGGGATCCTCGATCAGGCGCTGTGCGATGGCCTGATGAAGAGCGATGGATCGCCGTTCCTCACGGGTTAGCGGCGGGTGGTACTCGACCCTGGCCTCGAGGCCCACGGACCGGGCGAGCCGTCGTACCGTGTTCACGGATGGGCTCTTACGACCGGCTTCATAGGCGGCGATGGTCGGCTGCGACGTGCCGGCGGCTCTGGCCAACACTGCTTGGGTGATCCCGGCCCTGACCCTCAATTCGCGGATTGGGTTCATGTCCTAGAATATATCCGATAAGATATAACAACGCCAGCCCAAGGTTCTGATCTCGGGGGCCTGCCCACAACCCCCCGAAACCTTCCACGCCCTCCTTCCGGCAGGTGCGCGAAAGTGGATGTCTCCAGACCTGGAGTGTGGGTGTGTCTCCTACACGGCTGGGTCGGAGATGAAGACAATTACCGCATCATGGATGCTAGACAACGCACTCGTAGGAGAGCCTGAACTGCAGAGGGATCGACCCAGCACTCTCTCTATAGAATCAGCCCGTTCGTTGATCGCCGTCTCTATCGGTTCCAAAGGATGATGTTGCTGTATTCTGTCGTGCGGCCGGAGTTGACGCGGGACTCTGCGGAATCCCAGTAGATGTCCAGGCGACCGTCGCCGTCGAAGTCTGCGATTGCGAGGTCAGTGCCGCAGCCGCAGTTACCGGTGAGCGGCCTCTCGTCGAAAAAGCCCTCTCCCGTGTTCCACAATACAGATTGGGCGCGGGCGATTGCACCGGGCACCAGGTCGGGCCATCCGTCATTGTTCAGATCCACCAGCCCGTGGACCGGGTGCAGTCCTCCATCGGAGTTTCCACCGGGCAGAGAGGAAGCGGTCACGTCCTGGAAGGTCATGTCACCCTGGTTCTCGTAGATTTCTAGAAGACCGTCCTGGGTCGCCAGCACTAGATCGTTGAAGCCATCGAGGTTCAAGTCGCCGCACACGAAATGCCACGACTCCATGTCATTCAACATCCCTGGAAGGCGGCGGAAATGGCCGAATCCATCGTTGACCGACACAAATGTCGCCCCACCATCCGGCGGAGTTTCCTCGTTCGTATTATGGACGAGATCACTATCGCCGTCCCGGTCCAGATCACAGAACACGGCTCCGCCGGTTCCCGGGATAATCGAGCTTGCCAGTTCTGTCAGCACGCGAGGTAGTCTGAAGTCTTCCGTGAGGAAGGCGCCGGATCCCTGATTCATCCGAAGGTGTGGCCAAGTCCAGGCATCGCCATTAGGCATCTGGCCCTCGAACAAGTCGACGTCGCCGTCGCAATCCACGTCTGCCAAGGTTCCGGCGTGAGTGAAGCTGTTTGACTCATAGAGATCGATAGCTGTCGGCGCGGCATCGATCAGTCCGCCCCCGGCTTGCTGGATGAGCAGGATGGTCGGTGCCCCAGCACACGCCCCCGGCGGTCCACAGGGTAGCAGCTCCCAGCCCGTTTGTGGGACGAACGCGTCCTCCAGGCCATCCCCGTTCAGATCAGCGTAACGCACGTTGCCGGGACCGGCCCAGGGAATGTCGTTGGCAAGCATGCTCAGCGTCCCATCTGAGAACGAACCCCCACCCTCATTCAGCCACACTCGGACCTCGGTCTCCGGTACCTCCCCGGTGTGCTGGGCTCCACTCCGCATGAGAATGAGGTCGGCGTCACCATCCTGGTCCACATCCAGAGTCATTGGGCGGCCAATGTTCCCGCCGCCTTCTACGGTCTCGAAATGCCCGTCCACTTCCTGCTCGACCCAGGTCGCCGGCTGGGCGGCCCCCGGCTGCGCCGGGAAGCCAGCGGGCACCTGGCACAGGGGGTTGCGTTGGACCGCGACCCTGACGGGCAAGGTCGCCGTCGTCTGCAGGCCCGCTGCGCCTTGGGGTGAGGACTCCGCCCACGCGAGCGCAGCACTTCCGGTGATCGTCACTTCCGCCGTGATCTCCGCCTCACCATCGAGCCATGTCGTGATGAGCCCCTCTTCATCGATGGCGGCAACCTCAGCGTTCGAGCTAGTCCAGGTGACGGAGATTCCCGCCACGGGTGTGCCTGCCGCATCAACCGCAACAGCACTCACTCGGGCCGTGTCGGCCCAGCGGTCTAGGACGAGCGAGTCGGCAGAGAGGGTGATCTCGACGATCTCTTGCTGAACGGTGACAGACGCAGCGCCCGAGATCGTGACCGAGCTAGCCGTGATCGTGGCTGCCCCGTTACCGGTTGTGGTCGCAAGGCCGTTCGCCTCCACAGTGACCACGGAAGCGTCTGACGAGACCCACGCGATTTGCTGCCCGCCAACAACTGTTCCCGAGGCCGTCCTCGCTACGGCGCTGAACTGCTGGGTGATGCCGATCGCGTCGAAATGCACCTGCGCGGGACTGACTTCGATCGTGGCGATGGTCGGCTGGGTTGGGCCGGTAGGTTCCTGCTCGTCCCCGCCCGCGCAGGCGCTCGAAGTGACGAGGGCAGCCAGAGCGATCAGCCGACGAGCCATGAAAGCCTCCTTAGACCATGCAGCGAGGCACAGTGAATCCCATCCGCGCCCGATCATGAGGAAGGCGGGTCCTCCTCCAGCGCGTGCTTGATGTTCTGGCAAATCTGCTTCAGGACACGGTGTCGTTTTGCCGGCGGGCTAAGAGCGTCGAGCGGCTTGGAAACGTCATGTGCCGCCTGATATTGCTCAATGTCTGTTTCCTCGTAGAGGCTCTCGCTGACATAGATCCAGAGGATCTGGAGCCCGCCTTCCTCGGCTACGGCGAGTAGTCGTGGCAGCTCGTTTCCGACGATGAAGTCAGATGCCAGGAAATGCCGGCTGACCAGCAGGACTGCGACTTTGGTGGACACGAGGGCTTTCTCTAATGCCGTACTCCAGAGAGTGCCCGGCTTGATCATTGTGTCGTCCCAAATCTCGATCTGCCGGTTCTGCACCAGCGGGGACAAGAACTCCCGCAGCATCTTCAGCCACTTCCGATCCTGATGGCTGTAGCTGATGAAGACATCCAGACTCTTCTTCTCGAAAACTACCTCCATCGGTCTCCGAGGCGTGGTGCCGGTCACGGTGGGCCGCCTGTACCTGGGGGAGTAGTTGCGGGGTGGGGCCAGTCGGATGTAATGAGTCCCTTCTTCGACAACCAGCCTGCGGTTGGTTTCTCCGGCAACCCTCCCACCGATGAAGACTTGTCTCTCGTCGGGAAAGACCACTTTGAGGTATTGGCGTCCCATGTTCCCTCCCGGAGGGTCAGGATTCCCAGGTCGGCGATACCTTCCACCCGCAAACGGGCCAGCCGGAAAGGGGCTCTTCGATGTCTCCGGGGCTGAATTCTACGACTTCAATGGGGGCGTCACCAGCTAGTCGGGTTCCTCAGCGGCCCTGGTGTGGCCTTGCGCACATGTGCGTCTCCTCATGCGTCCGCGTGAACCGGAGCACCGACCGGGAGTCCCCTTCTAGGCCGTCCACCCCCACTGAAACCTTCCACGCCCTCCTTCCGTTTAGCTGCTACAGAAGCCCTGCGGTTTCAGCTACCAGAGAAACCAAATAGCTTTGGCTACCTGAGAGACCACACAGCGACTACTGAAGTTAGGTTCTTTCCTCACGGAGGCGTGACATCGACGACCTGTTGAAGGACATCAAGCTCGCTGTCCGGGGCCTTCTGCGGAGGCCCGGGCCCGCCCTCGTGGCCGTCCTGGCGCTGGGCCTGGGCATCGGCCTCACGGCGGGGATGTTCAGCATCGTGAACGGTGTGATCCTCAAGGGACTTCCCGTGGAAGAGCCCCACGAGCTCGTGGCCATCAACCGCATGAATCCGTCCCAGGGACCCAGCCGGCTCCTGAGCCGGATCCACGACTTCGTCGACCTGAGGGAGCGGCAGACCGCGTTCGAGGGGCTGGCCGCCTACGAGCTCGGGGCCTTCAACCTGAGCTCGGAGGGTGGGCCGCCGGAGCTCGTCACCGGGGCAAACGTCACGGCCAACACCTTCGAGCTATTGAGGACGCCGCCCATTGTAGGCCGGGGATTCGCGCCGGAGGACGAGGTGATCGGGGCCCCGTCGGTCGCCCTGATCGCGCATCGGTTCTGGCAGGACCGCTTCGACGGCGCACCCGACGTGGTGGGCCGGACGGTTCGCCTGGACGGCCAGCCCACAGAGATCGTAGGCATCATGCCCGAGGGCTTCACCTTCCCCTTCAATCAGCAGCTCTGGAGGCCCCTGCCCGCCCACGACCTGTCCACGGAGCGGGGCTCGGGTCCCTCGTTGCTGGCCTTCGGT
>JBDHKE010000311.1:0-3670 GCA_039586555.1 Gemmatimonadota bacterium | reverse complement strand
CGCGACTATGGCGCGGACTGTCCGTACTCGGTGTGCAGTGTGCAGTCACTTTCGAAGGGAAGTGGGCCGGAAGCGTTGCTTCTGGACGCGGTCCGCGGAGAGAGCATGAGGTGAGCGGGGCTGCTCGTTTCGACGGGAGACATCATGGATGCATATACTCCAACCAAAGAAGACCGGTTCAGCTTCGGCTTGTGGACCGTGGGCAACCCCGGAGCCGATCCGTTCGGGGACGCGGTGCGTCCGTCGCGGGATGTTGCCTACCTTGTTCGGAAGCTCGCCGAGTGCGGCGCTTGGGGAGTGAACCTGCACGATAACGACCTTGTTCCCTTTGGCGCCTCGCTGGCGGAGCGGAACCGGATTGTGAAGGAGTTCAAGCGAACCCTTGCGGACACGGGAATGGTCGTTCCCATGGCGACTACGAACCTGTTCCGGCATCCGGTGTTCAAGGACGGGGCGTTCACAGCCAACGACCCCAAGGTGCGGGCGCTGGCCCTCAAGAAGACCATGGACGCCATCGACCTCGGAGCCGAGCTTGGAGGCCAGATCTACGTGTTCTGGGGGGGACGGGAAGGGTCGGAAGCCGACGCCTGTCGCGATCCCCGCGATGCCATCCGCCGGATGAGGGAGGCAATCAACTTCCTCTGCGAGTACGTGCGAGATCAGCGGTACGACATGAAGTTCGCCCTGGAGGCCAAACCCAACGAGCCGCGCGGAGACATCTATTTCCCCACCACGGGGCACATGCTTCACTTCATCACCACCCTGGATCACCCGGACATGGTGGGGGTGAACCCAGAGGTTGCCCATGAGACAATGTCCGGTCTGTCCTTCGTCCACGCCGTCGCCCAGGCGATGGAGGCAGGCAAGCTCTTCCACATCGACCTGAATGCCCAGAAGATCGGGCGCTACGATCAGGATCTCCGTTTTGGGTCCGAAGACGTGAAGGGAGCCTTCCTGCTGGTGCGTCTGCTGGAGGGAACGGCAGGGGGCCAGCGCTATGAGGGCCCCCGCCACTTCGACGCTCATCCCTACCGTACGGAGGACGACGAGGGAGTGTGGGACTTCGTCCGTGGTTGCATGGGCACCTACAAGATTCTCAAGGCCCGGGCTGAGGCCTTCGATGCCGATCCGGAGGTGCAGGATCTGCTGGCCTGCGATGAAAGCCCGGAGATCGACTCTCTCCTGCAGGGGTACACTCGGGACAAGGCGGCCAAGCTTCGCGCCCTGGATGCAGACACCCAGCAACTCGCGGCACGAGGTCTTCGCTATGAGCGGCTGGTGGCCTTGGACGCGACCAGGGCCCGGGTGGTCGCCCGCGGCGGGAGATCCTATGACTTGATCCCGCGCCTTCCTCCCGGGGCGGCGGAGCAGGATCCCCGGACCTGGGTGAAGGCGGTGCGGCAGGTGGCGGCGGAGCTGTTGTCTGCGCCTGGTGTGAAGCGTGATCGAGTCCGCGGGGTGGGGGTCTCCGGCCAGCAGCATGGACTGGTCGTCTTGGACGCCGAAGACCAGATCGTGCGCCCGGCGAAGCTCTGGTGCGACACCACCACCGCGGAGGAGGCCCAGGAGCTCTCCACAGATCTCCAGCGGGCCATCCCGGCTGGCTTTACCGCTTCCAAGATCCTGTGGATGAAGCGCCATGAATCTGAACTCTGGGGTCGGGTGCGCTCCGTCCTCCTGCCCCACGACTATATCAACTTCCGCCTGACGGGGCGGAAGACCATGGAGGCCGGAGACGCCTCGGGAACGGGCTTCTTCGACCCCGTGGCTAGAGCCTTCGACAGAAAAGCCGTGCAGCGGATCGATGGTCGGCTGGCGGAGATGCTGGCCCCCATCGTTGCGGCGGGGTCTCCCGCCGGAGTCCTCTCCGCCGAAGGGGCCGCTCTGCTGGGGCTCGACGAGGGAGTGCTCGTGGCCGCCGGCGGGGGCGACAACATGATGAGCGCCATCGGGAGCGGGGCGACATCGGCCGGCGTGGTGGCGGTCAGTCTTGGCACCTCGGGAACGGCGTTTGCCTACAGCGATCGCCCGGTCATCGATCCCGATGGTCTAATCGCCCCCTTCTGCGACTCCACGGGGGGATGGCTGCCCCTCCTTTGTGTCATGAACATGACGGGAGTTACGGAAGAGGTGCGGGCAGCGTTCGAGGGACAGGGCAAGGACCTCAAAGCGTTGACCCGTGCGGCGGCGCGAGTACCTCCGGGTTGCGATGGGCTACTGTTCTTGCCCTTCCTGCAGGGAGAACGCGTTCCAAACCTGCCCGAGGCCAGCGGGGTTCTCGCCGGGATTCGGCCCGGCCTCTTGCGCAGGGGTCACCTCTTTCGCGCTGCTCTCGAAGGTACCAGCCTGTCGCTTGCGCTGGGGATCGAGAGGATGAAGAAGCTGGGTATCGCGGTGGAGTCCGTGCGGTTGGTCGGAGGCGGTTCGCGGAACGCTCTGTGGAGGAAGATCCTGGCGGATGTCCTCGAGGTGCCCGTACTGTGCCTGGTGGAGCCGGAGTCGGCGGCTCTGGGAGCGGCCGTTCAGGCCCTGTGGACCGCGCGGAGGGAGGCTGGCGACGATGTGGCTGCGGATGTCGTCGCAGCGCCCTTCGCCCGAACGGAGAGAGAAGCGACGCTTCCGGACCCCGCGCGCTCGCGGACCTACCGGAAGGCCCGTGCCAGGTTCCGTGAGCTGACCGAGCGGATCTTCTCGCGGCCCTGACGGGCTGGTCCGTCGGCAGCGATTTCTCGCCGCGGCGGCGGTAGGGCCCTTGTCCTATCTAAGAAGTGGAGCCCCGGGCCGGACTCGAACCGGCGACCTACGGTTTAGGAAACCGTTGCTCTATCCGACTGAGCTACCGGGGCACCAGAGAGATTATAGCCCAACGGCGGAGTGGGAAGACAAAAGAAACTGGTGGAGATAGCGGGACTCGAACCCGCAACCTCCGCGATGCGAACGCGGCGCTCTCCCAGTTGAGCTATATCCCCACTGTATCGATTATAGGTACGCTGTCGAAAACCCGTCAAGGAAAGGGAGTGCTGCCCCGGAGGAGGCGCTATCCCTTCTTGCCAGTGTCCGGGGTCAGCCCTGGCACCTCCTCGATCACCATGCGCCCACGCTGCAGGTCAATCTCCTTGACGATGTCGTCCGTGGCTGGCACCAGTATCTCGCCTCTCTCGCCCTGGACCACGTAGACGTCGTTGGCGCCGGTGTCGAGGACATCAGTGACGCGGCCCAGGAGGGCGCCGGCGGTGCCCTCCACGGCGAGACCGACTAGCTGAAAGCGGTAGTACTGCCCCTCGCCCAGCGGCTCCAGCTCGCTCTCCGGCACGGTGAGCAGTTGGTGCCGCAGTGCGAGGGCCGCTTCGCGGTCGTCGATGCCCGCCAGCTTGAGGTAGGCTAGCCTTTTCTGCCAGCGGGAACTCTCGATAGTGCGGCGCTGGCCGGCCACGCTGATGCTGCGCCCGGAAGCCAGCCTCTCCTGCTTGTCCACCAGGGGGATGACTTTGACGACGCCGCGCACGCCCCAGGCGGTGCTCACGCGACCGACGGCGACGTATCCGGGCGGGACCTGCTCCATGAGCGTGCCGGGCACGCCCTAGCCGATCTCTAGGATCGCCCTCGTGCCCTTGCGTATCGCGGCCACCTTGAGCAGGGTGCGCATGGCGTTGGCGATCCGCCCCTGCTT
>JBDHKE010000310.1:0-2394 GCA_039586555.1 Gemmatimonadota bacterium | reverse complement strand
GCACACAAAAATGAGTGAAGCCGTTTTTAAACGTTGTGTCGGAACCCGTACATGGGGACGCTTCCCCTCGCGGCGACTCCGGTCCGATTCGGGTCACACAATGCCGGGAGGACAACGGTGTCTCCGTCGTCACTTCCAGCTCGAGGGTACCTCATCGTGGCGTGGGGAAAAATGGTGCCGCCCAGTCGTGGCCGTAAAGGTTGAACAGGGTCTTCTCCAGCGCTTCGTCATTTCCCGTGAACGGTGCGCCACGGGTCTGGAAGATCACGGCTCTCTGGTCGGAGAGGTAGGCGCGAAGCGTGTCAGCGCTGACCTTGAGCATCTCCCACTCCCCAAACCCCGTCGGCATGGGGGTGTCGATGTCCGATAACGTGAAAGCGTGCAAGGCGTCGATGAGTTCCTCCCGCTTGTATCGCTTCAACCAGGTCCACCTCACTCGGTGGTAGGGTCTCGCATAGGCGTTCTTCCGGATCCACTTCGGTACCTGCTTGGGATCTTTGAAGAGCGCGACGAGTTCCTCGTTGCTCAGGTCGGAGGTGAGGACGTAGTCGTTCTGCTTCAGAAAGGCGTTAAAGGCGGTGCGGAAGATCGCGCCGATCGAGAGTTCACGGAAGTTGGGGTTCGTCTTTTTCAGATCCTCGATCGCTTCTAGGTCCTCCCCGTCGACTTGGAACGTTACCTTTTTCTTCATTATCCTTCACTTTACTCATTACTACTTCGTTTTACATAACACCGGCGACGGCTATAAACGTAATCCGCTTCGATCCACCCCGTCGGGGTTTGACCACCCGGGAATGCGGTGCACGGCTTCGAACGTAACGAGAACGGGACGGCAACCACCACGTGACGGTGGGCAGCTCACGGTCCGGATGGGAAAAGAGGGGAGAGGGCGCGGAGCTAGGGGCGGGACAGGACCTTGCCGGGGAGGGCGCCCGTGTGGCGGCCGTCGTCCACCGTGACCTCGCCGTTGACCAGGACGTAGGGGATGCCCCGCGGGGCGTTGCGCGGACGACGGTAGGTGGCGCGGTTCGCCACCGTCGCCGGATCGACGACGACGACGTCAGCCCACATCCCAGGCGTGAGCCACCCCCGGTCGGTGAGGCCGAGGAACTGGGCGGGGAGCGACGTCATCTTCCGCACCGCCTCCTCCAGCCGCAGCACCGGCAGCTCCCGCACGTACCGCTGCAACACCTTCGGCCACGACCCCCATGCTCTGGGGTGGGTGATGTAGATGGAGGCGTCGGAGCTGACGATGGATTCGGGGAGCTGGTAGGAGGAGATCACGTGGCGCTCCCGGCGGCCCGTGGAGGCGTTGACGACCAGCGTCCGCCCCTCGTCGGCGATGAAGAGGGCGCGCGCCGCTTCCCAGATGTCCGCCGCCCCCAGCGCCTCCGCCACCTCTCCCAGCGTCGCAGGGCGCACGGTGTCGTCGCCCTCGAACTCGGGATGCGACGGCGAGAAGACGACGCCGACCCGCGATGCTAGATCCCAGATGGGCGGCACGGTCAAGTCCGAACCGCTCGCTTCAAGTGTTTTCCGTCGCTCCTCGTTCTCGGTTACGAGTCCTTCGACGCGTGCAACGGCGGTGGCCTTGATACGGTGCCACTCCGCCTCGTCGCGGAGCCGCGCCGCGGTCGCGGCGAACAGCGGTGCGTCGAAGTCCTTGACGTTCCAGAACCGCCATGCCTCGGGGTCGCGTTTCTTCATCAGCTGGTGACCGAAGAGCCAGAAGCCCAGGCTCTTGCCGCTGCCGTGGGTCCAGGGGTAGAGGTCGAAGAGCACCTCCACGCCCCGCACCCGCGCCGCCTGGAACTCCGCCACCGCCACCGGATTCGCGGTGAGTGTGGCGTGCGACAAGCACCCCGGAATCGGCGTCCGCTCGCAGATCTCGACGAACTCCGCCATCGACTTCTCCCCACCCCGCGCGTGCGCCATGAACACCCCGCCGAACCCTGTCGCCACCCGGCAGAGCCCGATGATCTCCGCCGTCCCTGCGTTCCGCTGCACCTGGTAGCTCAACCCCACCGTCAACCCGAACGCCCCGTCCCGCATCCCCTCCGCCACCGCGGCCTCCATCGCCGCCACCTCCTCCGCCGACGGCGCGAACCGCTCTCCTCCCTCTCCCTCCTGCCCCATCACGCTCGCCCGAATCGTCCCGAAGCCCAGGAACGGCGCGACGTTCACCCCGATCCCCTGCGCCTCCCGCCGCACCCGCCACTCCGCCAACGTCCGCCAGTCCACGGGGAGATCAGGGGTGAAAGCCTGCAGGAACGTCTGGAACTCCTCGCTCATGGTGTACACGGCCATGCCGCAGTTGCCGACGCACTCCACCGTGACGCCCTGCGCGGCCGACTGCAGCACCACATTATCCTCGTGTAAGAGACGTCCGATGTG
>JBDHKE010000309.1:0-2397 GCA_039586555.1 Gemmatimonadota bacterium | reverse complement strand
CTTCCTGGTGGAGATCTTCGAGGTGACTGACCCATCAGAGGCCAGGGGCAACAGTGTCACCGCCCGGGAGATCCTGGATCGAGGAGCTGAACGGATCGAGACCGAGCTCGGGGACCAGCCGCTGGTGCGAGCCAGCCTCATGAACACCATGGGCGTGGTGTACCGGAGCCTTGGACTCTACGAGGCGGCCAGGCCCTTGCTGGAAGAGTCGTTGGCCATTCGTGAGGAAGCCCTGGGCCCCGGGGACCCCGCCATCGCACAAAGCCTTGGGGATCTGGGAAACCTGCTGTGGAGGAGCGGCAAGTTCGATGAGGCGCGAACGCTGCACCAGCGGGCTTTGGAGATCAAGATCGAAGCTCTGGGCCCGAATCACGCCGACGTGGCATCCAGCCTCAACAACCTGGGAAACCTCCTTCACGAGACGGGGGATTACGCGGAGGCGAAATCCATCTACGAGCGGGCTCTGGGTGTCTGGGAACAGACTCTCGGACCCGAGGACACCCTGGTGGCGAAGGCGCTCAGCAACCTGGCCCTCACGCTGCATAGGATGGGGGAGTATGATGAAGCCCTCCCCCTTTTGGAGCGAGCTCTGGCCATCCGGGAGGCGGCACTGCCTACCGACCACCCGGATATCGGGGCAACCCTGCACAACCTCGGTATGCTGCACGGCACGATGGGCCATCGGGAAGAGGCCCAGCTACTTCTGGAGCGGGCCGTGGCCGTTAGCGAGAAGGTCTTCGGCCCAGAGCACCCCGAGCTGGCGATTGACCTGAACAGCCTGGCGATTCTCCATGCCAGGAACGCCGATTTCGCGGAAGCCCTCCCCCTGTTTGAGCGAGTCCTGGCCATCAGGGAAAAGGCACTGGACCCGGATCATCCCTTAGTGGGAAGCGCCGTGGCCAACCTCGGGGCTATCAATGCTGAGATGGGGAACTTCGAGGTGGCCCGTGGTCTCTTCGAACGGGGCCTAGAGATCAAAGAGCGGAGGCTCGGCCCGGACCATCCCGACGTCGCCAACGACCTGAACAACCTCTCGTCTTTGCTTCGTGACATGGGCGATCCGGAGGCGGCGAGGCCGTACATGGAGCGCGCCCTAGAGATCCGGGAAACAGCCCTCGGCCCCGACCATCCCCTGGTGGCTGGCACGATGAGCTCCCTCGCGGGGCTCCTGGTCGAGATCGGCGACACCGCCGCCGCAAGACCCCTGTTCGAGAGTGCAGCCACGATGATGGAGAGCGCCATGGGCCCCGAGCACGCGGATGTAGCGACCGTCCTCAACGGCCTGGCCGAGCTTCATCATGAAACCGGGGACCACGGCCAAGCCAAGGCCACGTACGAGCGCGCCCTGGAGATCACCGAGAACGCCCTCGGTCCTGACCATCCCAATGTCGCCGTCGCGCTGACAGGCCTGGGAGCGGTGCTCCGGGACGCCGGCGACTACGAGGGGGCACGCGAATGTCTCGATCGGGCGCTTCGAATCAGGGAAGAGCGGCTTGGAGCGGAACATCCCCACGTGGCCAACACCCTGGACGAATTCGCCGAGCTGCTACGAATGACCGGTGACAATGATCAGGCCCTAGTGCTCGAGAGCCGCGCTGAGGCAATCAGGGCGAAGCAGCCGGGCCCGAAGAGCTGATCGACTGGGACCCGCTCGGCCAGGCTGTTTGATATCCGTCCAGATCGAACGGATATTGTGTGCCTGCTAGAGTCGAAGGCAGGCGAGAGACGCAATACGCGGTGTAACATTCGTGAAGGGTTACAAGCTGGGGATCCTGGGTGCGGTGGCTGTTGGCCTTGTCATCACGCTCTTCGTCCCCGATTCCAGGCCGGAGCAGTTCCCGAGACCCGATTCGCACCCGTTCCGGTGGGATCGCGCGGAGCTATTCGAGAAGCTGGAAGAGGACTTCCGGGCCAGCCGGTCCTCATCTCTCGAAGCCACGCGCGAGATCTTCGACGGGCTGGAGCAGGACGGGCTGAGCACCCTCGAGGAAATCGAGCGCAGCGGCAGTTCCGTGCCCGTAGAGGCGCTCGCCAGGCTCGAGTCGATTCAATTCGGTCTCGCTGTCCACGCTGCCGCCCACGCACCGCTTCTTCCCAGGGCTCACGGTTTCGTCCAGGAAGCGCGAATTACTGTGATGCGCGCGGCCCGAGCCTGGCCGCTGGATCGGGCCGAAGTGCACGCGGCCGTCTACCGGGTGATCTACGGGGGCCGCTCGGTCATCGAGGAGACTCTGGCGCAGACCGGGAGCGATGTTCTCCCCGCGCTGGTTCACCTGGAGGATATCCCCTCATCGACACCCTCGACCGAGGTGGCCGGGGTGCGGGTTCACAGCGGCGATATTCTGCTGTCGCGGGGCGGAGCTCCTACCTCGGCACTGATCGCGAGGGGTAACGATT
>JBDHKE010000308.1:0-2401 GCA_039586555.1 Gemmatimonadota bacterium | reverse complement strand
AGATACGTACTTGCGATCGACCAGGGAACCACCAGCTCTCGGGCTGTGCTCTTCGACGACGAGGGCAGACCCCGGGGGCTCGGCCAGCGTTCATTCCCGCAGGTCTTCCCACGCCCGGGGCTCGTTGAGCAGGACCCCAATGACATCTGGCAGTCGGTCGTGGATTCGGTGCAGGAGGCGCTGGGGAACGGCGGCGCGCGGCCGCAGGACCTCGCGGCGATCGGGATCACCAACCAGAGGGAAACGACTGTGGTGTGGGACAGGGAGAACGGCCGTCCCATCCACAACGCAATCGTATGGCAGGACAGGCGTACGGCGGACTCCATCGACCGGCTGAGGAGTGATGGCGCGGAGCCGGACGTCAGGGAGCGGACGGGACTCGTGCTCGACGCCTACTTCTCGGCCAGCAAGCTCAAGTGGATACTCGACAGTGTCGATGGAGCGCGCTTGCTGGCCGAGGCGGGCCGCCTCGCGTTCGGGACAGTGGATGCATGGCTGATCTGGCGGCTGACGGGCGGGCGGACGTTCGTCACCGACGTGACCAACGCGAGCCGAACCATGCTCTTCAACATCCACGACCTGGCGTGGGATCCCGTGCTCCTCGATCTCTTCACCGTAGCGGCGGAGATGCTGCCTGAGGTGAGGGGCTCGAGCGAGATCGTCGGCACGACGGACCCCGAAGTCGTGGGCGCGGAGGTCCCGATCAGCGGCATCGCAGGAGATCAACAGGCTGCGACATTCGGTCACCTCTGCTTCGCGGAGGGCAGCGCGAAGAACACCTATGGCACGGGCTCGTTCCTCCTCCTGCCGACGGGAGACACGTGCGTCGAGTCACGACACAACCTCCTCTCCACCATCGCCTGGAAGAAGGGCGCTGACGTCACCTATGCCCTGGAAGGGAGCATCTTCACGACGGGGGCGGCCATAGACTGGCTGGTGGACGGGATCGGCCTTCTTGCGAGCCCCGCTGAGGTCAGCGATCTCGCTTCCTCGGTGCCTGATGCCGGCGGAGTCTGCTTCGTGCCCGCGCTCGCGGGTCTGGGCGCCCCGCATTGGGACCAGTATGCCCGGGGCACCCTGATAGGCCTGACGCGGGCAACGACGAAGGGGCACATCGCCCGAGCGACGCTCGAAGGGATCGCCTATCAAGTCTACGATGTCGTGAAGGCGCTCGCGTCAGATGCCGGCAGAGCGCTCACCGAACTCCGAGTGGATGGGGGAGTCTCGAGAAGTGACTTCCTCATGCAGTTCCAGGCAGATCTGCTCGGCGTCCCGGTGGTCCGCCCGCAGACGGGGGAGATGACCTCGCGCGGGGCCGCCTTTCTCGCCGGCCTCGCGACCGACTTCTGGGCCGACCTCGACGCCATCACCGGTCTCCCGAGAGCGGAAGACACCTTCGAGCCCGGAATGCCCGCATCCGAACGGGACCGTCTCCTCGAGCGATGGCAGGCCGCGGTTCGTCGATCGCTCGACTGGGAGACCCGAGGCGACGGCCGGAGTTAGCCCACAGGCGAGACGCCGACGTACACGCGTCGGATCAGAACTTCATGCCAAAGGCGCGGAACGCCGAGCCGAGGTTCGTTTGTGGCATAGCGATGGGACGCCCACACTCCGGACGATGTCTGGTTCGGGTGCGGGGAGGCGATCCTCAACCGGAGGAGACAATTCGCGATTGGGGCGCTGGTGGCCCGGCGGGACTGCTAGTGCAGGACCGTGAGGAGAGCAGCGGAAACCGGGGCAGGAAGATCTGAAGTGTTGCTCAACTCACCCGCTGGTTTCTCTCAGGGACGCTGAGGACTTACATCCTTGACATCCAACTTGGATGCCCTCTTGGGGGCAAGGCCAAGGCTGCTGGGTTCCCTGGCAACTCCATACAGGTTTAGCTCTCTGCCCACCGAAGGCAGCCCAAGGTGGGTTCCGGCGCACAGTGCTCCGGCCAGCCATGGAGTTTGCATGGGTGGTCCCGCCAACAGAGGAGGGAGCTCGTTATGGAAGAGGTCGTCCGATTCACCCTCAATGGGGAGCCCACGACCTTGACGGTGGACAGCGACCGAGCATTGCTGTGGGTGCTGCGCACTGACCTGGGGCTGACGGGCACGAAGTACGGGTGCGGCGAGGGACACTGCGGAGCGTGCACAGTCCTGCTCGACGAGGTGGCCGTTCGCTCCTGCATGCTTCCGGTCAAGCAGGTCCAGGGCAAGGCGATCACGACTATTGAGGGGCTGGCGGTGGATGGACAGTTGCATCCACTGCAGAAGGCCTTCATGGAAAATGATGCCCTCCAGTGTGGCTTCTGTACGCCCGGCATGATCCTGGCCGCCTATAGCCTGCTGCGGCGCAAGCCTCGTCCGTCTTACAGCGAGATCCTGGAGGGAATGGAAAACAACCTGTGCCGATGCGG
>JBDHKE010000307.1:0-2401 GCA_039586555.1 Gemmatimonadota bacterium | reverse complement strand
GCAGGGCCCCCGCCACCGTCCGGGCATGCGGTGCCGAAGGTCCCCTGAACTGCATCACGGAGGCGCGGAAGATCACGCGGAGAGCCGCGACCTGAGACAATCGGGTGAGGATCTCGTCGTGCATGCCATCCACCAGATACTCGTCGGCTTCGGGCTCCGGGCCGAGGTTCGCGAAAGGCAGGATGGCACTTCGAAAACCAGCCACGCTCCAGCCAGGTAAACCACCGCCCACTGGACTAGCTTGCGATCCTTGAGGTGCTGAAGCGTGAACGGCACGGGACCCCTTCTTCTCGGGCCGGTGGAGGAGAGCTAGCCCTCAGGACGGCCGGGACCGGCCGAGTCCGTCTCGGAGGAGGGGACGGACGAGGAGACCGGCGGGCCATCCCCCACGAACCTCTTCAGTCGGTAGCTGATCTCCCGCCGCCGGCGTTCCAAGTCCCTCCGCCGCTCTCGGCGTCGTGCGGAGACGGAGACCAACAGCGCAACCAGCAGCACACCTATCGCCGCCGCCGCACTTACCGGCAGCCACGGCATCAGCTGTTGGATCATTCCTTCCATCTCACGTCTCCTCACCTCAGGCGAGCCGGACATTCGAGGCTGGCCCGGCGGTCGCCACGTCGTCAGCCTCACCGTCCGGGGGCTACGACGCGGGACCACTACCCAGGATCATCGTGTGGAATGGTTGATGCAGCAACCCCGCTTGAAGGCTTCGGAGCCTTCCGCTAGACTAGCAGGTGCCCCGTCAAGGACGCGACCTTCATGATCTCGAGCCGAGCGAGCGGTCTCTTCAGGCGCTCCTTCATCCTCGCCTTTCTGTTGTTCCTGCCCGGCCCCCTCTGGGCCCAGATCGCGCCGGGTGTTCCCCGCCGAGATTATTGGGGGGTTGAGCGGGCCCGTTTCCGTCGAGAGATGCTCGGGGAAGTCAACGAGCGCCTGGATCGATGGTGTTCCGCGTGGGAGGCGGACGACGTGGAGGAACTGGCCGACCACTACGCCGAGAATGCGCTAGTCCTCCTCACGGACGAGGAGATCTGGGGCCCTGAGGCCATCCAGACGGCGCTGGAGGAATCGCTCCCCGAGGCTGGACCCATCGCGCACGAGCTCGTGGATTTCGAGGTCAGCGGAAGCCTGGCCTACGTTCTGGGCCGATTCAGATACACGGAGACGAACGAGGAGACGGGAGCGAGGGTCCGTCGTGGCCGCCTCCTCACGATCCTGGACAAGCAGTCGGGGAACTGGAAGATCCGCTCTCAGGTGTTCAGCGAGGAATCCCCGGACTAGCGTCGTCCCTCTCGGCTGGCGTTGTCCCTCCCGGATAGCCATGTCCCCCCCAGCTAGCCACGTTCCTGTCGGCCGCGCCACTGCCCCCGCCAGAATCTGGCTCTCTCCACGGCCGACTCTCCGGCTCTTGAACGCTCCCGGGTCTTCGGCCCAAGTTGGGTGCGTCACCAAGACCGACCTCAGCGAGGGTGAGCGTCCATGTCATACATGCCGACGAGCCGAAGGGACTTCCTGAGACTCTCCGCCGTGGCCAGCGGCGCTCTGGGCCTGGGTCTCGCGCCCGGGTCGCTGGCCCACGCCCCCGCGGTCCGCTCCCAGACCCGGTCCCTCCGGATCCTCATCCTGGGAGGAACCAGCTTCATCGGTCCCTTCCAGGTTCAATACGCCCTGAACCGGGGGCACGGGGTCACGCTGTTCAACCGGGGCAGGACGAACACCCACCTCTTCCCGGAGGTGGAGAAGCTCCGGGGAGACCGAAACGGAGACCTGGAGGCGCTGAAGGGGCGGAGCTGGGACGTCGTCATCGACAACTCTGCCTCCAACGCCGACTGGGTGCGCATGACCGCCGAGCTTCTGAAGGACTCGGTGGAACGGTATCTCTACGTGTCCTCGCGCTCGGCCTACTCGGACACGAGCCGGATTCCCATGACGGCGGACGCGCCCACCTTCACGTACGAGACCGCCGGCGTCGAGCCCGGAGCGGACAACCTCCCGTACGGGCTTCGCAAGGCCCTGTCGGAGCGCGAGGCCCAGCGTTTCTTCCCGGGTCGGGCCGCGGTCTTCCGGCCGGGGCTGATCATTGGACCCCGGGACGAGACGGACCGCTTCACGTACTGGCCGGTGCGCATCCATCGGGGTGGGCAGGTGCTGTCTCCCGGTGACCCCTCCGATCCCGTTCAGATCATTGATGCCCGGGACCTGTCAGAGTGGATGATCCGCATGGCCGAGGACGGTCACGCGGGGGTCTTCAACGCGGTGGGCCCCGCGACCCCCCGGCCCATGGCGGAGCTCCTCTACGGGATCCGCGCCGTGACCACGGCGGAGACGACCTTCACCTGGGTGGACACTGACTTTCTGCTGCATCGAGGAGTCCGCCCATACTCGGACGTTCCCGTGTGGA
>JBDHKE010000132.1:0-15916 GCA_039586555.1 Gemmatimonadota bacterium | reverse complement strand
AGTCCTGCAGCGTGACTGCCGTTGCGGTGGGCCCGGCCTCTTCGGGGCCTTCCTCTACGGCGACCGTCGAGGGCGTCCCCGAGATGTTCAGCCAGTAAAGGAACCCGATCACTGCCAGGAACGCCAGCACCATCAGGGGAAGGGCCGCTCTGTTCGCCGCCCCACTGCGCGATCCGGTTGTGGACATGATGTGTCGTGTGTTCAGGTTTGCTGTTTCCCCGTCCGCTCCACCAACTCAATCAGCGCCATTTCCGCCGCATCGCCCCTCCGATGGCCCAGCTTCAGGATCCTCGTGTATCCCCCGGGCCGATCCGCGAAACGCGGAGCGATCTCGTCGAACAGCTTCCCCAGAATCTCCCGGTCGGAGATCTTGCGGGCTGCAAGCCTACGCGCTGGTATGTCACCTCGCTTGGCCAACGTGATGAGCCGTTCCGCGAACGGGCGGAGCTCCTTGGCTTTCGCCGTGGTTGTCTCGATTCGCTCATGACGAAACAGTGACGTGGCCATGTTCCGGAGCATGGCCCTGCGGTGGCTCGCGGTGCGCGAGAGGCTTCGGCCTTTCCTCCTGTGGCGCATGGGCTACTCCTCCCCACCCCCGACCACACCGGCGTGCTCCGCCTGGAAGTACAGCTGACCGCCGTCTCCCTCCTGAAAGACCATGCCGAACCGGAGCGAGTGAGACGAAAGGAAGTCCTCGATCTCTTTCAAGGACTTCTTCCCGAAGTTCTCGATCGCGAGCATCTCCTCTTCCGTCCTCTGCACGAGCTCACCCAGAGTACGGATATTTTCCTTTTGAAGCGAGTTCCGCGAGCGGACGCTGAGCTCCGCCAGGTCTTCGATCGACGTACCGAGAAGCTCTTGCATCCGCTCCGAGACCTCCACCGTTCCCGGTGGAATGACCTTGGGCATGCCGTCTTCGCCGAAGTAGAGCATATACTCCAGATGCTTGCGCACCAGCTCGGCCGCATACCTCACCGCCTCACGGGGCTCTATGGAGCCGTCGGTCTGCACGCGGAGCGTGAGGCGATCGAAGTCCGTCCGCTGTCCGACGCGTGTTTCCTCGACCGAGAAGTTCGCCCGCCGCACGGGGTTGTAGATAGAGTCGATGCGGACCAGGTCTACCGGAGAGCCCTTCGGGATCGGGTGCTGGTCCGCGAGTACGAAGCCGCGGCCCTTGTCGACGTAGAGCTCGATGCTGAGCTCCCGATCGTCCTGAAGGGTCATCAGGTGATGCTCGGGGTCCAGGATCATGGCGTAAGGGGGCGCCTGAATCTGAGCCGCCGTGATGGGCCCGGCCTCGTTCACCTGGAGGGTGAGTGTGGCCTCCTCGACGTCGTCGTCCAGTCTGAGGATGAGGGACTTGAGATTGTGGATCACCTGGTGGACGTCCTCCACCACCCCCAGAATCGTCTGGTGCTCGTGCACGACGCCGTCGATGCGGAATCCCCAGACCGCTGCCCCCCCGAGTGACGAGAGCAGAACCCGTCGGACTGAATTCCCGAGAGTATGCCCGAAGCCACGCTCCAGCGGTTCGATAAGGAACTCGGCGGAACGGCCGTCATCGGAAGTTTTCGCGATCTCGATCCGCTCAGGAAGAACGAGTCCGGTCAGATCTATCTCCACCATTTCCTCCATGCCCCCAAGGGCATCAGCTCATCTGATCCGAGCGAGAGGCTCGGGCATCACTTGGAGTACAGCTCCACAATCAGCTGCTCCTGGACCGCCAGCGGGATGTCCTGCCGCGTCGGGCTCCGCAGCACGCGTCCCACCTTCGCCTTGTCGTCCAGGGCCAGCCATTCTGAAAGCGCCGGCCGGGTGCGGGACTCCATGCTCTCTTGGACCATCGTCAGGTCCCGAGACTTGGCTCGAACCGCGACCTCATCGCCCGGCCGCACCTGGTAGCTGGGGACGTCGACGACTCGACCGTTCACCTCGATGTGGCGGTGGCGCACCTGCTGGCGGGCCTGATTCCGGCTGGACGCGAAGCCCATGCGGAACACCACGTTGTCGAGGCGCGACTCCAGAGCGATCAACAGGTTCTCTCCCGTTAGCCCCTCCCTGGCGGCAGCGGCGTTGTGGAAGAGGTTTCGGAACTGCTTTTCATGAAGCCCGTAGATCCGCTTTACCTTCTGCTTCTCGCGGAGCTGCACCGCGTAGTCCGACTGCTTGCGCCGACGGGCCTGGGCGGGGCCGTGCTGGCCCGGTGGATAGCCACGGCGTTCCACCGGGCATTTCTCGGTATAGCACTTCGATCCCTTGAGAAAGAGCTTCTGCCCCTCTCTGCGGCACAGCTTACAAACCGCTCCGGTGTATCGCGCCATTCGTCAAGTTCCAGACTGATGTCTTCGTATTCGATGATTCCGCGTGCGGCGCCGAGCGACTCTCCGCGCTGACGCGGGCCTAGACTCTTCTCTTCTTCGGAGGCCGACATCCATTGTGAGGAAGCGGAGTGACGTCCTGGATCGAACGAATGGTCAGTCCCGCCGTGGCGAGCGCCTGAATCGCCGATTCCCGGCCCGATCCGGGACCCTGTACCCGAACGTGCACCCGTTTGACCCCGAGACCGACGGCCTCACGTCCCGCTTGTTCTGCAGCCACGGTCGCCGCGAAGGGAGTGGATTTCTTCGACCCCTTGAACCCTGCCGTGCCCGCGCTCGACCAGACCACCGTGTTTCCCTTGGTGTCCGTAATCGTGATGATCGTATTGTTGAACGTCGCCTTGATGTGCGCGACGCCCTCCGCCTCGATCGTCTTCTTAACGCGACGCGCCCGCGTCGTTCTCCCCTTGGGCCTAGCCAATTCGCGCTTTCCTTTCCCCTGCTACGAGCCTCGCCGAACCCCTGGCTTTATTCAACGGAGATGCGGCGGGGACGGGACCCGAAGGCCCGCGCGGCCGCCGCATCGCGAAGCATCAATGACCACAGACGGAAGAGGCGAGGATCCTACTTCTTGCCGGGCTTCTTCTTCCCGGCAATGGGACGCCTGTGCCCCTTGTGCGTCCGGGCGTTCGTGTGAGTGCGCTGGCCGCGGACGGGAAGACCACGACGATGTCGCAGCCCGCGATAGCAGCCGATGTCCATGAGGCGCTTGATGTTCATGGACACTTCGGTGCGAAGCGCACCCTCCACCTTGTACTTGCTCTCGATCTCTCGCCGGAGCCGATTCACGTCTTCATCGCTGAGATCCTGAGTCCGCCGGTCCGGATCTACGCCCGTGGCGGAGAGGATCTCTTGCGAACGAGATCGGCCGATGCCGTAGATGTAGGTCAGCGCGACCTCGATGCGCTTGTTCCTCGGGAGATCGACCCCTGCGATTCTTGCCATTGCCGTTCCGATCGGTCTGGGGCTCGCGAAGCCCCGTTCCTATCCCTGCCGCTGCTTGTGGCGGGGGTTCCGCCTGCAAATGATTCGAATGACACCGCGCCGACGGATCACCTTGCAGTGCTCACAAATGGGCTTGACGCTACTTCTCACCTTCATCGGGCCCCCGTCTTTCCAATTCTTGCAGAGCTTGGAAGTATAATCGGTTCCGCGAGGTCGTTCAAGTTGGGCTCTGCAGCAGTTGGATACCCCTTCTCACGCCGGTGTTGTCACCGTGCCTCGGCTCTTGGTGAGAATGCGGGGGCCTTCCCGGGTGATCGCCACCGTGTGCTCGAAATGGGCAGACCGGGATCCGTCGACGGTTACCACCGTCCAGCGGTCCTCCAGGGTCCGGATCTCGTGGCTGCCCGAGCTCACCATCGGCTCAATCGCCAGGACCATCCCCTCCTGAAGACGAGGCCCGTATCCTGCCTTCCCTACGTTCGGAACCTGGGGCTCCTCGTGCACGTCGCGCCCCACGCCGTGACCCACCAGGTCCCGAATCACGCTGAAGCCTGCGGCCTCCGCGAGATCCTGAACCGCCGCACCGATGTCCCCGACGTGGTTGCCCAGGTGGGCTGCATCGATGGCCGCGTCCAGACAGCGCCGTGTCGTGCTCAGCAACGCCGACGCCTCTGCGTCGACCTCTCCCACCGGGTAGGTGAAGGCCGAGTCCGAGCACCACCCGTCCAACCTGACGCCTACATCGACCGATACGATGTCCCCTTCCCGCAGTGTCCGGCGGGACGGGATGCCGTGCACCACCTCCTCGTTGACCGAAATGCACACGCTTCCCGGGAACCCGTACAGCCCCTTGAAGGCCGGGACGGCACCGTCATGGTCACGGATGAACCCGTCGCAGAACCGGTCCAGCTCCGCCGTCGACACACCGGGGTCGACTCGGCGCTCGAGCTCAATCAAGAGCCGCGCGATCACCACACCTCCGCCAGCGATCGCTTCGATCTCCCGCCGACTCTTCAGGTGGATCATGGATGGCCCCCACGCGGCTCGACTCCGTCAAGGGCTCCGATCTCCTCCAATGCCGCCCGCATTGCGGATTGGATGTCGCTCACAGGCCTGTCGCCATCCACACGAATGACCCTGGCGTCACTGTCCTCGTAGAACCGGATCAGCGGCTCAGTCTGCTGCCGATAGACCTCCATGCGCCTGCGGACGGTGTCCGGCTGATCATCGTCACGGTTGATCAGGGGCTCGCCGGTCGCGTCGCAGACCCCGTCCACCCTGGGGGGATCGTTGGAGACGTGATAGACGCGGCCACCCGGGCTGACCCGCCGACCGCTGATTCGCTTCACCAGCACGGCATCCGGCGCCTCCAGCACGAGGACCGCATCCACGCGACGTCCCACGTCACCCAGGGCCCGAGCCAGGGCCTCGGCCTGAGCGACGGTGCGCGGGAAGCCGTCGAATGCGATTCCACGATCCCCCGCCAGTCTCTTCAGAAAGTCCCGAACGAGATCCACCATGAGCCGGTCCGGTACGAGCTCGCCCGCATCCATGTAGCGTTGAGCCTCCCGTCCGAGGGAGGTCCCATCACGCCGAGCTTCCCGGAGAAGGTCGCCGGTGGAAAGGTGCCGAAGGTTCGATTCCTTCGAAAGGAGAGCCCCCTGGGTGCCTTTGCCGACCCCCGGGGGGCCTAGGAGAATCACGACCATCGCGGTCCCTCAGCGCCTTGCCAGCGATCACATGTAGCGCTGGCGTCCGCGCATCTTCACCCGGCCCTTCTTCATGAAACCGTCGTAGTGACGGAGCAGCAGGTGCTGCTGCGCCTGCTGGACGGTGTCCAGTGCTACACCCACCACGATCAGAAGGCCCGTGCCTCCGAAGAAGAAGGTCTGGATGTTGAAGATGTCGAAGATCCAGAACGGGAGTAGAGCGATCAACGCGAGGTAGATGGATCCGGGCAGCGTCACCCGCGTCAGCACGCGATCGATGTACTCGGCCGTGCGCGTACCGGGCTTCACCCCCGGAACGAAGGCGCCCTGTTTCTTCAGGTTCTCCGCCAGATCTACCGGGTTGAAGATGATGGCGGTGTAGAAGTAGGTGAAGAACAGGATCAGCAGTGCATAGGTGGTATAGTAGAGCCAGTTTCCGGGTTGGAAGAGATCCGAAAGCGCCCGCAGAATCCCGATGTCGCTGAACGCCGCCAACGTTCCCGGAACGATGATGAACGACTGGGCGAAGATGATGGGCATGACGCCCGCTGAGTTTACTCTCAGCGGGATGAAGCTCTTCTGCCCCTCCTGAATCCTTCCACGCCCGACGACCTTTCGGGGGATCTGGACGGGAATCTTCCGGGCCGCCATGGTCATCGCCACCACGCCGGCCGTGACACCGACGATCACCGCCAGCAGGGCGACCATGGCGAAGAGCCCGATTTCGCCCAGCATGAGCGCTTCCCACGTCCGACCGACAGCTGCCGGGAAACCCTCGATGATCGAGAAGAAGATGAGGAGGGACATCCCGTTGCCGATGCCCCGTTCCGTGATCTGCTCCCCGAGCCACATGACGAACACGGCCCCGACGGTGAGGGCGATCACGGTGGTGAAGGAGAACAGGAACCCGGGCTGCCGCACCGCACCGGGAAGGGCGCCCAGAAACGCAGCGTAGCCGTACGCCTGGATGGCGGAAAGCAGAACGGTAGTGTACCGGGTCCACTGCGTCAGCTTCTTTCGGCCCTCCTCGCCCTCCTTCTGCATCTTCTCGATCGTCGGGAAGACCGCCCACGAACATGTCGTACACGCCGAACAACGTGCCCTGGAGCTGTCCGAACTGCTGCCGCAGAACCCCCACGTCCAGGCCCGGAACCGTAATGTGCGCTCCGATACGGTAGACGAGAAGGATGAAGAGGGTGAAGAGGATCTTCTCTTTGAGCTCCGGGACCCGGAACAGGTTTGGGATCGGGTTGACCATCCTTGCCCCGCCTTATTCCTTTGCCTCGTCGCCCAGGAGGGCCACGGTGCCACCCTGGCCTTCGATCTTGGATCGAGCGGTTTCGCTTACGGCGTGGACTCTCACCGTGAAGGGACGGTCCACGTCCCCCATTCCGAGGATCTTCACGGGCTTGCGCAGAGAGCGGATCAGCCCGTTGCTCCGCAGCGATTCCGGCGTCACCTGGTCGGACTCGAGGCGGGAGAAGTCCCGCAGATTGACCACCTGGTAATCCACGTGGCTGCGGGAGGTGAACCCTCGTTTCGGGATCCGCCGCTGAAGCGGCATCTGGCCGCCTTCGAACCCCGCGGGAATGCTCGCGCCGCTCCGGGACTTTTGTCCCTTCTGTCCTCGCCCACTGGTCTTGCCCAGCCCGGACCCGGGACCCCGCCCGAGGCGCTTCTTGGCCTTCCTGGACCCTTTCGGAGGGCGGAGATCATGTAGCTCGGCCATGCTCGTTCCTCGCTTCACTCGACCTCGCGGACCTGGACCAGGTGCCTCACCTGATGCAGCATACCGCGGACCGATGGCGTATCCTCATGGACCACTGTTTGCTGGTGTTTTCTGAGCCCCAGCGCCTTCAGGGTGCGGCGATGATTCTGGGGGCGGCCGATCCCACTTCGCACCTGAGTGACCTCGAGTCGGACGGTGGACTTCTTCCTAGCCACGCGCACCCCCCACCAGCTCTTCCACGGAGATTCCTCGTTCCCGTGCCACCTGCTCCGGAGTAACGAGACGGTTCAGGCCGTTCATCGTGGCTCGAACCACGTTGATGGGGTTGTTGGATCCGAGGCTCTTCGTGAGAACGTCCGTGACGCCAGCCGCCTCGAGCACCGCTCGGACCGGCCCTCCAGCGATCACTCCGGTCCCAGGCGCGGCCGGTCGCAGGAGGACTCGACCGGCACCCCACTCGCCGGTGATCTCGTGAGGCAGGGTCCCGTTCACCACGGGTACGCGCTGCATGTCCTGACGGGCCCGCTCGAGGGCCTTTCGAATCGCCTCCGCCACCTCGTTCGCCTTCGCGAGCGCGACGCCCACGTTGCCCTGCTGGTCACCCACGGACACCAGCGCCGAGAAGGAGAAGCGACGTCCCCCCTTGACGACCTTCGCCACACGGTTGATATGGATCACGTTCTCGACGAGCTCGGACTCCCGTTGCCGGCTCGGCCGTCTCTCTCTCGCCATCAGAACACCAAACCTCCCTCACGGGCCCCGGCCGCGAAGGCCTCGACCCTGCCGTGATACTGGTAGCCGCCCCGGTCGAACACCACCCGCCCGATTCCCGCCTCCCGAGCCCTCTCGGCCAGAAGTCTTCCGGCGACGCGCGCCAGATCGACCTTGGATTTGGACTTCGCACCGGCCTCCTCCTTCACGGCAGGCGCGAGAGTGGAGATCCCGGCCAACGTCCGACTCGCATCGTCGTCGATGAGCTGGCCCTCGATGTTCTTCAGGGAGCGAAACACCACCAGGCGCGGGCATTCGGCGGATCCGTGGATCTTCCTGCGGATCCGGAGATGCCTACGCTGTCTCTGTAGCCGCCGACTCGCTCTCAGCTTCGAGCTTCTGAATCTCGCCACTCTTCCTTTTCCCTCTGAAGAATCGGACTCCCCACCGGAGTCCTTTTCGAACCCTGCCCTATCCGGCCGCGGTCTTCCCGGCCTTCCTTCTAACCTGCTCGCCTTGGTAACGGACGCCTTTGCCCTTGTAGGGCTCGGGCGGCCGAAACGATCGAATCTCGGCCGCGACCTGACCCACCGCCTGCTTGTCGTTCCCGGTGACGACGATCCGGGTCGGGGCCGGAATCTCGATGGTGATTCCTTCCTCCTCCGGGTACTCGATGGGATGCGAGAACCCGAGGTGAAGCACGATCCCCTTACCCTTCTTCTCGGCCCGGTACCCCACACCCACGATTTCCAGGGTCTTCGAGAAACCCCTGGTTACACCCTCCACCATGTTTGAGATCAGCGATCGCGTGAGCCCGTGCAGAGCACGATGACTCGGCTGATCGGAGGGCCGCTCGACGGTCAACTCTGCCTCGCTCACCCTCACCTTCATCTCCGGGTGGACGTCCAGCGACAGCTCACCGCGGGGCCCCTTGACGCTGAGGCTTCGACCCTCAAGGGAGACCTGAACCTCCTTCGGGACCTCCACCGGCTTCTTGCCAATCCTAGACATTCTCGTTCTTCCTCCGGAGCCGGGTCGACCGGCGCCTCACCACACGACAGCGAGGAGCTCTCCACCCACTCGCTCCGCACGAGCGCCCCGGTCGGAGAGAACCCCCTTCGACGTGGAGAGAATGGCCATACCCATCCCGTTCCGGACCCTGGGAATGTCGTCCACCGCAACGTAGTGCCGTCTTCCCGGACGAGAGACCCGTTCCAGATGGCGTATGACCGGACGCCCTTCGTGGTACTTCAGGTAGATGCGAAGCCGGCCATGCCGCCCATCGTCGAGCACCTTGTGGTCGAAGACGAAGTGGTTCTCCTTCAGGAGCTTCGCGATCTCGATCTTCAGCTTCGAAACGGGCATGTCCACCCACCGGTGTCCAGCACCGGCTGCGTTCCGTAGGCGGGTGAGCATGTCCGCAATTGGATCCGTCATCATGGCGGTATTCGATCCCCCTCCAGGCGGTTACCAGCTTGACTTCCGTACGCCGGGGATCTCGCCCGCGAGAGCCATCTCCCGGAAGCAGACCCGGCATATGCCGAACCGGCGCAGGTAGGCCCTGGGCCGCCCACAACGCTGGCAGCGGCTGTACCTGCGACTACTGAACTTGGCTTTCCGCTTCGTCTTCTCGATGAGCGCCTTGCGCGCCATTCGACCCCCTCGGGTTAACTTCAATACAATCCCAACGCTGACGGATGCCCTGAGTCCGATCCGGTCAGTTCTCGATAACCACCGGCAACTCTCCCCGGAAGGGGAACCCCATCTCCCGGAGCAGGGCATAGGCCTCGTCGTCCTTGTCCGTGCTCGTCACGATGGTGATGTCCATTCCGTGAATCCGATTCACCCGATCGTAGTCGACCTCCGGGAAGATGATCTGCTCCCGAATCCCCAGGGTGTAGTTGCCACGTCCATCGAAGGAGCGCGTGCTGAGCCCCCGAAAGTCCCGGACCCGCGGAATCGCCACGCTGACCAGGCGATCCAGGAACTCGTACATCCGAGCCCTCCTCAGGGTGACGGCCACGCCCACGGGCATCCCCTCCCGCAAGCTGAAGTTGGAGATCGACTTCCGGGCTCGCGTCACCACAGGCTTCTGGCCGGTGATCACGGTCACCTCTTCAACAACGCTTTCCAGGAGCTTCTGGTCCCGACTGGCCTCGCCAACTCCAACGTTCACGACGACCTTCTGCACCCGTGGGAGCTGGTGCGGGTTCTCGAACCCAAACTCCTCGGTGAGAGCGGAGCGAACCCTCTCTTCGTAGTGCCTGTGAAGCCTCGGCAGCTCACGCCCCCCATTCCCTGATTCCTTCTTGCCGCTTTCCGACTTCGCCACCGCCTGCTTCCTCCTGCGATCGTAGGTCCCGATGCGACGTGCCAAGCCGAGCTCTAATGGGGACTCGGAATCGCGTTACCGGTCTTGACCGCGATCCGCTCTTTGGTTCCGTCTCCCAGCACCCTGGTTCGGATGCGGCTGGCCTCTCCGCTCGCAGCATCCACCAGCATCACGTTGGATAGGTGAATCGGCGCTTCGAAGGTGACGATTCCCCCCTCTGGATTGCTCGGGCTGGGACGTTCGTGGCGCTTGCGCATGTTCACGCCCTCGACGACAACACGGTCCTGGTCGCGAATGACACGCAGTACGGTGCCCTCCATGTCCCGGAAGTTTCCACGGATCACCCGGACCGTGTCCCCCTGCACGATGCTGCGTCTGCCCCGCTGCTTCTTCTTGCGTCCCTTAGCCATTACAGTACCTCCGGAGCCAGAGAGACAATCTTCATGAATCGCTTCTCTCTCAACTCGCGACCCACCGGCCCGAAGATTCGAGTGCCGCGGGGTTCCCCGGCAGGGTTGATGAGCACCGCCGCGTTGTCGTCGAAGCGGATGTAGGACCCATCGCGCCGACGCATTTCCTTGTTGGTGCGGACCACCACTGCCCGGACCACGTCACCCTTCTTCACCTGGGCGTTTGGCATCGCGTCCTTGATGGTCACCACCACGACGTCACCCACCCGGGCATACCGGCGCCGGGAGCCTCCGAGAACCCGTATACACAACGCGCTCTTGGCGCCGGTGTTGTCCGCGATCTTGACGATGGATTCCTGCTGAATCATCGCTGTCTCCGTCAGGGGCCGGGATCGCCCCGCATGCCTGCGTTCATTCTATGCGAGGGGCCGCTCCCCTTGAGGCGCGACGGCCGTTCTACCGCCCTCAGCCGGGCCGCTCGATGAGCTCGACCACCCGCCAGCGTTTCCGCCGGGAGAGCGGCCGGGTCTCCATGATCCGAACCGTGTCGCCTATCCTGTATTGGTTCTCTGCGTCGTGAGCGTGGTACTTCTTGGAGCGTGTGACCTGCTTCCCGTACAACGGATGGGGAAAGCGTCGCTCCACGCTCACGACGACTGTCTTGTCAGGCTTGTCACTCACCACTACGCCGACGCGCACCTTTCGGCCGCCACGGCCAGTCGTGTCCTCTTGTAGGTTCTCTGCCATAGTCCGTGCAATCAGCTCTCCTGCGCGAGCTCGCGCTCGCGGAGGATGGTCTTCATCCGGGCGACGTCCCGCCGGATCTCCCGCAGCAGGCGGGGGTTCTCCAGCTCCATCGTCGCGCTCCGAAAACGGAGCCTGAACTGTTCCTTCTTGAGCTCCCTCAGACGCACACGAATCTCGTCGTCAGAGAGATCTCGGATCTGCTCGGGCTTCATCTCTAGCTCCCTAGCTGCCGCTCTCGAACCACGAATCGGGTCTTGATCGGGAGCTTTGCCGATGCGAGCTCCATCGCCCGTGCCGCAATGGGTTCGGCGACCCCTTCCATCTCGAACATGATCCGGCCGGGCTTCACCACGGCCACCCAGCCTTCGGGGTTCCCCTTCCCCTTGCCCATCCGTGTCTCCGCTGGCTTCTGGGTGATGGGCTTATCAGGGAAGATGCGGATCCACACCTTTCCACCACGCTTGATGTGACGGGTCATCGCCACACGTGCTGCCTCTATCTGCCGGTTCGTGATCCATGCCGGCTCCACCGCCTGCAGGCCATATTCTCCGAAGGAAACCTTGTTTCCTCGGTTGGCCTTCCCCCGCATCCGGCCCTTGTGTTTCTTGCGGTACTTGACCCTCTTCGGCGCGAGCATAGCTCAGACCTCCCTCAGGCTCCGGTGGAGTAGGTGCGGCCCCGCCGGTCCTCGACGATTTCTCCCTTGAAGATCCAGCACTTCACCCCCACCGCGCCGTACGTGGTGTTGGCGGTTGCCCGGGCGTAGTCGATGTCTGCACGCAGAGTGTGCAATGGAACACGGCCCTCGTTGTAGCCTTCCGAGCGCGCGATCTCGGCGCCGCCAAGTCGGCCCGCGCACTGAATCCGGATCCCCTCCGCTCCAGCTCTCATCGCCGACTGTACCGCCCGCTTCATGGCCCTTCGGAAGGAAATCCGCTGCACAAGCTGGTGGGCCACGTTCTCCGCCACGAGGCGGGCGTCGACCTCCGGACGCTTGATCTCCTCCACGTTGATGGACACCTCACTGTTGGTGAGCACCGACAGTTCATCCCTGAGCTTGTCCACCTCCGCCCCGCGCTTGCCGATCACCACTCCCGGACGCGCCGTGTGCACGGTCACGACGATCTTGGAGGGCTTGCGCTCGATCTCCACCCGGGAGACCGCAGCGTGGGCCAGACGCCGGTGGAGGTACCGCCGGATGGTCTCGTCCTCCCTCAACAGCTCCGGGAACTGGCGCTCGGCGTACCAACGGGACTTCCAGTCCTTGAGGATGCCCAGACGGAATCCGTAAGGGTGTGTCTTCTGTCCCATCCAGCTCTACTCCTTGACGTCCACGACGACGGTGATGTGGCTGGTCCTCTTCCGGATCGGTGTCGCCCGACCCATCGCGGCCGCGCGCCATCGTTTCAGGGTGGGCCCCTCGTCCACGAAGACCTCCCGGACCACCAGGTCGTCCACATCTAGGACGTCACCCTCGTCCTGAGCCCTGTACTGGGCGTTGGCCACAGCGGAGCGCAGGGTCTTCTCGACCGGTTCCGCCGCAGCCTTCTTCGAGAACTGCAGGATCGCGTACGCCTGGTTCACCGAGCGCCCCCGGATTTGATCCACGACGAGCCGGACCTTCCGGGGGCTCATTCTCACGTGCTTGGCTATTGCCTTGGCTTCCATCTGCTCCACGGGGATTGGAAGGTCGTCCCTATCTCGCTTTGGATCGCTTGTCGGCGAGCTTGCCACCGTGACCCCGGAAGAGCCGGGTGGGGGCGAACTCCCCTAACTTATGACCCACCATGTTTTCGGTGATGTACACCGGGATGAACTTGTTGCCATTGTGGACGGCCACCGTGTGTCCGACGAACTCCGGCGGGATCGTGCTGGCTCGCGCCCAGGTCTTCACGACCCTCTTCTCACCCCTTGCATTCATCTGCCCCACCTTCCGGAGGAGCTTCTCGTCGATGTGGGGCCCCTTTTTGACGCTTCGCGGCATAGTCCGTTCGACCTCGATTCAGCAGGACCGCGACCGATCCCTTATCAGGACCTGGTCGCCTTTCCTCTCTTGCGCCCGCGGACGATCAGCCGGTCCGAGGACTTCTTGCGCTTCCGGGTCTTCTTCCCTTCTGGCTTCCCCCACGGAGACACGGGCGGGCGCCCACCGGAAGCACGCCCTTCGCCACCGCCCAGTGGGTGATCCACGGGATTCATCGCCACTCCGCGCACCTTAGGGCGACGACCCCGCCACCGGTTGGCCCCAGCTTTGCCCAGCGAGCTCAGCTCGTGATCGATGTTGCCCACTTGCCCGAGGGTCGCCATGCACTCCTTGCGCACCCGCCGAACCTCGGTGGAGGGAAGGCGCAGGGTCACGTAGTCGCCCTCCTTCGCCATGACCTGCACCCCCGCGCCCGCCGAGCGGGCCATCTGACCACCCTTCCCGGGCTTCAGCTCCACGTTGTGCACAAGGCTGCCCAGGGGAATCTTCTCGATGGGAAGAGCATTCCCCACGCGCACGTCCGCGTCCGGCCCGGACATCACCGTGTCGCCCACACGCAGGCCACGGGGGTGGAGGATGTAGCGCTTCTCCCCGTCCACGTAGTGGATGAGAGCGATGTTGGCGGAGCGATTCGGGTCGTACTCGATCTCGGCCACCTTCCCGGGCACACCGAACTTGTCCCTCTTGAAGTCGATCGTCCGATAGCGACGCTTGTGCCCTCCGCCCCTTCGCCGGACCGTCACGTGTCCGTGGTGATTTCTCCCGCCCTTCCCGCTCAGACCCTCGGTGAGAGACTTCTCGGGGTGTTGACGAGTGATCTCCTTGCTCTCCACCACCGAACGGAAGCGGGATCCGGGGGTCACCGGCTTGAATTTCTTGATGGCCATCGGCCTATCCCATCTCGTAGAGCTCGATGTGATCACCCTCGGCCAGCTTCACCACCGCCTTCTTGAAGGAAGGCTTTCGTCCGAGGCTCCAGTTGCGGTGCATACGTCCGAGGAAGGAACGCCGCATCTTGCCCGAGTACCGCATGGTCCGAACGTCCCGAACGGTGACATCCCACAGGGTCTCGACGGCGCGTCCGATCTCGATCTTGTTCGCGTTCCTGTGGACGACGAATGTGTAGACGTTCCCGCTCTCCATCTGCTCCGCCGTCTTTTCGGTGATCAGGGGTGCGACAATGACGTCATGAGGCTCACGCATCGTCCCTGCCTCCCTCCTCCGGGGACTGCTCCGCGCCCTCGCTGTCCACCGTGGGCTCGCTCGTGGCCCTCTTCACACCATTCGCAGCCCGCCCGATGGCGCTCTTCTCGATGACCACCAGGTGGGCCCAGAGAATGTCGAAGCTGGACTCCTCGCCGAACGGCACCACGCGAAGACGGGCCTCGTTGCGCGCAGAAAGGTGGATGTTGGCCTTCACCCCATTCGTCAGAATGAGGGTCTTCCCTTCCGCGCCGATCTCCCTCAGGTAGCGGACGAGGCGGCCGGTCCTGGGCTCCTCGTACGCCAGATCCTCGATCAACACCACCCGATCGTTCTCCGCCCGGTCGTTGAGCGCCGAGCGGCGGGCCAGCGCCCGGACCTTCTTGGGCACTCGCTGCCGCCAGGAGTGTGGAATGGGTGGAAAGGCCATCCCACCACCGGCCCATTGGGAGGCCCGGATCGTCCCCTGACGGGCGCGTCCGGTGCCTTTCTGGCGCCATGGCTTCCGGCTCCCGCCGGCAACCGCTGAGCGATTCTTCGCGGCTCCCGTACCCTGCCGCTGGTTCGCCAGATACGCCTTGACCACCTGGTGGAGAACGCCTTCGTGCACCACGCCGTCGAAAGGAGAGTCCGGCAGCGTCACGGCTCTGCCCTTCTTGCCGTCGGCCTTGTAGAAGCGAGCTTTGTACATCGTCCTACTTCGTGATGAAGAGGTAGCCGTGGCGTGCACCGGGAACGGCCCCCTTCAGGAATAGCAGATTCCGCTCGGAGTCCACCCGGACCACCTTCAGATTCCGGACCGTTACCCGCTTTCCGCCCATGCGGCCCGGGAGTTTCTTGCCCTTGATCACCCGGGACGGGTCCGTGCCCGGCCCCATGGAACCCGGATTCCTCGACATGGGATGGCCGTGCGTCGCCGGCCGGCCCGAAAAGCCATGTCGTTTCACCACTCCCTGGAACCCTCTTCCCTTCGAGTTCCCTGCCACCTTCACCAGGTCGCCCTCCTCGAAGAGCTCAACGGTCAGATTCTGTCCGGCCTCGTACTCTTCGCCTTCGCCCACCGGGAACTCCTGGAGCACACGGGGAGCGGCCTCGACACCCGCCTTCTGGGCATGTCCGAGCTCCGCCCTGGTGCTTTTCTTGACCTTCTTCGCGCCGAACCCGATCTGAACAGCTTCGTAGCCGTCCGTATCCCGGGTCTTCACCTGGAGCACGGAGCAAGGGCCGGCCTCGACAACGGTCACGGGCACGACGACTCCCTGGTCATCGAACACTCGCGTCATGCCGACCTTTCGCCCGATCAGTCCTGCCATCGGAATCTCCCTCAGTCGACCTTGATCTCGACGTCCACGCCCGCGGGAAGATCCAGCTTCGTAAGGGCGTCAATCGTCTGCGGACGGCTGTCTGTGATGTCGATCAGGCGCTTGTGCGTGCGGAGCTCGAACTGCTCCCGGCTCTTCTTGTCGATGTGCGGGGAGCGAAGCACCGTCCAGCGCTGCCGGCGGGTGGGCAGAGGGATCGGTCCCCTGACGGTCGCACCGGTCTTCTGAGCCGTGCGCACGATGTCCGAGGCCGTCTGGTCGACCACCCAGTGGTCGAAGGCCTTCAAGCGAATCCGAATCCTGCCAGCCATCTCGATTCCTTTGTCCTCTCCAAGCTCAGCGCGGCGCGGTTCCGAGATCGTTCTCGGGGCGATGCCGGGATCGGGGCGGAGGCGCGTCCGCAGCGACCCTCTGCCGCGCCAGCGGCAGTAGCGCAGCGGGGGAGT
>JBDHKE010000306.1:0-2406 GCA_039586555.1 Gemmatimonadota bacterium | reverse complement strand
CGAGCCCGTTCTGGGGCAGAATCCCCTCGGCTCCACTGCTGACTTGACGTTCCAGTTGTGGGGGTAAACCGGAGAACGGGCCCGCCGCTCCCGGGCTCCAGACAGCCAGTCAAACACCGGCCGATCCCGTGCGTCGGGGACGAGGGGTCAGAAGGAGAACGCTGGGACCCGGAGCACTCGACTTTCTGAGCATTTTGTCAACGCCGGGTGAAAACTTCCCATTCGTGGCGGGTGAAGATTGCACATTCGGGAGAGGGGACGAGCCTCAGGTGGTCGGCGCCTCCTTTCGGGTTCGACGCCGTCTTTTTCGAGAGGGTTCCTCTTCCTCATCGGTGTGGGTGAGGAGAGCTCTGGAGAGGTCGGCGTGTTTTCGCATGCGGTAACTGTTGCCGCGGATGTTGACGATATGGCAGTGATGAAGCAGCCGATCGATGAGGGCGGCAGCCATGACCTCGTCCCCCAAGATCCCACCCCAGTCCTCGAAGCCCTTGTTGGACGTGAGCACGGTGGACGCGTGCTCGTAGCGGCGGTTGATGAGCTGAAAGAACAGCGTGGCACCGGTGGGACTGATGGGCAGGTATCCGATCTCGTCCACGACCAGGAGCGAGGGATGGGTGAGGATCTTGAGACGATGTGTGAGCCGTCCAGCGGCCTTGGCCTCCTCTAGGGACGAGATGAGGTCGACCAGGGTGCCGTAGTAGACCCTTCGTCCAGCCTGGGCAGCAGCAATCGCGAGGCTAATGGCCAGATGGGTTTTGCCCACACCCGGAGGTCCGAGGAGGACCACGTTCTCCTTGCGCTCCAGGAAGCCGAGCTCGTGAAGGGAGTCGATTTGCTCCCGTTTGATGGAGGGCTGAAAGGAGAAGTCGAAGTCTTCGAGGGTTTTGACGACCGGGAGTCTAGAGGAGCGCATGGCGGCCTGGAGACGCCGGTTGTTGCGCAGGGTGATCTGAGCTCCCAGGAGCTGCTCGATAGCCTCGCTTGCGGTGACTCCTCCACCATCGACGCCGGTGAGGACCTGGTCCAGGGCCTCCAGGGCCCCAGGCATCTTGAGATCGGCCAGCATGTGGCGGATCCGATCGCGACGGGAGCGGCTGGCCGGTGCCGTCATGAGGGGCCTCCTGCCAGCTGGGCATAGGCCGTCAGGGGCCGGTGCTCGACCTCAATGCTGGGCAAGGCTGCCTTGGGCTGCTTCGTGGGCTCAGGGGGCAGGACGAAGGATCGATACGGCCGAGAAGGAAGGGGCTTGAGAACGTCCCGTTCCTCCTTGAACCGGTCGATGGGTCGCTCCTTCAGGGTGCCGTGGATCCGCACGTTGGCGATGGTATCGACCCAGGAACGAGCCTGATGGTTGAGGTCCTCATCGTTGAGGAAGGTACGGCCGTAGAAGAAGTTCCGGCGTACATAGCTCACAGGCCGTTCGACCTTGCCCTTGGTCTTGGCCCGATAGGGTCGGCAGGCGCGGATCCGGAAGCCCCAATGGTGGGCGAAGCGAAGGAACTCGGCGTTCTCGGTGAACCGTCCGCCCTCGTCCCGATCATCATCGATGATGACGGCCTTCATCTGATCGAAGAGTAGTTCAGAGGGTACGCCGCCGAAGAACGAAAAGGCGGTCTCCAGGCCCTGGAAGAGGTTCTTCATGGTCTTGCGGCGGAAGTACTGCAGCCAGAAGACCCGGGAGAAGCCCAGAACGACGAGGAGCGCGTACCGCTTGCCCCAGGGCAGGCGAAAATCAGCGAAGTCGACTTGCCCCTGGTGCCCCGGTGGCGTCTCAAAGCGAACGACTGGTTCTTCGGGAGGCCGGGGCCGGACCGTGCGGACGTACTCCTTCACCTGGGTGTAGCCGCCCGGATAGCCGGCAGCCTTGATCTCCTGAAAGAGTCGCACGGCCGAGAGTTCCGGAAAGGCCTCGAGGCGAGCCAGGATAATGCCTTTATAGGGATCAATCTTCCTGGGAACGGGAGGTCGGGGGCCGTAGCGAACTGTCTCGGGACTCAGATCCCGGTCCAGTTGGCCCGTCTGGATCCAGTGGTGGACGGTGCGACGGCCCACACCGAACCGCTCGGCCACCGCCGTCTTGGTCATGCCCTGTTCGAGATAATGTCTAAGAAACACGCGCTTCTTCCATCCGATCATCGCGTCTCCATCGGTGAGGAGGAGACGCCAAGTTGAGCGATCGGCTGCGTGCGCGCTCAGGTCCTTCTCTTTACACCCAACGCCTCGCAGCCACGAGATCGTCGAGTGTGCAATTTTCGGCCGCCACATCTGAGCAATTTTGGGCCGCCGCTAACACCGGATCCTGCCGGTTCCGAGCCCTGGCAGCCCCGGAGAGTCGCGGTTCACCCAGCAGCGCGCCCCGCACGAGCCGCCGCAGGGGTCCTGTTGCCGCTCTTCGCCCCCGCGCTC
>JBDHKE010000305.1:0-2406 GCA_039586555.1 Gemmatimonadota bacterium | reverse complement strand
TGCGAGGGATGATCATCTCGTTGGCCACCCTCATGATCTCCGGGTCGCCGGCCGGATTCATGATGGTCTGATAGGTGAGGGTGTAGGGGGCGGAGCCACCGTGATGGGTATCCACGTGGATGTCGGGCTGCCACTCGTGGATCACCTTGGTCACCAGTGCCTGAATCTCCTGGGACTCGAGCTTCAGGTAATCGCGGTTCATGTCGAAGTTCTGCTCGTTGGTCCGCCGCCGCTCCTCCGCCCCGTCGGGGTTGATGGTCGGCACGTTGAGCACGACCACCTCGTCCAGAAGGGGTCGTAGATCACCGAAGAGCAGATCCCTCATCACGATGAGGCTGGCCTCCTTCCCGGCCACTTCTCCTCCGTGCACGTTGTTCACGATCAGCACGATGGGCTTGTCGGAGCCGACAACGTCCGAAGCCTGGTAGACCGGGGAATTGGAGAGGATGCCGAGGACGACGTCACGGCCTCGCAGGGTCTCGGTGATCTTTCGCACCTGCATCAGCGGGCTCGCTGCATCCAGCTCGTGTACGAACTCCATGAGGTCGTCGTACATGGTGGGCCCGGCTTGGAAGTCGGTGCGCTCGGCAGGGGTCTGGAGCTGCTGAGCCCCCGCGCTCAGCGAGAACAGAACGGTGAGAAGCCACGTTCCTCCGGTGATTCTGGCAAGCGGGATCACTTTGTGTGCTCCTTCAGGACTGAGTCGGGAGATCGCCCGGCGGGGTCAGCAACGCACCGGCCGCGTTGCGGCTCGAACTCACCTTCGGGTGGACCCTGCTCGGGCGATGACTCGCGAGAAAAGTCCCTCGACTCTTCCCGCTTGAGGCAGTCTCTGACAGGGAAGCCCCCTACGCAAGCGGTCCCGGGAGACGGAGCACCCACTGGCAACAGCCGGGCGTTCTTGGTAGAGTCGGCCAGGCGCTCTACCTCCATGGGTGTCTCAGGGAGGTGGACGACCCTCACCGGAAGGTACGAGAAGGATGCGCACGCCCATCACACCCCCACTGGCCCGCCTCGCCCTCGCCTCCTTCGGCATTCTCGCCCTCGGCTGCGCGTCCGCAGGGACTCAGGCCACTGGCGGCAAGGACGTCGGAACCCGAGATCGGGCATACTCCGGAGACGTCACCATGCGGCTGACGCACGAGACGGCGCGATACGTCGAGGTGCTGGAGGCGCCCCGGGAGACGGTCTTGGCGGCGCTCATCCAGGTCTATCAGGAGCTGGAGATCCCTGTTGCCGGGACCGACCCGGCAACGGGCGAGATCGGGAACCCCTCCTTCGAGCCTCGCAGGATCGGGGGTCAACTGTTGTCGAGATTCCTGAACTGCGGATCCTCGGGCGTCACCGGCCGGCCCAACGCCGACAGCTACCGGGTAACCATGTACCTGGTCTCCCGCGTCGAATCCACCGAGGACGGCAGGACCCGGCTCTCCACCGAGGTCGACGCGCGCGCCCAGGCCCGGGGGGTGAGCGGCTATCCGGTCCAGTGCCAATCCCGGGGGACCCTGGAGACGCGCATCGCAGAGATGGTGGAAGAGAGGATCGGCTAACGCCCCACCCTCTCCGCCACAAGCGCCCGCCAGCGCGCCCATCCCTCTTCCATGGCCACCCGATTCGGATCGCCTTCATCCGCACTCTCGCCCCGGGACATGAATCCGTGCCCCGCGTCCGCGTACGTCACCGGGTCGTATGTCTTGCCGGCCTGCTCCATCAGCGCGGCCGAGGTCTCCACCGTGGAGGTCACCCGGTTGTCGGCCCCACCGTAGAAGCCGTAGACCGGCGCACCGATGCGCGCGATGGCCTCGGCATCGTCAGGCCCCGTCCCGTAGAATACGTACGCGGCCACCAGGTCCCCCCGGTTCGTGGCGAATCGGAACGTCTCGCTCCCCCCCCAGCAGAACCCGGACACGGACACGGTACCGTCGCTCCGGGGATGCGTCGCCAGGTAGTCGGCCAGGGCGTCGAGATCGGCGGTCACCTGATCGGGGTCCAGCGCGTAGATGCCCTCCCGGGCGGCATCGGAGTCGGCGAAGTCGGCCGTATTCCCGCCACCCGGCGCCATGCCCGACAACAGATCCGGGGCCGCCGCGATGTATCCCTCCCCCGCCAGCCGGTCGGCCACCGACTGAATCCAGTCGCTCATCCCCCGGTTCTGATGGATCACGATGATGGTGGGAGTGGGACCCTCGCCCTCCGGATAGGCCACGTAGGCCTGAACCTGGCGGTCGCCCTGGGGAATGGAGACCCACTCCTGCGAGACCTGGGCGTCGGACGACTCCGCGCCGGCCTGCGTGTCAGAAGAGGCCTCGTCCGCCGACGGGGCGCAGGCGAGTCCTACCAGCGTGGCCGCGATCCAGATCCGATTCATGTCGCTTCGCCTCCGGGATGATTCATGGACAGGGGGTT
>JBDHKE010000131.1:0-18740 GCA_039586555.1 Gemmatimonadota bacterium | reverse complement strand
GACAAGGTCAACGAGGCGAAGCGAGCCGGCATCGCCATTCGGCACGTGAAGAATCAGCTCGAACAGCGCTGCGAGCAAGCGGATGACGCGGGACTGGGCGCCGCCGGCGACAGATGACAGGCGAACGCCACGGAAGTCGAAGCGAACATCTACCAGGTGCGGAACCGAAGCAACCAGGACCCGCTCAACTTCCCCATCAAGGTCAACAATCGGCTAGCCAACTTGATGTCCATGGCCGAGCGCGGGGATGGCCGGCCCGGGAACCAGAGGCCCGAGATCTTCCAGATTCTCTCCGACGATCTCGAGGGTTACACCGACCGTCTGGATGAGATATGGGCGACGGATCTCGCTGCGGTGAATCGCGAGCTGCAACGGCTGGGGCTGGAGCCCATCGCCCTGGATTGAGGGTTCGAGGGGAGACCGGCTGGGGCTGGCGCCGATCGAGCTGGAGTGAGTCTTGGCGAGGATCTGCCCGGGTGAGAAGCTTCCGCGCGTGGGACGGACTCCGCGTAGGCTGGACCCAGATGCAGGCAGGACGAACGGAGGAAGTGGAAGCCGATGACGACCAAGCGATGCATTTCGTTCGCGGCGCTGGCCGCCCTGATCGCCGCGTGCGGCGGTGGCGAGCCTCCCAGTTATGACTTGGTGCTGGCCGGTGGGCGGGTCACGGACCCCGAGTCGGGTCTGGATGGGGTCCGGAACGTGGGGATCACGGACGGCCGCATCGCCGCCATTTCGGAAGTGCCGTTGTGGGGCATCCGGGAGATCGACGTGTCGAACCACGTGGTGGCGCCGGGCTTCATCGATCTGCACGAGCACGGGGTGACCGAGGAAGCTTACGCGCTCATGGTCCGCGACGGCGTTACGTCGGCTTTCGAGCTCGAGGTGGGCACGGCCAACGTAGCGGGCTGGTACGAGGATCGGGAAGGCGGCCAGCTGGTGAACTACGGGGTGAGCGTCGGGCATATCCCCGTCCGTATGGAGGTGCTGGGGGATCCGGGGGACTTCCTGCCCGCCGGTATCGGCGGGTACGGGGAGGCCCCGCCCGAGGATCTGGACCGGATCGAAGAGCGGCTGAGCCAGGGCCTGGCCGAGGGCGCCGTGGCCATGGGGTTTGGGAGTGCCTACACGCCCGGTGCGACCATGGGGGAGATCGAGCGCATGATGCGCGTGGCGGCCGAGGCGGGGGCACCGGTCCACATCCACATGCGAAGCGGAGTGGAGGGGCTGGATTCCACGATCACTGCCGCCCGAGGAGCGGGCGTGCCCCTCCACATCGTACACGTCAACTCCAGCGCCGGCGACGACATCGACGCGTTTCTCTCGGCCATCCAGGCCGCCCGGGAAGAGGGGCAGGACGTGACCACGGAGGCCTATCCCTACGGGGCCGGCATGACCCACATCGAAGCCGCCCTGTTCGACGATTGGGAGAGCTGGTCGGACGAGCAGATCGCAATGCACCAGTGGGTCGAGACGGGGGAACGCCTGACCCGGGAGAGCTTCGGCCGATACCGGGAGCAGGGGGGAGCCGTGATCATCCACGGTCGGTCCGAGGAGCAGACGCGGACGGCCATCACCAGCCCGCTCACCATGGTGGCCAGCGACGGGTTCATCGAGGACGGGCGGGGGCATCCCCGCACCAGCGGCAGCTACTCCAAAGTCCTGGGCCGCTACGTGAGGGAGGAGGGCGCCCTGGGTCTCATGGAGGCCATCCGCAAGATGACCATCGAGCCCGCTCGGCGCCTCGAGGAACGGGTGCCGGCCATGCGAGCCAAGGGTCGGGTCCAGGTAGGTGCAAATGCCGACATCACGGTGTTCGATCCGGCCACGGTGATGGACCGGTCCACCTACATGGATGCGATGATCCCGGCCCAGGGAATCCCGTACGTGGTCGTGAACGGTGCCCTGGTCGTGGAGGCGGGCGAGGTCACGGCAGCGCGGCCGGGACGGGCGATCCGGGCACCGCAGTCATGACCGACAGAACGCCGAGGCCACCGCTTGATTTGACTGGAGTCCCCGCCTGAAGGCTACCGCAATCTGAGCGGGCTGACATCTCATGTGCCGAGACCGATCCAGAGCAGCTGGACGCGTCGCCCTCAGCTGGGCGATGGCGCTGCAGGCTGGGTGCGGGCCGGGCGGCGCGCCCGAACCGACCGAGCTCACCGTCGGTCTCGGCGGCGGGATCACCATGGAGTTGGTACGTGTCCCTCCGGGTTCGTTCCTGATGGGCAACCCGCTCGACGCGACCGAGATCCGCGAGCGATTCGACCCCGACGAGAAGGCCTTCGACGAGAGCTACTACGCCGACGAATACCCTCAGCACGAGGTGACCATCGCCTCGTTCCACATGGGCGCGACCGAGGTCACCGTCGCCCAGTTTCGGCGCTTCGTGGAAGAGACCGACTATGTCACGGATGCGGAGAGAGGTGCCCCCGTTCCGGAGAGCGGCCAGGCCGGGGAGAGGCCCGGCGGGTACACCGTGACCGACACCGGTGATTGGGAGTGGTCCGACACTATCTCGTGGCGTGACCCGGGATACGTTCAGGGCGATGAACACCCGGTAACGGTCGTCAGCTGGAACGACGCCCAAGCATTCTCGGCGTGGCTCGCGACCAAGGTGCCCGGAGTGGCCGTGCGGCTGCCCACGGAGGCCGAGTGGGAATACGCCGCTCGAGGGGGGACGAGCACGCTGTACTGGTGGGGAGACGACCCGGACACGACGGGCCGAGTGGCGAATCTGGCCGATCGCAACGCGGCCGAGCGGTTCGCGTCCTGGGCGGTCCTGCTCCCTCTGGACATGAACGACGGATACCTGCACGCGGCGCCCGTCAGATCGTATCGGGGCAATCCGTTTGGCCTGCATGACATGATCGGCAACGTCTGGGAGTGGTGTGAGGATATTTGGCAAGCTGATTACTGGGGCGCTCCCACTGACGGCAGCGCGTGGCTCGAGGAGCGGGATCCGGAGCACCGTGTCCTGCGAGGAGGATCCTGGGGCAACGGCCCTCGAGGAAGCCGATCCTCGGTCCGCGCCCATCACTGCAGGACGTTCAGAGGAGGCGACTTCGGCTTCCGCGTCGTGGCGATTTCACCGACCGGCGCGCGGGCTTTCCCGAAAGGGGGATTGCGGTGACCGAACGAATCAACCGGCGATGGGTCTTGAAGCGGCGCCCCTCTGGAATGGTGGATCCGTCGATCTTCGAGCTGCAGGAGACACCGGTACCCGCGCTCGAAGATCGGCAGATTCTCGGCCAGACGCTGTACCTGTCGTTCGACCCCACCCAGCGGGCCTGGATGGCTGGGGACACCTACCTGCCAGCCGTTCCCCTGGGCGAGACCATGCGCGCCCTCGGCATTGCCCAGGTCATCGATTCCCGGCATCCGAAGTTCAAGGCTGGACAGCTGGTCTACTACCCCTGCGGCTGGCAGGAGTACGTCCTCATCGATCCCGACGAGCGGAGCCAGATGCGGGTGACGAAGCTGCCGGGCCACCTCGATCCGCCACTGGTGCTGGCACTGTCGCTCACCGGGCTGACCGCCTACTTCGGGCTTCTGGAAATTGGAAAGCCCGAGCGCGGGGAGACAGTGCTCGTCAGCGGTGCGGCCGGTGCGACCGGATCGGTCGCCGGTCAGATCGCGAGAATCAAGGGCTGCAGGGTCATCGGGATCGCCGGGGGCACGGAGAAGTGCCGGTGGCTGACTGAGGAGGCCCGGTTCGACGGCGCCATCGACTACAAGCAGGGGGACGCGGGCGGGCGGTTGACAGAGCTCTGCCCCGAGGGGGTTGATGTCTACTTCGATAACGTCGGCGGAGAGATTCTCGACGAGGTGCTAACGCAACTGGCAATGAACGCGAGGGTGGTGCTCTGCGGCGCGATCTCTCAGTACAACCTTGCCGACGGCCACTACGGGATCAAGAACACCCCACTGATGATCATCAAGAGGGTGTCGGCGCAGGGCTTCATCGTGATGGATTACCTCGATCGTGCCCTCGAGGGCCTGCTTTGCCTCAACAAATGGGTCGAGGACGGCGAAATCGTCCAAGAGATCGACATGCAGGAGGGCTTCGAGCAGATACCGTCCACGCTCACCCGCCTGTTCACCGGCCAGAATCTCGGCAAACAGCTGCTCAAGGTCGCCGACCCGCCCCTCGCCATCCGGAGCAACGCCGTGGAACGAGCAGTCTTCCGCCTGCTGACCCGGTACATGGCCTGGCGGAAGGGCTGAGGGGCCAGGGACTCCGTTCGCGCAGCCCGCAGCGCGACTCCTCACCCCCTGAGCCGACAGCACCTCCGCAAACGCGGCGGCTCATGTCCGTTTAGTCAGGCAGAGAGCAGCGAAGAGCCGTCGGGGCCACTCTGGCCCAACAACCTCCAGCTGGACTCCCGCCACCCACCGCTGGATTGCTGGACCGGACGACCCTCCGACTTGAGTTCTCCGCTCCAAGGAGAGCGAAGAGGGGAGGCACCGTGACCCACGCAGCGAGACCTGCCGGGGCAGCTTGCGCCATGCTGGCCATCACTCTCCTGGGTGCCTTCGGGTGCGGTGATGGTAGTGACGGAACCCTCGGGCCACCGGAACCGCCTCTTGAACCTTCGTTTGGCACAATTCAGGTGCTGACCCAGACCGCCACGGAGACACCTGAGGCGATCCTCGACCCGGACGGCTTCACCGTGGCCGTGGACAGTCTCACACCCCGGCCCATCGAGCTGAACGGGACGGTCACGTTCAGCAATGTTGCCGCCGGCAACCATATCGTGGCTCTCGACGGCCTCCAGGTGAACTGCACGACTCCGGAGAATCCGGCCAGCGTCATGGTGGCGGCGGACACCCCAACTCGGGTGACCTTCCCGGTGACCTGCTGGGCGCCCACCACCGGCCGTATCGCCTTTAGCGCGAGCCTGAGGGGTGTGTGGGAGATCTACACCATCAACCCCGATGGGACGGATCTCAGGCGGGTAACCACGGTCGCGGAGCTGGGACCGAGACCCCCGGTGCACATCTGGCCCGCGTGGTCGCCGGACGGTTGGAAGATCGCCTACACCCACCTCTATAACGACAAGGGGAATCAGGACATCTTCGTGGTCAATGCCGATGGCACGGGGGCGACTCAACTGACTACGGCGAGCGGACGGGACAACTACCCGGCCTGGTCGCCGGACGGCTCCAAGATCGCCTTCTCCAGCGACCGCGACGACTTGGACAACCTGAACATCTACCTGATGAACGCGGACGGCACGGACCAGGTGCGGCTCACGGAAGGGAGCCACTACGAGCGGCCCACCTGGTCCCCCGACGGCTCGAAGATCCTGTTCAGCGGCGGACCCCTCGGCTGGGATATCTATATGATGAATCCCGACGGCACCAGCCAGGTTCGCCTGACCGATCCCCGCCCCTTTGGGGAAGCGTGGCTATCGGGCCCCAACGTGTGTTCCCCGGACGGCTCCCGGATCCTCTTCACGTCCGCCCCGGAGGAGAGCTGGGACGCCTATGTGATGAACGCCGACGGAACCGGCTGGGCGAGGCTCACCGATTGGGAGGGGTCCGAGGAGCCCGCCGCCTGGTCGCCCGAGGGGTCACGGATCCTCTTCACGTCGACCAAGACGAACCTGATCCACACCATGAACGCGGACGGAACGGGTGTCAGGACGGTGACCCACGGGGTGGGTGGGCGGACCGTGTATCCGGACTGGAGTCATGGCACCCGGGGAAGACGGTTCCCACCCCGAATCCCTGATTCCAGCGAGCCTCGAGACACTCGGAACTTTGCGCGGCCAGTTGCTGAGCGGCATCCGGCGGCGCATCGGCACTCCAACGCGCTGCCGGACGGCGCAGATGCGCTGACTGCTCTCGCGTGCCTCCCTGCCAACGACGCGAGAGTGCGCTTCGAAACGCCCCAGCCTCATGAGGCATTTTTCCTCTTACTCTTGCGCGTATCTTGCGACAAAATGTCCAATTCAGCGCCGTGAAAGCGCTGAGACCGAAGTGACCCTCTGGCCGTGGCCCTTCGGTGCCAGCGGCACATAGAGTGGGGATGGTGGCGCCTCTCGCGCGGGTGCGCGGTCTGGCACAAGGCTCGCAGGGGGGGAGTCAAACCCATCTCGACGAACACCGGGTGGGCGGCCGGAGGCCGCACTCCCTTCTCATATTCCTCGCACAACCTCAAGCAGTCGTCTGGTAATCCCTCGCCCGGGGAGGCCGCGGCATGAACGGTTCTGGTGGGCCCATCCGGATTCCGCCGTATCGCCGCGGTGCCAGTTCCAGACACGACTCCCGGGTCATCGCGCCTTCGGGTCCAGAGTGTTTCCACCAGCAGTCCGGAGGCGTCGATGTCACTCGTCGAAACGGATTCGATCTTCCGCCAGGGAGGTGACGCCATGGAAGATGATGGAGGCTGGTTCGTCGAGGAGCTCGAGCGGCGGGGTGTCTCGCGGCGGGACTTCCTCGGCTTTTGCGGAGTGATGGCATCCATCATGGCGATGCCGAGATCGCTGGGCGCCAGGATCGCTCAGGCCATAGCGACCGAGGAAAAGCCGACCTTGGTGTGGCTCGAGTTCCAGGACTGTGCGGGCAACACCGAGTCCTTCCTGAGGGCGGGGAGGCCCACGGTCGCGGATATCGTCCTGGACACTCTGTCGGTCGACTACCACGAGACCATCATGGCAGCGGCTGGCCACCGCGCCGAGGAGGCCCGCGCGCGAGTTGTGGAGGAGCGACGCGGTGCGTACATCGCCGTGGTGGAGGGCTCGATTCCCACCGGGGAGAACGGCGCGTACTGCACGATCGGCGGTCGGTCGGCGATGCAGATCGCCGAGGAGGTGTGCGGGGACGCGGCTGCGACCATCGCCATCGGCACCTGCGCGGCGTTTGGCGGGCTCCCGGCCGCGGCCCCCAACCCCACGGGGGCGTTGAGTGTCTCCGATGCGGTGCCGGGTCTGAGGAACCTCATCAACCTCCCCGCCTGCCCCGCCAACGCCGAGAACCTGGCGGCGGTGATTGTCTACTATGTGACCTTCGGCCGTTTGCCACCCGTGGATCGCTATCGCCGCCCGCTGTTCGCCTACGGCAAGGCGATTCACGACGGTTGCGAGCGCCGGGCACATTATGACGCCGGCCAGTACGTGGAGAGATGGGGCGACGAGGGGCACCGCCACGGCTATTGTCTCTACAAGATGGGCTGCAAGGGTCCGGTCACGTTCCAGAACTGTCCCAGAGTGGGGTGGAACGAGGGCACCAACTGGCCGATCGGCTGCGGTCACCCCTGCATCGGGTGCGCCGAACCCGATTTCTGGGACAAGATGACCCCATTCTATGCTCACCTGCAGGGCATCCCCGGGTTCGGTGTTCACACCACGGCCGACAAGGTTGGGCTGTGGGCCGCCGGTGCCGTCGCTGCCGCCTACGCCGTCGGCGGCCTGGTCCAGTACGGGCGGCGGGTGGCCCACTCGCGGACGGAGGCTGCCGCGCCTGTGGAGGTGCCTGAAGAAGGGAAACCTGAAGAGGAGAAAGGAGACCAGCCATGACCCGCATCGTTGTCGATCCGGTCACGCGCATCGAGGGTCATCTGCGCATCGAGGCGGAGGTCGATGGCGGTGCGGTGCAGGACGCCTGGTCCTCCGCCACCATGTTCCGCGGGGTCGAGATCATTCTCAGAGGGCGGGACCCGAGAGATGCCTGGGCCTTCACCCAGCGCATCTGCGGTGTCTGCACGACGGTTCACGCCATCGCATCGATCCGAGCGGTCGAGAACGCCATCGGAGCGCAGCCGCCCTCCAATGCACGCCTGCTGCGCAACCTGATCATGGCGTCCCAGATGGTCCAGGACCACGTTGTTCATTTCTACCATCTGCACGCCCTCGATTGGGTCGACATCGTCTCGGCCCTTTCGGCCGATCCCGCGGCGACCGCTCAATTGGCCCAGTCGATCTCCGACTGGCCGCTCTCCAGCGCGAGCTACTTCCGCGGCGTGAGGGATCGTGTTCAACAGTTCGTGGACCGGGGTCAGCTGGGGCCCTTCGCCAACGCCTACTGGGGCCATCCGGCGTATCGCCTGCCACCAGAGGCGAACCTGCTCGCGCTGGCTCATTACCTGGAGGCTCTGGACTGGCAGCGGGAGTTCATCAAGATCCACGCCGTTCTTGGCGGAAAGAACCCACACCTGCAGAGCTTCCTCGTGGGGGGCATGGCAACCCCCATGGATCCGGACGAGCAGGCGTCGATCAACATCACCACGATCTCCACCATGCGGAAGCTGATCGCGGGGGCGCGTGAATTCGTGGAGAAGGTGTACATCCCGGACCTCCTGGCGGTTGCGTCGTTCTACAAGGATTGGGCTGGCCACGGAGCCGGCGTGGGCAACTACCTGGTGTACGGCGAGTACCCGGAAACGGACGGTCCCAACGCGCCACTGTTCCTTCCGTCCGGGGTGATCTTCGATCGAGATCTGTCCGCGGTCGAGCCGTTCGATCCATCCAGGGTCACGGAGTATGTAACGCACTCGTGGTTCGAGTATGAGGAAGGAGACGACCAGGGGCTCCACCCCTCTCGTGGGGAGACGAGGCCCAACTACACTGGTCCCGAACCCCCGTACGACAACCTCGACACGGAAGGCAAATACAGTTGGCTCAAAGCACCCCGCTACGATGGCAGGCCCATGGAGGTCGGCCCCCTATCGCGCATGCTGGTCGCTTATGCTTCCGGACACCCGAGGGTACAAGAGCTTGTCGATTATGCACTCGGCCAGCTCGGTGTTGGACCCGAGGCGCTGTTCTCCACCCTGGGACGGGTTGCGGCTCGAGGCATCGAGACGCTTGTCCTGGCGGAGAAGCTCGACGGTTGGCTCGACGAGCTCACTGACAACATGGACCGGGGTCAGCTGGACATCCACGACAACTCGAAGTGGGATCCGGATACCTGGCCCAGGGACTGCTCCGGAGCGGGCTTTCACGAGGCGCCCCGCGGCGCCCTGGGTCACTGGGTTCACATCATGGACGGCGAGATCGCCAACTACCAATGCGTGGTTCCCAGCACGTGGAACGCGGGGCCCCGGGACGCCCAGGGACAGCGAGGACCCTACGAAGAAGCGCTCGTCGGCACTCCCGTGGCCGACGGCGAACAGCCCATCGAGATCCTGCGAACCTTACACTCGTTCGATCCCTGCATCGCCTGCGGCGTCCATGTCGTTGACCGAAACGGTCGCGAGCTGACGAATGTGAGGGTCCTGTGAGCGGCGCGCCTGTATCGGCCGCGCATACCGCGGCGGCCACGCCGGTGGCGGCTGGGCTCGTTCGTGTCTACGTGTGGGACTTGCCCGTCCGCATCACGCACTGGCTCCTGGCGGTGTCCATCACCCTTCTGGCGATCACCGGTTTCTACATCGGTCACCCCTTCATCACGGCTCCCGATCCGGCGGGCCAGGAGTTCGTGATGGGAACGGTGCTGGCGATCCACTTCTTCTCCGCCATCGTCTTCAGTCTTTCCGAGCTGGCCCGGATCGTGTGGATGTTCGTGGGGAATCGCTACGCGCGGTGGAATCAGCTCGTTCCCACGACCGGTGGCCGATGGAAGATGGCGTGGGAATGGCTCAAGTTCTACGTGCTGTTTCGAGCGGTCACCCCGAGATTCGTCGGCCACAACCCCCTGGCGGGGCTTACGTACATCCTTGTCTATGCCCTGTGTCTCCTCATGGCGCTGACCGGCTACGCCATCTTCTCGGTTCAGGCTGGAGTGGATTCGCCCATGCAGATCTTCTCGGGCCTTTTGCCGCTGTTCGGCGGGCTCCAGACTGCCCGCTGGATCCACCACACGGGCATGTGGTTGCTCGTCCTGTTCGTCATTCACCATGTGTCCTGTGCCCTGCTCGTGGCTCGCGCGGCGCGAAACGGCACGATCGAGTCCATGTTCTCGGGGTTTCGATTCGCGCGGCCCGAGGACCTGGCGGCGGAGGAGGCCGGAGCCGGCTGATGGGGGATTCGGTCAGGTCCGAGTCTCTCCTGATTCTCGGATTGGGCAACGTGCTGTGCGGTGACGACGGGCTGGGAGTCGCGGCAATCGAACGGCTCCGTCGTCAGTACGGGCTACCCGAAGGGGTTCGCGCCCTGGACGGTGGCACGCTGGGGCTCGCGTTGCTGTCGCATATACAAGAAAGTGACGATGTGATCCTCGTCGACGCCATCCAGGGGGTCGGTCCTCCAGGCACCCTCATCCGACTCGAAGGTGACGAAGTAGAGCCAGCAGTGCGGAGTCGCCTGTCCTGTCACCAGGTCGGGGTGGCCGACCTCCTTGACGCGTTGCATCTCCTCGATGCCTATCCGCAGAGGCTGGTGCTGCTAGGTCTGGTCCCCGAGACTCTGAAGCTGGGCCTCGGTCGCTCACGGCCGGTGGAGGAGCAGCTTGAGAATCTGGTGGAGAGGATTGCAGTGGAAGCCCGCAACCTGGGATATGATCTTGCCTCAGCCATGGACGGTGGAGCACGGGATGAGTCGGCAGCGTCGCAACGTGGTAGGACTTCTGCCGACGCTCTGGGTCTGTGAGGCTTCTTTGCCTCCTACCGCGATCTCGTGCGGCGGCGCTCATCGAGCCTGTGTAGCACGTACATCAACCATTGGGTGGGCAGGTGAATAACGAGCAACAGAACCACAATCACCACGAGTGCAATCAGGGATACCTTGTACACCGCGGCAAGGCCAGGTTGTCGAGCGGTCAGGGCGATGAACTCGACGGTTCGAACCGCCACCAGGATGGCCCACGCTGCACTCGCGGTCAGCCCGAGCACGACCACAAGTCGCGAGACTCCGCCCACCTCCCACGCGTGTTTGAGTAAGCTGGATCGCCCGTTTCGGTTCTCATGGGGGTAGTCGTTCCCATCCGCTTGCATCGCGCGTCGCCAGTTGGAGATCAACCCAAAGCCGAACCGCAAAATTCGGCGAAATGGTCCGATGCGTCCACCTCGCAAGCAAGGTGAGTGAAACCGATCGCTGGAGACGGCTCCTTCGAGTGGTTGGAGCGCTCGTGCTTGGACCGTGGTCGTGCGACTCCCCGCACCTACCCCCACCGTACAGCGGCGTGGAGGTACCGGACTCCGTCCTGGCGTCGCCGAGTGCTCGATCCCGAGGCAGGACTCTCTTCGTGCAGCATTGCGCCCTCTGTCACGGCGAACGGGCCGACGGCCGGGGCCGACGGCGTGCTCTGTCCGTCCCGGCGGCTGACTTCACCGAGGCGGCATGGCGGAGGAGGGTGACCCCCAGGTGGGTCTATTACGTCATCCGAGAGGGTGTTCGGGGAACGCCCATGCCCTCGTGGAAGATCCTGGATAGGGAGCAAACCTGGGATCTGGTGGCCTATGTCCTTTCGGTTGCGGAGCAGGGGCCGGGCCGCTCCTCTGGGCCGCCGCCTCAGTAGAGCGCCCCGTCCCGGAAGGAGTCGCGCTGTGACCCCCGGTCGCGATCCGATTGCGGCCACGATCCCTGAAGCTTCAGATTGCGAGCGCTGGAAGAACCCTCTCGCCTCGAAACATTCATGTGAGTCCTGTCCGCGGACCTTCCGCCCGACCGAGAGAGAGGCGGGGCTCTCCACAGAGAGGTGGGGCAGGGGCAACCCGATGAACGCGAGCACGGGAGACCGGTGGTGAACCTGGCAATCCTCGGTACGGGAGGCATCGCGGACGGGCGACTCGCGCCGGCCATCCGAATCGCCGATGGCGTCCAGTTGTGGAGCGTCCTCAGCCGGAGCGCCGACCGCGCTGCTGCCTTCGCGAAGGCGCACCGGGCCCGCGCCCCCGAACCCGCGCACACTGACCTCGCGGTCCTGCTCGGCGACCCGCAGCTGGACGGTGTGGTCATCGCCACGCCCGACAAGCTGCACGCGCATCAGACCATCGCTGCCGCGCGCGCAGGCAAGCACGTGCTTGTGGAGAAGCCCATGGCCACGTCCGCGGAGGAGGGCGAGGCGATGGTGCGGGCGTGTGAGGATGCCGGAGTGAAGCTGGCGGTGGCCTATCACCTGCGCTGGCACCAGGGCCATCGACGCCTTGAGGACCGCATCCGGGCTGGCGCGCTCGGGAACCTTCGACACATGCGCGCCCAGTGGGCCTGGCCTGCCCCTGACGCCTCCAACTGGCGGGCCCACTCCAACGTGGGCCGCTGGTGGAGTCTCGCGGGCGTGGGAACCCATCTGCTGGACCTGATCCGCTGGTTCATGGTCCCCCGCTGCGGAGAGGTCCAGGTAGTCCGGAGCGTCGTGAACCGGTCGGTTTGGCGCACGCCTCACGACGAGACCGCCGTGGTCGCCCTCCAGTTCGAGGACGGAGCCACGGCGGAGTTCTGCTCCTCGGTCCTGTTCGAATCCCCCAACCGGGTCGAGGTCTATGGCTCGGAGGGCTGGGCGGTCGGGAACAACACGCTGGGACCCCTGGGTCGGGGCTCGGTGAGGACGAACCGTGGGCCGCTCCGTTTCACTGCTGTGGACCCTTACCTCGGGGAGATCCATGACTTCGCGGCGGCGGTGCGGCAGGACCGGCGCCCGGAAGTCGACGGCGGGGAGGGCCTGAGGAATGTCGAGCTGCTGCTACGGATCTCCGAGGCGGGAAGCGACTGACTCTGGGGCAGGAGCCTGCGGCGAGGGCCACTCCGTGGCCTCGCCTTGCCGACGCTGGAACGGGCGATGGAGGTCCAGGTGGAGAACCTCACGGAGGTCGGTTCTACCCTATCGCGCAGCGGGGCAGTGGTCGTACATTGTTCCATCAGGGGACAGGACTTTCCGGCGAGAATCATGGTGGCCCGGCATCCGGCGACGCCACCATCAGCGAATTTCAGTACAAAAGGGACCGGCAGGGTTTCCTGCGCAGGCCCAGTCACGATCGGCCGAACAGGCTCACCCGCGAGGGTCGGTCGTATCTCCATCAGGCGCCCTGACGGTATGATTGACGCACACCGGCCCGGTCTGGCATGCTCGTTGCGAGCCGTGTCTCGGGTCACGTGACGTTGTTTCGACTCGCGGAAGGCGTCGAAACTCCATTTTCAAGCGGCCCAATGCCGTAGGGAGAGCATCACATGCAGCTACTCAAGACCCTCTGGTCGGATGACTCAGGGCAGGGGCTCGTCGAGTACGCCCTGATCATCGCGCTGGTGGCGATCGGGCTCATCCTCGCGCTTCTCTTCTTGCGCAACGCCATCGGAAACATCTTCGTGGACATCTCCAACGAGCTCAACAACGCTCCGTCACAGCAGTTCCAACCCTCGTAGCGCGGTTGTAGCTTGGAGGAACCTCGGGGTGAACCCGAGGAGGGTCCCACATGATGGGAGGCCGGGCGGCCCTTTCGGGGGCCGCCTTTCCTCATGCCTCGACAACGCCGTTCGCTGGCCCTAGGCTTGAGCTGGAAGGGTCGGAGAATCGCCGCCGCGTCCGCAGCTGGCGGATACGAGGCATCCTTGCTGAGCATATAGGGGGACCTCCATGGACCCGATCCGGGTCGCCATCCAAGCCTACGTCCTTTCCCTGTTCCCGGAGAATGTCCGCGGGCAGCCTAGGCGCCAGGGAGCGACTGGCCCTCAGGGGCAGATGCTGCAGTCACTTGCCAGCGGACTGGCTCTGCCATCCCTGTGGAGCGCGGCAGAGATCAACGGCGCCTTTGCCGTTGCGAACCGCATCTGGGCTCAGGCTGCGATCGAGTTCGCCCCGGTCACGGTCTCCGAGCGCACCGTGGTGGTGCCGGCCGACGAACGCGGGATGTGGGCTCGCTTTCAGAACCAACTCAGTCCGACCTCGGGGATCTCCGTGAGTTTTGTGCACGACCTGCCGTCCAACGAAGGCGGCTGGGGTGGCGGTCGCATCGCCGCCGTGGCCCGGGCGACCAATGCCCTTGAGGGGTTCCATGGCAGAATCCTGGCTCACGAGTTGGGCCACGTGCTTCTCAATACTCCTCATCACGTGACCACGACCAGCAACCTCATGTACGGTCAGCGCCACCCCCGCGTCGTGACCGCCGATCTGCTGGACGAAGGACAGATACGCCGAGCTCGTGCGCGAGCGCAGTCTCTGTGAGCATGCTGGTTTGAAGCGCGCCGGCGGTCACTCTCTCCGCTCGCGCCCATCCCACTCGAGGCGTACCTTGATCCAGTCCGCCGCAGGACAGAGACGGACCGACCGGCCCAACAACTGACCGCTGGACCCGCCACCTCCGGCCGACTGCTGGACCTACGGCCCGAAGCCTGAGTCGAGACGTGCAACGCCGATAGCACACTGTGGCTCCTGTCTCTCCCGCGACCTGACACTGTTTCCACTCTCGGGCTGGATGGCGGGCAGCCAGGACGCGGCATGGCTGGCGCGTCGAGAGACCCGGATCGGCAGGACGGTTTGGCCCATGAGTACTGCGATCTGTTGGGGAACAGTACCCCCACCAAGCGAGATGCCTGTTCGACGAAATCGAAGCTCCAGCTGGAGCGACTCCCACTGAGCAGCCCGTGTCAAGAGTCAAAGGATGAGCGAAGAGACGGAGAGTCTGATCGCGACCGCGACGGAGCTCGCGAAGAACAGAAGGTTCGCGGAGGCCGCCAGCCGCTTCGAGAAGGCGGCTGCCGTCGCGGGTGACAGGAAGAGGTCCGCGGGCCTCCTGAGAATGGCGGCCCAGGCCTACGAGAAGACGAGACAGCCGGAGGACGCGGTTCGGTGCTGCGTGGAAGCCGCGGGGCTTCTCGAGAAGACGAAGAAGGCCGAATGCCTCATGGATGGCTTCGGGATCTACGTCTCGGCGATCGCGGGATACGAGTGGGACTGCGGGTTCGAGTGGCGCGGCGCCACCGACGGGAGCCACTCCGACGATCACGAGTTCTACCAGGGAGAGATCGCGAAGTACCAGAAGGAAGCGGAGCAGCTACTGAGACAGGCGCTGGACATCAAAGGGGCGCGGAGGAAGACCATCCTTCGGCTGGCCAGGAAGGAATACGAGCGAAGAAGGAAGGAAGGCGGGTGGGGCGCCGCCCGATGTCTGGAGATCATCTCCAGGGTCACGGAGGGCTGAGGGAACCACCCTCCCTATATCGCTCTCAACGCGGTCGCCGGATCGACCTTGGCAGCCCGCCGGGCCGGCACGTACGAGGCCAGGAGCCCGACGGCCGCCAGCAGTAGCGCCACCACGATCATGGTCGTGGGGTCGGCGGTCGACACCCCATACACCAGACTGGCCACGAAGCGGGACAGCGCGAGGGTGGCAGCCGCCCCCACCACGGCCCCGGCGGCGGTCAACGCCACCCCGCGCCCCACCACCAGGCGAAGGACTCGGCCTCTGTCCGCACCGAAGGCCATGCGGATCCCGATCTCTGCCGTGCGCTGGCGCACGCTGTAAGCGATCACCCCGTAGAGCCCGATGGCGGCCAGGACCAGGGCCAGACCCGCAAAGATCCCCATGAGAACCAGGGCGAAGCGGGTGGGGGCCAGTTCCACGTTGAACAGATCCTGGAGGGCTGCCACGTGGTGGATGGCGAGCCCGGGGTCCAGAGAGCGGATCTCCTCTCGGATGGGAGCCACGAGGGATCCCAGGTCACCGGACCCGCGAACGACGACGGTCAAGGCCCCGTAGGGAGACCGCACGTGCTCGACGACCCCCACCACCTCTACTCGGTTTTCGAGCTCGCGGGCAACGAAGCTCTTGCCTATCGGGTCCTCACCGGGCCACGCTTGCCGCGCGAGCATCTCGTCCACGATGACGGAGGGCGTGCGCTGCGTGAGCTCCATCTCGGAGAAGGACCGCCCCGCCAGCAGCCGGGTGCCGATGGCTCGGAAGTAGTCGCCGGTGACGACCCGGAAGTCGGCCCGAGCAGCAGGCCAGCGAGCCTCGCTGTCCGCGTCCCAGGCATACCCGGTTACGAGTCCTCCTCCGCTCTGGGGCACCCAGTTCGTGCTTCCCACCTTCCCGACGCCGGGCAGGGCCCGGAGGCGATCCTCCAACTCCTGGAAGAACGCGATCCGAGTTTGGGCTTCGGAATAGTCCTCGCTGTAGAGGTTGACGGCAAAGGTCAAGGCGCCCTCTGGGTCATACCCGGGCCGGATGGCCTGGAGCGCTGCGGATGTCCGGATCATCAGCCCGGCTCCCAGGAGCAGCACCAGAGAGAGAGCCACCTCCACGACCACCAGGGAGCCGAGGAGTCTGCTTCTTCTTCCCCCCACCGAGCCCTGGGCCTGATCCTTGAGGCCCTCGACCAGGTTGATGCGCCCGGCCCGGATGGCCGGCAGCAATCCGACGAGTGCTGCCGCGAAGACCGAAACCCCCACTGAGAACGCCAGGACCGGTCCGTTGATGGACACCGCATCGAAGCGGGGAAGATCGGCGGGCTTCAGGTTCATAAGCAGTCGGACCCCCAGCCACGCCAGGGCGAGCCCCACCAGACCCCCCGCGCCCGCCAGAACCAGGCACTCGATCAGGATCTGGCGAGCCAGACGGCGGGGGCCGCAACCGAGGGCGCCCCGGACCGAGACCTCGCTCAGCCTCGTCCGGGCCCGCAGCAGCAGCAGGTTGGCCACGTTGGCGCAGGAAAGGAGGAGCAGGAAGCCCACGGCGCCCGAAAGCATGAGCAGCGCGGGTCGGACGGATTTGACCGTGTCGTGCTGGGCCGGCAACACCTGGATCTGGAGGTTCTGATTCCGGTATTCCGGGAACTCCTCGTGGAGCCGGCTGGAGATCCCGTCCATCTGAGCCCGCGCCTGCTCCACCGTCACATCCGGCTTCAGCCGCCCGAACACCCGCAGGCTTCGTGTTCGCCGACCGATCTCCCGGAAATCGTAGAGGTACGGAAACCAGAGGTCGGGCTGGGCTTCCCTGACCCGTTCGCTGTTGAAGACGATGGTGAACTCTTCCGGCATCACACCCACGACCTGGGCCCGCATGTCGTTGATCTTGAGGGTCCGGCCGATGACGTCCGGATCCCCTCCGAAGTACCGCTGCCAGAGTCCGTGGCTCAGGATCGTACCTGGCAGGGCCTGACTGGACGGCACCGTGTCGCTCTCCTCCTGGCTTCCCGGCAAAGCCGCGTCTTCGGGTAGGAACCCCCTTCCCAGCACCGGCTCGAAACCCAGGAGAGAGAAGAGATTATCCGTGGCGAATTGCAGAATCGCGTGCGCGGGCTCGTCTGCGCCTGTGAGCGTCGCGTCCCTCGCGGCGGTCTGCATCGCACCCAAGCCCTCGAACAGGGTGGCCTGCTCCTGGTAGTCCACGAAGTCCCGCGGCCCCACCGCCAGCCTGGGCACCGTGTTGGACCGGTTGAGGACGTGGACGACGCGGTCCGGGTCGCGGTAGGGCAGGGGACGCAGCAGCACCGACTGGACCACGCTGAAGATGGCGACATTGACACCGATCCCGAGGGCCACGGTCGTGACCGCAATCGCCGTGAAGCCGGGGCGCCTCCGCAAGGATCGGAGCGAGAAACGGAGGTCGTGAATCAGGCTCTCCATCCGTCACCCCTCCTTCAGAATGCGGGGCTGGTTCAGCCACGAACCCGCTACTTCGGTGGCCGGTGGTCTCGTCGTCGGGCGGGCGTCCTGATGGGGCGCGTGTCAGGCGGCGGGGCCTGGAAGGTCACCGGGAGAGAGCGGAGTCGTCTTCATCCCGATTATGAGAGTCAGGGAAAAGACCTGCAAGCCAGCAGCGAACCTCCGTGAGTGGGCGTGGACCGGTTCGGATTCCGATTTCGAGTGCAGGCTTGAGATTGGGAAGCCGCGTCCCTGGTGAGGAAAGCCCATGCTCGATGTCTGAGCCAGCCCTGGATGGGTTCCCGGTGGGCTCGAGGCGATTGGAGGTACCGTTTGTGGGCTGCGCGCCCTATGGGGCCGGGGCGCGCAGCCATCGCTTGACCCGGCTCTGAAGCCCGTCGCATCTTCTTCAGGGCTGATGGCTGTGCAGGTCCGGGCAGTCTCCACAGACCGGAGCCGGTCCTATAGGCTCGAAGCTCCGTAGCTTCCTGGCCGGGTCCAATTGGCCGAGGGTCTGCCGCGCGGCGGTGGTGAATTCCGTCTCCTGTCAGGGTTCTTCCACCACAGGGCGGCATTCGTCCTGTTGCGCCCGGCCCCAACCCCATCCAACACCCGAAGGCGCTATAGCAGCGGGCTCTCGCGAATCCGGCGAGTGCCTCCAGGCCGTGAAGCGCCCAGCGCTGCGGTCCAATCGGCGACGTAGATTTCCTTGCTCAGCCATGCCACCCTCTCCCCCATCCAATATTCCGGGGACGATGGTGATGGAACGTCCGGCTGGGAGTGTCGATCAGGCTCTTGAAACGCGGGACAACTTCGCCCCTATTCCCCTCGGAGACATCAGCGTAAAGGGCGGCTCACCGCCGGTGTGGGAGAAAGAGCTGGTGAACGGTCACCGCTCCCGCCGCTGCGGATACGACGTTGACATATACGTCATCGGCATGGATGGAAAACCCAGTGAACGCGTCACCTGGCGTCATAAGGACGTGTATGATCTAGAACGCACTATGGAGCTGGCGAAGGCTATCATGACCGTGGGCGGCATGAACCTGAAGGAAATCTGGATCGGCGACGATCGTCTGGTTCAATCGATGCGCGACCATGCAAGAAACAACGGTCTGCCGGCAAGGATCCACCGGGATACACCGATGCATGATAATCACTTTCACATCCGTCTCTGGAACAAGGATAACGATCCGAGATGCGGTTTCTGAAAAGAGCCAGTAACCGAGTTACACCTAAGTCATGGAGGACCGATGTCTGCCAAGCTTCTACAACTCAAT
>JBDHKE010000130.1:0-9917 GCA_039586555.1 Gemmatimonadota bacterium | reverse complement strand
TGGAGGACGCCGGCCTGAAGGTTCGTGAGGTGATCACGAGCGTCGGAGGCCACGACGTGATCATTAAGAAGATCTCCATGGACCGCATGAACGAGTCGGACGCACGGGACGTGATCCGCTGGGAAGCGGAGCAGCACGTTCCCTTCGACATCAACAACGTGGAGCTCGACTTCCAGGTCCTGAACCCGCTGGATGAGGGCCTTCGAATGGACGTCCTCCTCGTCGCGGCCAAGAGGGAGCTCGTGGACGACAAGACCAGCCTGCTCCTGAATGCGGGCCTGTCTCCGGCCCTGATCGACATTGACGCGTTCGCTCTTCACAACGCCTTCCAGCACAACTATCCGGAGGCCATGAAGGGGAATGTGGCGCTCGTGAACGTGGGTCACGAGACGACGAACGTGAACATCCTGGAGGACGGCGTTCCCGTGCTGACGCGGGACATCCCCTTCGGATCTCGCAAGGTGCGTGAGGATCTTCAGAGGGAGCGCGGTCTGACGGCGGAAGAGGCCGAGGAGGTGGTGCAGGGGCGGCAGAAGGCTGCCGATCTGGGGCGGTTCGTCGATATGGCCGCGGATGAAGTGGCCATCGGAATCGAGCGAGCCTCCGCCTTCCTGATGACGCAAAAGGCGGGTGCTGGGCTCGGAAAGGTTTATTTGAGCGGGGGAGGAGCCCGGCTTCCCGGACTCGCCCAAACGCTGAGCCAGAGAATGGGGGTGCAGACGGAGATCGTGAATCCTTTCGAGCGGACGCCCGTTAGACCCGGGGCCGGCGAAGGATTCGATCTGGGCGAGGCGGCTCCGATGCTTCTTCTTCCCCTGGGATTGGCACTCAGGCGCGGGTGACGCGTGACGACGGTTCGGAATCGATGATCGAGGTCAATCTTCTTCCCGGAGGCAAGAAGCGGACACCGCGGGGCCGCAGGAAGAGGGCTATAGGGCCGCGCCGGAGGAAGATCTCCGCAGATCGCTGGATGCTGGGTGCGGGGGTCATCATCATCATCGCTTTGGGCTACGTCCTGTATCAGTACCTCCAGACCGGAGGGCGGATCGAGTCCCTGACGCTGGAGATAGAGCAGGCTGCCCGGGATTCGACCCAACTCGCGGAGGTGATCGGCCAGATCGAGAACCTGAGAGCCCGCCGCGACTCGATCGCCCAGAAAGTGGCCCTTCTTCAGGAGATCGACGGGGACCGGTACGTCTGGGCGCACATGATGGACGAGGTGGCTCGCGCGTTACCGGACTACACATGGCTCACCGGTCTTCTCCAGATCTCGGAAGAAGGAGCTCTCGGATTCGAGATCACGGGCAAGTCTGGCAACAACCTTGCTCTCACTCGCTTCATGGAGAACCTGGAGGCGTCGCCCTTCATACGGAATGTGACCCTGATCACCACGCAGCAGATTCTGGAGACCGGAGAGGACGGAGCGGACCGGATGGTGAATGACTTCACGCTGCAGGGTCTCTATGAGGTTCCGCCCCCGGAGATCCTGGAAACGGTGCCGCTCTTCGGCAGCAGACTTCCCTGAACGGAGGTCGAGTCAGCGATGGCCATCATACCCGAGGATCCGAAGAAGCGGAACACGCTGCTCGCGGTCATCGGCTCACTCGCCCTGGTTTACCTGTTCCACTCTTTCGTGTACGGGCCGAAGAAGGAAGAGGCGGGGGAGCTGGAGGCTCGCCTGGAGCAGCTCCAGGACCGGAATCGGCGGGCACGAACGTTGGCTGTGGGTGGAACGCCCGAGCTCGAGGAGCGTCTGGCGACGTACGAACGGCATCTGGTACAGCTGGAGCAGCTGATCCCGCAGCGGGAGGAGGTTCCGGCACTCCTGGCCTCTATGGCTACCGAAGCGCGCCGCACGAATGTGGACCTGGCGCTCATGCGCCCGGACCTGGCGTCGATGCAGACCGAACCTGCAGACTCGACGGTGATCTACTCGAAACAGGTGTACGAGTTGGGCGTCGTCGGAGAGTACCACGACATCGGAAGGTTCCTCGCCGCGATTGCCTCCCTTCAACGCATCGTCACGCCCACGAACTTGGAGCTTACCCCCTACCAGGGCGTCGAAGAGATGACCGAGGCGGAAGCTCCGGTGGAAGCTCGCTTCCGCATCCAGACCTACATCGTGCCGGAGTCCAGAGGGGGATCGCTCGAGACTCTCGAAGAAGAAGTAGGGGGGGCGTGATGCGGAAAGTGCCGGTGGTCGGGCGAAGCTCCCTTGTTGGAGGTCTCCTGGCGGTGTTCGTCCCCTGCCTGGAGGCTCAGGGGCCGCCGGTGCCCGCGCGACCCATCAGTCCGCCGACGCAGGACTCGGTGCGCTCGACGGCGCTGAGCGTGGATTCAATGGAGCTGGTCTTAGAGAGAGAGGTCTTCTCCTATCCCGTCTATGAGCGTCGCAATCCCTTCAAGTCGCTTCTCGCCGGGAGCGCGGACGGCCCGTTGTTTGAAGAGCTCACGCTGCTGGGCATCCTGCATTCTCCTGATCCGGACCTCAGTGTGGCCCTCCTGGGCGCGGGAGAGCTCGCGAGGGGAGGGGGGGACGTGGCAAGCTCCTCGAGAACATACCGTGTCCGCCGAGGTGACGTCCTGGGCAACATCCGTGTACTGGAGATTCGGCCCGCGCTCGTGGTGTTCGATGTGCGGGAGTTCGGGCTCTCGGAGCAGAAGACGCTCGAGCTGAAGAGACCGATGGGAGGAGATACCAGATGATTCTTACCGCTGCGGTCCTGGCCAGCCTCATGCTGGCTCCCCCGGAGGGGTCGGTCACGAGTTTGACCGTCGTGCCGGCGGCCCAGCGGACCGAGGTCATCGTGCAAGTGGAGGGCGAGTTCCGGCTCCGACACTTCACGATGGAAGGCCCCCATCGCCTGGTCGTGGATTTCATGGGTGCCCGGCATGCGCTTCCGCAAGAGAAGTTCTTCGGGATCGACCGGGGTGGGATCCGGGCCATCCGGACCAGCCAGATGACTCGAGAGATCGTGCGGGTGGTGGTGGAGCTGGAATCCGCGTTGGAGTACCAGGTTTCCCGCGGCGTAGGGTACGTCCAGGTCTCCCTGGAGAACCCTTCCGGACCGTTCGAACCCTGGTCATCGGCAGCCCTTCCCGGAGAACCGGCGGACGCGATCGTGGACGACTGGGAAGAAGAGCCGGCGGCCCCGAGCAGGCCCGTCCTCCAGGAAGCCCCCCGGGTCACGGTCTCCTTCACCAACACTCCCATCGAGGAGGTGCTGTTCACCTTCGCGGAGTTCAGCGGCCGGTCCATCGTACCGGGGTCACAGGTGGAGGGGCTCACGATTTCCGCGGACATCAGGGACCAACCCTGGGACGTGGCGCTGGAGACAATCTTGGAGTCTCGCGGTCTGGCGGCGAAGGAGCTGGAGAGCGGCATCATCCGGGTGGACAACATCGAGAATCTCTCCCAGAGGGAGCAGGTCGAGCAGGTGGTGACCCGACCGTTCCGGATCAATTTCGCCACCGCCGAGGAGCTTCAGGAGCCCGTCCGCGCCCTTCTCACAGATCGAGGAAGAGTGTCGGTGGGCATCGGCACCAACACCCTCGTCGTGACCGACGTCCCCAGAGTTCTAGAGTCGGTGGAGGATTTGATTGGCCAGCTGGACGTGGAGACGCCCCAGGTAACGATCGCTGCCAAGATCATCTTCGTGAACCGTACCGACCTCGACGAGTTCGGAGTCACCTACGACCTGAAGGACTCCCAGGGGAACCAGCTGAACTTCCTCACGCCTGGAGGAATCGACCTGGACGGCGACGGAGTCATCGAGCCGCCCGACGAGCAGGTGAACCAGGGAACGGACGTGATCTCCCTCGGCGGCTCATCGATCGCGGCTCTCGGGAACGCCAACAACCGGGTGGCGGGTCCCACGGTCACGGTTCTCACTTCTCTTCTCCTCGGTCGGTACACGCTGCTCAACTTCATCGAGGCGCTAGAGTCGGTGCAGATGAGCGACGTGCAGGCCGCCCCTCGCCTCACGGTGCTCGACAACCAACCCGCCAAGGTCCTCGTCGGTGAACGGACGCCTCTCAGAGTCATCGATGCCCAGGCCGCAGTGGCCGGGGGTGCGGGGGGAGGCCAGGCCAGTATCGCGGTGCCGCAGGCCACTGTGGAGCTGCAGGAGACGGGCATAGTTCTTGAAGTTACGCCCCACGTCACGGCTGGCGACAACATCCTCATGCGGATCCGCGCCGAGCGCTCGGCGGCCGAGCTGGCCGCCTCCGACGCCGGATTCATCTTCCGCACGCAGGAGGCGGAAAGCCGGGTCCTCGTGAAGGACGGTGAGACCGTGGTCATCGCCGGACTGACCGTGACCGAACGGACGGAAAGCCGGGCCGGGATACCCTTCCTCATGGATATCCCGCTCCTGGGGCGTCTCTTCCGGGTGAGCAGGGAGTCTCAAATTCAGCGGGACCTGATGATCCTAGTTACTCCCTACATCGTCCGGAACTAGAGCGCCGAGGAGATTGGTCATGCGCTGTGATCGAGGGTTCCAGGTCGCTCGTCTCCCGAGGCTCGTTGTCCTGGTGGCGCTCGGGCTGATAGGGGCTTGCGAAGGAGACAACCTCTTCGACGTCGGGCGAGCCGACGGCCCGCGCATTCTGGAGCTCCGGGTCCCAGCGGCCATTCGCTCGTCCTCCGTGCTCGACGTCAGGGTGCGGGCCATCGGCGAGCTCCGGGTCGACTCAATACACGTCCGCGTCCGTGGCGCTTTCGACGAGGATCAGGGGACGAAGATCGTCGCGTCAGACCTCGACATCATCGCAGACTTCGCGTTCAACGTTCCTGCCCTCGTGTTCGATACGATTCTGGTCGTATCCGCGGTTGCGGTGGATGCCCGGGGGAACGTGAGCCCCGTAGCCACCGACACGGTGCGGGTTCTCGACGGGACAAACCCCGAGGTGAGCGTGAGCCTGGGGTCTGCCACGGCTGTTCTGGGTCACCCGGTGGAGCTGTCGGTTTCCGCTTCGGACAACGTGGGCCTTTCCCGGCTCGGCTATCAGGTCCTTGGACCCGCGGGCGATACGATTGCCTACGACCTGGCGGCCACCACCGGGCTCCAGCTCGACACCGTATTCGTCTTCACGATTCCGGAGACTGTCGGGGTCGGGCTCTATTCGGTGCAGGGGTTCGCCCAGGATGTGGAGGGAAACCTGGGATGGGCCGAGGCAGGTCAGCTCCTCGAGATCATCTTCGTTGACGAGGAGCCCCCCACGGTGGAGCTCCTCGTACCCATCGAGGGAGAGGACCTTCTCGCCACGGATTCTCTGTTCGTCGCCGCCCTTCTCCACGACAACGATGGAATCGCCACCGTTCGGTTGGAGGGGGTCGTGTTCCGCGGCAACGCCGACCTCGGGACGGACTCGATCGTGCCGCGATTCGTCGGCAAGGAGGTTCAGTATCCCTTTCCCCCACGGGACACCATCGTCACCCGATTTCTGGAGCCCACGTCACTGAACGTGTCCGAAGCGGCCAGCGTGGTAGTTACCGCCATAGACGTGCAGGGGAACGTTGGGGCGGACACCGTGGGGATCATCCTGATTGGTGACGATGAGCCGCCTTTCGTCGAGGTCGTCCAGCCGTCGCCGGGAGACTCCGTTGCATACGAGGACTCCGTATTCGTTCAGGTGGAGCTTCGTGACTTCTGGGGTGTGGCGAATGTCGTGCTGGAGGGTCTTGCCTTCCGGGGCGATCCCGACCTGGGCACGGACGAGGTCGTCGAACGCCTGGCGCAGAAGCGAGTGGAGCTCCTGAATCCCAGCAAGGATACGGTGCTCAAACGGTTTCTCGTTCCCACCGGTGACGGCGCTGCCGAGTCGGTGAGCATCGTCGTTACCGCCACGGATATCTGGGGGAACGTCGGGGCCGATACCCTGGACATCTTCCTGCTGCAGAAGGTGGAGGAGGAGCCTGAAGAGCCCCCACCCCCGCCGCCCCCCCCGGCCCCCGCCAGATCGAGTCACACGCTCTTTCCGGTCCAAGATCCGCTTGCCCATGTGTCTGTGCCTGCCTATTTCAGCGTGACGAAGGAGCCCGGGGCAAGGTTGGGCAATCCCTGACCGAAGGGCGGTGAGTCCCGCCGCGCGACCCGGTTAGGATAGGCCGGCCCGGCGAAGAGCCGGGCTCTTCCTTCTTCCGACGGAGCGTTGGGATGGCAACTTCCGGACGGATCACCTGCCGCACGGCAGGCGAATCGCACGGTCGTGGACTCGTCGCGGTCCTCGAGGGGATCCCCGCAGGCCTGCCACTGGTGATGGATCGGGATGTCAATCCCGAGCTGAGGCGTCGACAGTCCGGCTACGGACGCGGGAGAAGGATGAGGATCGAGGCGGATCGGGCGGAGCTCGTCGCCGGGGTTCGTCTCGGCGAGACCCTCGGCTCGCCGATCGCGATGCTGGTTTGGAATCGCGATTGGAAGAACTGGGAGCGGGCCATGGGCCACCTCCCGCCCGATCTTGGAGAGAACCCCAAAGCGCTTCGGCCCATGTATGTCCCCAGGCCGGGCCACGCGGATCTGGTGGGGGTCCTGAAATACGACCGGCGCGACGCCCGGGACGTGCTGGAGCGGGCGAGTGCTCGTGAGACGGCGGCGCGGGTGGCCTGTGGGGCTGTGGCCAAGGTGTTCGTGCGTGAGTTGGGGATCCACATCGGCAGCCATGTGACATGTATCGGCGGCGTGGAGGCCAGGGCAGCCGACTCGCTTCCGGACGATCTCAACGCCGTTGCGGATGCCTCCCCGGTGCGTAGCCTCGACGACGATGCGGCGCGCAGGATGATGCAGGAGATCGATCGGGTGAAGGAGGAGGGGGATTCACTGGGTGGAGTGTTCGAGGTCGTAGCCCGGGGGGTGCCCGTCGGGTTGGGAAGCTACGTCTCGTGGGACCGGAGATTGGACGGACGACTCGCGGCGGCGATGATGGCCGTTCCAGCCGTGAAGGGCGTTGAGATCGGCATGGGATTCGCGGGAGCTCGCCGAGTGGGCTCGGAGGTTCACGATCCCATCGTGCCAGGTCCAGAGGAACTGCGAAGTGGGGGATTCGGGCGGGCCACCAATCGGGCTGGCGGACTGGAGGGAGGGGTCACCACCGGGCAGCCTATTGTCCTGCGCGCAGCCATGAAGCCCATTTCGACTCTTCGGAAGCCCCTTCCGAGCGTCGATCTTCGAGATGGCAAACCTCGACCGGCCGCGGTGGAGCGAAGCGACGTTTGCGCGGTCCCGGCGGCTGGGGTGGTGGGGGAGGCCATGCTAGCATTGGTTCTGGCGGACGCGGTTCTGGAGAAGGTGGGGGGAGATTCAATGACCGAGGTGCGGAGGAACTTCGAGGCGTACGTCGCGTACCTGACCGATCGTGGGTATGGGGAGCGGTGATCGAGGCCCCTTCCGCCGAGTGCTTCTCGTTGGCTTCATGGGAAGCGGGAAGTCCTCCGTCGGGAGGGCCCTGGCGGATCTTCTGCAGTGGGAGTTCGTCGACTTCGACGAGGCGATCGTGGAGGAGGTGGGTCTCTCCATCTCCGAGATCTTCCGGGTCCACGGGGAGGGCCGCTTCCGGGATCTGGAAGCGGTCGTGGGCGCCCAGCTGCTGAGCCGGAACGAGGTCGTGCTGGCGGTGGGCGGTGGTTGGGCCGCGCAGTCCGGTCGCTTGAAGGACCTCCCGGCAGGCACTCTCTCGGTCTGGCTCCAGGTGTCGCCGGAAACGGCGGTGCGGCGAAACCGAGGGAGCCTCGTGGGTCGACCCCTGCTGGATACACCCGACCCGGTGAGGACGGCGACTCGCCTGATGCGAGCTCGTGAGGTCCATTACCGGGCGGCGGCGCTCTTCCTCGATAGTGAGTCTGAGGGGATCGAGGCCCTGGCGAAGGGCATCGCCGCGCGGATCAAAGGGTCAGAGGCCGAATCGGGCTGACGCCCTGGTGGCGGGGCCCGGAAACTGAGAGAGATGGCATCGAATAAGGGAAGAAAGAAGCGTCTCGTGATCGTGGAATCGCCCGCGAAGGCGAAGACGATCGAGAGATTCCTGGGCTCCGAGTACAACGTGGTGGCCAGTTACGGGCATATCCGGGACCTTCCCAGCTCGGCCAGCGAGATCCCGGTGAAGCTGCGGTCCAAGCCCTGGGCTCGCCTCGCGGTGGATACGGAAGGCGACTTCGAGCCCGTGTACGTCGTTCCGAAGGGAAGCAAGAAGCGGGTCCAGGAGCTCAGGAATCTGCTGGCCAAGGCGGACGAGCTGATTCTCGCCACCGACGAGGATCGCGAGGGCGAATCGATCAGCTGGCACCTGCTGGAGGTCCTCAACCCCAGGGTGCCCGTGCTCCGCATCACCTTCCACGAGATCACTCGGGGCGCGATCACCGAGGCCCTGGAGAACGCACGGGACGTGGACCAGCAGCTGGTCAGGGCTCAGGAGGCTCGGCGGGTGCTGGACCGGCTCTTCGGATACTCCCTCTCGCCGGTTCTCTGGAAGAAGGTCCGAACGAAGTTGAGCGCCGGACGGGTCCAGAGCGTGGCCCTTCGCCTGATCGTGGAACGCGAGGAAGAGCGTCGGGCCTTCAAGGTATCCGAGTACTGGGACGTGGCGGCGGTGCTGTCGTCGCCTGAGGGGGAGTTCAGGGCGGCTCTGGTCGAGGTCGGTGAACGCAGACTCGCGGGCGGCCGGGATTTCGACCCGACCAGCGGTCACCTGAAAGACGATTCGGATGCCCTCGTGTTCGGACCCGAAGAGGCGGAGCGGGTCGCTCGTGGGGCTCGGAGCACCCTTCCCTGGACCGTGGCCCGTGTGGAGAGGAAGGAGGCTTCACAGAGGCCTCCTCCCCCCTTCATCACGTCGACGCTCCAACAGGCGGCGAGCTCGGCACTGGGCATGTCTCCCAAGCAGACCATGATGGTCGCGCAGGGGCTCTACGAGGGTATAGACCTGGGCGAGGGCGAGCGGGAGGGCCTGATTACATACATGCGCACGGACTCGGTGACGCTCAGCAACAAGGCGCTCGAGGACGCGGCAGAGTACATCCGGCGCGAGTTCGGTATCCGCTACTACCAGGGTCCGCGTCGGTACAAGACTCGGTCGAAGATGGCTCAGGAAGCCCACGAAGCGATCCGACCCACGGAGATCCGCCGCACGCCTGAGGCCGTGGCTCGGTTCCTGAACCCCACTCAACGGGCGCTTTACCGGCTGATCTGGAACCGCATGGTGGCTTCCCAGATGGCGGATGCCCGACTGGACCAGACCAGCGCCGACCTTTCGGTGACGCTCGATGGTATACCGTGCACCTTCAGGGCCAGCGGATCCGTCCTTCGGTTCGATGGATTTCGGCGCGTCTCGGGCGGCGCCCGGGAAGACGTTCTTCTACCGCCGCTGACCGAGGGGCTGGAGATCGGGCGAGAGCAGGATCGAATACGGATCCTCGACCTGATCCCGGAAGGGCACGAGACCCGTCCCCCGCCACGCTATACGGAAGCGTCGCTGGTTCGGAAGCTTGAGGAGGAAGGGATCGGGCGGCCGTCCACGTATACGCCTACGATCTCCACCATTCAGGAGCGCGAGTACGTGGTGAAGAAGGGCGGTACACTCGTCCCCACGTACATCGGAATGGCGGTGACCCATCTTCTGCGCGAACACTTCGCACATTACGTGGACGTCGAGTTCACGGCGAGGATGGAAGACTCTCTCGACGACATCGCCTCGGGTGAGGTGGATCCGGTGGCCTTCCTCTCCTCCTTCTACCGGGGGGACGAGGAGGGCGAGAAGGGTCTCTTGAACGAGATCGAGGAAGAGATGCCCCGCATCGGCATCCCCGAGATCCCCCTGGGAGACGATCCCGAGACGGGAAGGCCCATCACCGTGCGCATCGGCAGGGACTTCGTGTTCGTCCAACGGGGGGAGGGCGGAGAGGGGGGGCGCGCTACGCTCCC
>JBDHKE010000304.1:0-2442 GCA_039586555.1 Gemmatimonadota bacterium | reverse complement strand
ACCTGGGTGGACACCGACTTTCTGCTGCATCGAGGAGTCCGCCCATACTCGGACGTTCCCGTGTGGATGCCCCCGCGAGACGGTCGCGAGGGATTCGCTCGCTTCGACCTCTCCAGGGAGGTGGAGCTGGGCCTCACGTTCCGGCCCCTGGCGGTGACAGCCAGGGACACCCTGGACTACCACTTCTCCCGTCCGCCGGAGCGCCAGGCGAACCTCCGCGCGGGTCTCTCGCCCGAGCGGGAGGCAGAGCTGCTGGCGGCCTGGCACGCCACCGGTTGAAGGCTGAGCCCGGCGGCTTGGTGCCGACCCCAGGGAGCCGACGCTGTCTCGGACGGACTGCGCTTGACTCCAGCAAGCCGAGCTTGACCCTGTGGAGCTGAGACCGGGCCTGGGTCTGAGCCCACGCGGGGCTGCGCCTGCTCCGTATTGCCACCACCGGGCAATCCCACACACTTTCAGGATTCCGAATTCCGTGTATCCATGGAAGTCCCACTGGGAACTCACGTATGGCTCGCTGGGAGGTGCGATTGTCGCGACGGGGCGGGGCGTGAAGCGCGTCGAGGGTCTCGCCAAGCTGACCGGCGAAGAGCGGTACGTCGATGACCTGCCGGTGGACGATTTCCTATGGGGTGCCACGGTACGGAGCCCCTCTCCCAGAGGACGCATTCGCGAGATCCGCTTCGGCGACGGCGTGGACTGGTCCGAATTCGTGGTGGTGGACCACCGTGACATCCCTGGCGAAAACGCGGTCTTCCTGATCGAGGACGATCAGCCGGTCCTGGCCGCCGGCACCGTCCGGCACGTGCACGAGCCGGTTCTTCTGCTGGCTCACCCCTCTCGAGAGACGGTGCGGCGGGCTCTGCGTGCGGTGGAGATCGTCGTGGACCCGGATCCACCCATCCTGGACTTCCGCCTGGACCCCCGACCGGACCAGCTTCAGCACGGGGACGACAACGTCCTCAAGCGCCTCGAGATCGTGAAGGGCGACGTGGAGAAGGCGCTGGCCGCGGCGCCCATTGTGGTGGAGGGCGTGTACGAGACGGGCGCGCAGGAGCATGTCTATCTGGAGCCTCAGGGGATGCTAGCCTGGGAGGAGGACGGGGTCATGACCGTCGCCGGATCCATGCAGTGCCCCTACTACGTCCTGGATGCCTTCCGCTTCGCCCTGAAGCGCCCGCGGCACCGCATCCGGGTGATCCAGGCCGCAACGGGAGGCGGCTTCGGCGGCAAGGAGGAGTATCCCTCGGGCATCGCCCTGCACGCCGCGCTCCTGGCCATGAAGGCGGGCCGCCCCGTGAAGCTCATCTACGACCGGGACGAGGACATGGCGGCCACCACCAAGCGCCATCCCTCCCGGGTGAACCACCGGACGGGAGTGGACCGGGACGGGCGGCTGCTAGCCCAGGACATTGACGTTCGGCTGGACGGGGGCGCGTACGTGACCCTCTCTCCAGTGGTTCTGAGCCGGGCCATCATCCACGCCGCCGGTCCGTACTCGTGCGAGAATGTGCGGATCGACGGCCGTGCCATCCTCACCAATTCCGTGCCTTTTGGCGCGTTTCGGGGCTTTGGGGCCCCTCAGACCCAGTTCGCCAACGAGCGGCACATGGATCGCATCGCGCGCCAGCTGGGCATGGACCCGGTGGAGCTACGCCGCGTGAACCTCCTGCGGGAGGGGCAGTCCACCGCCACCGGGCAGGTCATCCGGGACGGAGCCGATCGGGTGGCCGTTCTGGAGCGCGCCCTGGAGCTGGCGGATTACCGACGCCGCGAGACCGAGCACGCCCACTTCAACGCCGAGCATCGGAGCCGGCGGCGCGGAATCGGCCTGGCCACGTTCTTCCACGGCGCCGGCTTCACGGGAGCAGGTGAAGTCCATCTGGACGCGCTGGTTCACGTGGCTGGCCTGCCCGACGGGCGTGTGGAGGTGCGGACCTCCAACGTGGAGATGGGGCAGGGGACCCTGACGGTCTTCACACAGATCGCCGCCGACCGCCTTGGACTGGGTCCCGGAGAGGTGGTCATCGCCCCCGCGGACACCGCCCGGGTGCCCAACAGCGGACCCACGGTGGCCTCCCGCACCGCCATGATCGTGGGAGGCCTGGTGGAGCGTGCGTGCGACGACCTGCGGGAGCGCCTCGGTCTCTCGGGTGACGCCAGGGGGCACGTGGTGCTGGAGGCCGTGGGGGGGTGGCATCGGAACCACCCCGACGATGAGCCGCTCGGCCAGGCTCGCTACGTGAAGCCGGAGCACGTGGAGTGGGACGAGGAATCCTACCGCGGCGACGCGTACGGGGCCTACGCCTGGGCGGCCTACGTGGCCGACGTGGAGGTAGATTTGCGTACCTTCACCACCCGGGTGCGGGACTTCGTGGCCGTCCAGGAAATCGGGAAGGTTCTGAACGAGACCCTGGCGCGCGGCCAGATTCAGGGTGGGGTTGC
>JBDHKE010000129.1:0-9972 GCA_039586555.1 Gemmatimonadota bacterium | reverse complement strand
GGGGGGCGAGTTCCGAGCAGCCGAATTGACGGAGTTGGCATCCCTGGACTCCACGATCGGGCTGGACGTGCGCTATGCCACCACGAACAACTTCATGGGCGCCGCGTTCTACGATGAGGCCGCGGTCTTCCTCCAGCGGCCCGCCGCCGAGGCACTCGTGCGCGCCCACCGGGCTCTCCGGGATGAGGGATACTGTTTGATGATCCACGACGGATACCGGCCCTGGTACGTCACCAAGATGTTCTGGGACGCCACCCCGGAGGACATCAGGCTCTTTGTCGCTGACCCCGAGCGGGGCTCGCGACACAACCGGGGAGCGGCGGTGGATCTGACCCTCTTCGACCTTCCCACGGGCATGGCCGTGGAGATGGTGAGCAGGTATGACGAGTCTTCGGATCGGGCCTTCGCGGACTACCCGGGGGGAACCTCCAGACAACGTTGGCTACGGGAGCTGCTGCGCGAGGCGATGGAGGACGTCAGCTTCACCGTCTAGTCCACGAGTGGGAGTGGTGGCACTTCGACTACCAGGACTGGTCTCGCTTCCCGATCCAGAACGTGACCTTCGAGGCGATCCGACGAGCCCGGGTCGGGTCTGGCCCTCCCCCGGCGGGTTCCGGTAACTTTGTCGACATGGAACAGCTCCTTCTCATCGTACCGGTGTTGCTGATCTCCATCATCGTCCACGAGGTGGCCCACGCCTGGGTGGCGCTGAGGGAGGGGGACGACACGGCGTACATGCTGGGAAGGATCACGCTGAACCCTCTCCCTCACATCGACCTGATGGGCTCCGTGCTGGTTCCACTGGCCCTCTTCTACCTCACCAACGGATTCATCTTCGGGTGGGCGAAGCCGGTTCCCGTAAACCCGAGAAAGTTCCGCAACTACAAGCGGGGAGACATTCGTGTCTCCCTGGCCGGGATCGTTTCCAACCTGATCCTGACGGTCCTGTTCACCCTCCTGGTCGTCGCGTTCCGGTGGATGGCGACCTTCGGGGGAGTCGTTGGAGATGCGGGCGGGATCCTGGCCCAGGTGGCCTACTACGGCGTGTTCATCAACCTGATTCTGGCCTTCTTCAACCTCATTCCCATCCCGCCCCTGGATGGCTCGCACGTGTTATACCATCTGTTGCCTCCTCGTCTGGGAGCGCAGTATCGGGCGATGGGTCGTTACGGTCTCGCGATCCTCATGCTCCTGGTGTTTGTTCTTCCGGGCGCGTTTCGGGTGCTTCTCTCGCCGGTCTACGTCCTGATGGGAGTGGCCGACGCCTTTATTGAGCTGTGGATCTGAGCATGGCCGTCACGAGCCCTCTTCAGGATGAGGGCTTTTTCGTTGTCGAGATCGAGCGCTTCCAGGGTCCCCTGGACCTCCTCCTGCATCTGATCCGAAGGCAGGATATTGATGTCTTCGACATCCCCATCGCGAAGATCACGGATCAGTTCCTCGTCGCCATCAGGGGCATCCAGGCTCGGGATCTGGACAACGCCGGCGAGTTCCTGGAGATGGCCGCGGCGCTGGTTCGGATCAAAGCCCAGATGCTTCTTCCCCGCCGTGACGAGGAGGAGGAGGAGGATCCCAGGGCCGAGCTGGTGCGCCGCCTTCTGGAGTACGAACAGATTCGGGAGATCACCCTCCGGCTTGCGGCTTCCGAGGCCGAGCGTGCACGCCGCTTCGGCAAGGGGTACGTGGAGCCCAGACACCGCCCCCCCCTCCTCGACGCCCCGCTGGAGACCGTCTGGTCTGAGGTCTTCGAGACCGCGCTGGCGATCACCGTTCCCGAGCCTCGCGACATGGAGCACCGGATTCTTCTGAGGGCGGTGCCGCTGGAGGAGAAGATCGACCTGATCCTGCTGACCCTCGGTCGGGTGGCACGGGTGGAGTTCAACAAGCTCGTAAGCCCCTGGAGGGGCCGACTTCATGGGGTCATGACGTTCCTGGCGGGGCTGGAGCTCAGTCGGCGGCGGCGCGTGCGTCTGCGCCAGGTCCGTCCCTTCGCCGAGCTTTGGCTGTACCGGTGGGAAGAAACGTCCGAAGAACCGACGGTCGATGGAGGGCAGGAGGATTGAATCCGTCACAGATCGTAGAGGCCATCCTCTTCGCCAGTGATGCCCCGCTCAAGGCGGAGGAGATCGCGCGTGCGGACGATTCCCTCGATGAAGACCTTGTGGAAGGGTCGATTCGGACACTGCGGGCGGAGTATGACGAGGGGGAGCGGGCCTTCCAGGTGGTGGAGCTGGCGGAAGGATATCAGATCCTCACCCGAACGGAGTTCGCTCCTTACCTGGAGCGATTCGATACGGTGCCGAGGCCGGCCCGGCTGTCGGGGCCAGCTCTGGAGACGCTGGCCATCATCGCCTACCGTCAGCCGATCGGTCGAATCGAGATCGAGTACATCCGAGGCGTGGGCTCCGCCGGCGTCATCCGCACCGTTGTCGACCGTGGCTTGATCGAAGTGGTTGGGCGTGCGGAGGGAATCGGCAGGCCGCTCCTCTACGGCACTACCGGGAAGTTCCTGGAGCACTTCGGATTCCAGTCCCTGGAGGACCTGCCACGCCCTGAGGAGCTACCCGTGGTTCTTCGAGATCGGATTCCTCTTGTGGACCGCCCGGAGGCGGAGAGCCAGCAGGTCGATCTGGACTTCGATCCAGAAGCCGATGCCGAAGCCCACCGGCCCGGAGAGTCAGTGGGCGAGTCGGGGAGCGAGCTCTCGCGGCATGAGGCTTCCAACGTCGACGTCGATGGGGGACGGTGACTCTGCCCCCGTGAGGGTGAAGATGCTGCGGGCCAGAGGAAGCAACGGGAAGGGCAAGGAGGCCGGACTCCGGCTTCCGAAATACCTCTCCCGGGCGGGTGTCGCGTCGCGGCGGGGCGCCGAGATCCTCATTGCCGAAGGTCGAGTTGTCGTGAACGGCACCGTGGTCACCGAGCCGGGACTCCGGGTCGATCCGGAACGCGATCAGGTTCGAGTGGATGGGGTGCCGGTGCGCATTCCTCCGCCCCGATGGGTCCTGTTCCACAAACCGGCGGGATGTCTGACGACCCTTCGCGACACTCACTCGCGCCCGACGGTCTACGATCTCCTTCCAGAGGAGCTTCGCGCCCTCAGGTACGTGGGACGTCTGGATCAGGATACCGAAGGCCTGCTGCTGTTTACCAACCAGGGCGAGCTCGCGCAGGAGCTTCTTCTTCCCCGAACCGGGGTGGAGCGTGAGTACCGCGTGCGGGTGCGCGGCCGGCCGTCCCCGGCCGTGCTGCGCCGCCTGGAACGCGGAGTCCGGTTGGAGGATGGCTGGGCCAGGGCGGAGAGGGTCCGGGTCCTGGAGGGGGGTGGGGATCGGCAGACGGACCTGGCGCTGGTCCTCAAGGAAGGGAGGAAGCGGGAGGTCCGGCGACTCTGCGAGGCTGTAGGGAACGCGGTGCAGAAGCTCCAACGCGTGCGATTCGGACCCATCGATTTGGGATCGCTGCCGCCGGGTCGGTGGCGGGACCTTGAAGACGAGGAGATCAGGGCGCTCGAGGCGCTGGTGCGACCCGACACCTGATCGGACCGTACTCAAAACCCACTGGTGAAAACCTCATGGACCTCAACAAAAAGACGGTTCTGATTCTTGGAGGGGCCGGCCTCGTCGGAATCGCGGTCGCACGACGGATCCTCGAGGCTTCCCCGGCGAGGCTGGTACTTGCTTCCCTGCGGCGGGAGGAGGCCGAAGAGGCGGTCGCCGATCTCAAGGCCGCTGGATTCCCCCATGCGGAGATCGATCCCTACTGGGGAGATCTCCTGGTCCCGGAGGTCTTCCGGGAACGAGCCAGAGAGGAAGTGCTGGCCGACCCGGAGTCACGCCGTCAGCTCATCGACGACCTCTACGGGGACCTGACGCTGGAGGTCTTCCGGCGCTCGGCCCTGGGCAAGCTCCTCTTGGATGTGCGTCCTGAAGTAATCGTGGACTGCATCAACACGGCCGGTGCCTTCGCGTACCAGAACGCCTTTGCGTCGGCAGCCGAGCTCCGGGCAAGAGCGCACACCGGAAAGGCCGACGTCGAAGCCGTGGAGCGACATCTGGCCACCATGTATCTTCCGCTCCTCATCCGGCATGTCCAGATCGCCCTCGCCGGGATGCGCAGGGCCGGCACGAGCATGTACGTGAAGGTCGGCACCTCGGGCACGGGAGGGATGGGGCTCAACATCCCCTTCACCCACTCCGAGGAGCGCCCGTCCAGGCAACTTCTGGCGAAGTCCGCAATGGCGGGAGCCCACACCCTGCTGCTGTACCTCATGGCCCGCACACCCGGTGCTCCGGCGCTGAAGGAAGTGAAGCCCACTGCCGCGATCTGCTGGAAGTCCATCGGGTACGGGCCCGTGAAGCGCGGTGGCACCCCCATCATGCGTGTCGATGCCACCGAAGCTGTTCCCCTGGACCGCGCGTTCGGCGCCGAGGCAGGAAACACGTATCGGCAAACGGACCGGCCGCTGGATGGGGTATACCTCGACGCGGGCGAGAACGGGCTGTTCTCCATCGGAGAGTTCGAGACCCTCACCGCCCTCGGGCTCATGGAATTCCTGACACCGGAGGAGATCGCGGACAGCGTCATCCAGGAGATCGACGGACAGTCGACGGGCTTCGACGTGGTGGCATCCCTGGATGCCGTATCTATGGGGCCCACCTATCGGGCAGGAGCGCTGCGGAGTATCGCCCTCCGCCGCATGGAACAGCTCGAAGAGGAGCACGACGTCCGGTCGGTTGCCTACGAGATGCTGGGGCCTCCCCGGCTGAGCAAGCTGCTCTTCGAGGGATCGCTCCTAGAGCGTCTGTACGATACCTTGGACGCCGCATGCGAGCTCGATCCGGAGGAAACCGCGACCCAGGCCCAGGCCCTGGTGGAGGCCGACGACGACCTGCGCCAGCGGATGCTTACCGCCGGCTTACCCATCTTGCTGCCCGATGGCCAATCCGTGCTCCGGGGACCTCAGGTCAACGTTCCCCCGATCCCGAACCTGTCGCCCTTCGAGTCCGGCATCGTGAAGAGTGGTTGGGTCGATCTGCGATCCGAGAACTGGGAGTGGTGGAGGGAGTGCATAAGTACTCTCAGGACCGAGATCGACCGACGGCCCAGCGTCGACTCCGGCTCGCTCGGAGATCACGAGTACGGCGACGAGACCGGGAGGCTGAGGCCCGGGCGCGTGGCCGCGTGGATCTTCCGCTACATCGACCACGGGGAGCGGGTGAAGCGCTAGTGTACCGTCTGCGAAAGGACGTCGGCGGATTCGGGCCGCTCGAGGTCTCTTCCACGCCGACCGCGCTGGACGACTCCAGAGGACCCTGTCGCCTAGTGGTAGCTCCCCCGGCGCTTCCAGGTGTCCGGGTGGAAGAGAAGCAGGACGGTGTAGATCTCGAGCCGACCCACGATCATCAGGAAACAGAGGATCCCGAGGCCCGGGTCGGACATCCATCCGTAGTTGTCGGTGGGACCAACGTCCCCGACTCCAGGACCGACGTTCCCCACCGTGGCGGCGCTGGCGCCGATGGCGGTCACGATATCGATGCCAAGGAGCGTCAGCAGCATCGCGCCGCCCAGGAATATGAAGACGTACAGGATCACGAAGCCGAGCACGTTGGCCAGGACCTCCTCCTTCACGACATGAGGCCCGATACGGGTCAGAAGCACGGCGCGAGGATGGAGGTGCTTGCGTAGTTCCTTGCCCGTCTGCTTGAGCAGCAGCAGCACCCGCATAGCCTTCATCGAACCGCCCGTGGATCCGGCCATTCCCCCCACGAACATGAGCGTCAGGAGCAGTCCCTGTCCCGTGGGCAGCCACAACTCGTAGTCGGCCGTCGCATACCCGGTGGTGGTGGTGATGGACGTCGATTGGAAGAGACCGTCCCTCAGAGCATGTTCCATCCCGCCCAGGGTGGGCGGGTACACTCCGGAAACCAGGTTCAGCAGCATGAGAAGGAACGCGGCGCCCACCACAACGAGTGTGAGGAATCGAAGCTCGTGGTCCTTGAGGTAGACTCCAGGCCTCCCCGAGATCGCCCTGAAATGCAGCGCGAAGTTGACACCTCCCATGAACATGAAGAGGGAGATCACGTACTGGACGAAGGGTGAGTCGAAAGCCGCCACGGAGGCGTTTCGGGTGGAGAAGCCGCCCGTGGAGAGAGTGGTGAACGAGTGATTCACGGCGTCGAAGAGACTCATTCCGCCGAGGGCGAGCAGGACCGTCTCCGAAGCCGTGAGCCCCACGTACACGTACCAGAGGAGCTTCGCGGTCTGAGCGATGCGCGGGCGGAGGCGTTCGGGTGTGGGCCCAGGAACCTCCGCCTTGAAGAGCTGCATCCCGCCGACGCCCAGGTAAGGGAGCACGGCGATCGCCAGCACGATGATGCCCATCCCTCCCAGCCATTGGGTGAACGACCGCCAGAAGAGGATCCCGTGAGGGAGGGATTCGGTGTCCGCGAAGACCGTGGCCCCTGTCGTGGTAAACCCCGAAACCGATTCGAAGACCGCGGGAACCAACCCATCGAGGATGCCCGTGAGCAGGTAGGGAAGGGCGCCGAATATCCCGGTAGTGGCCCAGGCGAAGGTCACGATCGCGTAACCCTCGCGACGAGTCAGATCCTCCCCCTCGAAGCGGGTGAGTCGGTAGGCTAGGAATCCGAAAACGAGGGTCACACCCGCGGAAAGGAAGATCCCCAGCGAGTCACCGTCGCCGTAGAACAGGGACACGCCTCCCGCCAGCGCCATGGCGATGGCCACGAACACCTGCAGGAGCCCCACCACGTTGAGGACGCGTCGCAGGGACATTACTCGAAGAGCTTCTCGATCTCCGGGATGGCAGAGGGCAGCGCGAAGACGATGACGTCGTCTCCCGGGACGACGTAATCCTCACCTCGGGGGAGGATAATCTCCTCCCCCCGGATGATGGTTGCCACCACTCCTCCCTTGGGGAAATGGAGATCCTTCAGGGGCTTGCCCGTGATCTGGGACTTTTCGCGTGCCTTGAACTCGATGGCCTCCGCCTCCGTGCCTTTGAGCGTCGCCACCGTGAGCACGCGACCGCGCCTCACGTATCGAAGGATGGCGTTCACCGCGGACATGCGCGGGATGACCGCCGCGTCGATCCCCACCTTGGGCACCAGAGGAAGGTAGTCGAAGTTCCGCACGAGGCTCACGACCTTGTGGGCGCCGGAGCTCTTGGCCAGCAGGCTGGAGAGCAGGTTCGTCTGGTCGTTGCCGGTGGCGGAGATAAAGCCGTCGACCCCTGCCACGCCCTCCATCTCCAGGAGCTCCAGGTCGGTGGCGTCGGCGTGGAGGACGAGGGAGCGTGGCAGCGCCTCCGCCAGCTCCACGCATCGCTCCCGGTCGCGGTCCAGGATCGTGCACTCGATGCCCTTGCGCTCCAGGAACTCGGCCAGGTACTGACCCTCGGCGCTTCCACCGGCGATCATGACCCTCTTGATCGTGAACTGCTCGTAACCGGCCAACGGAAACAGTCGGTTGATCTCCTCGTGGGGTGAGAGGACGTAGATCTGGTCGCCCGCATCGATGACGGACGACCCTCGGGGGATGATCGTCTCGCCGTTCTTCACGATAGCGACCGTGACGTAGTGGTATCCTTCCAGCTCCTGGTCGAGCTCGGATAGAGATTTCCCCACGGCCGGCGCGCCGGGCTTGACCTGGAGACCGATCAACTGGACTCGGCCCTCCGCGAAATCGGCAACGTCCGTCGCCGCGGCGTACCGCAGGAGTTGGACGATCTCCCGGGCGCACTCGCGCTCGGGATTGATCATCAGGTCGATTCCCAGCTGCTCCCGGGAGAGGACACTCCCACGGGAGTAATACTCGGGGCTGCTGATCCGGGCGATCGTGTAGCGCACGCCCATCCGAGAGGCCGCCAAGCAGGAAACGAGGTTCACCTCATCCTTGCTGGTCACGGCGAGGAGAATCCTCGCGTCGCGAACGCCCGCACGCTGGAGCACGGGCATGGAAGCTCCGTTTCCCACGACGGAAAGGATGTCGAGCTGCTCGGACGCGTACTCGGCGCGCGCAGGGTCCGACTCGATCAGGACGACGTCCTGGTTCTCCAGCGAGAGGCGTTCGGCCAGGTGGAATCCCACCTCCCCGCCGCCCACGATCAATACGCGCATGGGTATCCTCGACAGTGCGGGGGGAAGCTACCCAGGGGGTCGAGGAGTGTCAAAGGACCGTCTGGCGAAGCCGTCCTCGGGAGCAGAAGTTAGAGAAAGAGGGAACTCGGGGAGTGTAGCGAAGAGTACATTCAGTCTCCGAGCCATCGTCATGTGCGGAGGGAAGTTCGACTCATGCTGACTCAGAAAGAACTCGTGGGGCTGTATCGGGAACTGCGGGCCGAGAAGGTGCTCAGCGTTTACCTCAACGGGGAGGGTAGGGACCCCGCGCAGCGAAACGTCTGGCGGAGACGGTTCGAGCAGCAGGTGGCCGAGGTCCGTGAACCTCTCAAGGACGCTCCGCCGGAAGAGCGGGATGAGTTCGACCGTGCGCTGGAAAAATTGGAGTCCCAGCTTCGTTCCTTCGATGCGTTCCTACCGAAGAGGGGTTGGGTGGGCTTCGCCACCTCCCACCGGCTCTGGAACGCCGAGAGCATACCCGCCACCTTGCCCGATCTGGTACGCTGGGAGAACGGAGTCCGGGTCGCCCCATACCTTCGTGCGCTCAAGCAGGACCGCGATGTCGTGGCCGTCATCCTTGACAGCCGCAGGGCGCGGATCTTTCGGTTCAAGCAGGGGGAGTTGACCGAGGTCGCTGATTACCGAGCAGACACGTTCCTCGGAGACCTTTCGGACACCAGCGCCGCCAAGCGGGCGACCACGAGCAGCGGGATGCGTGGACTGGCCGCCACGGACGCCGCGCAGAGGCTCCTGGAAGTGGGTCAGGAACGCATGATCAAGGAGATCGCGGAGGTGGCGTCGGATCTTGCCGGACAGGAAGGCCTCGTGGTTGTCGGGGGGACTCAGGAGACGGTCCCGGCGGCGGTGCAGGAGCTTCCCAAAGCGCTGTCCAATCGAGTGCTCGAGCGTTCCTCCATGTACATCGACATGTCTCCCACCGAGGTGAAGAATGCCTGCCGGGAGGCCGCGTCGATTCTCAGGAAGGCCCAGCAGAAGGCGTTGCTGGACGAGGTCATCGATTCCGCTCGGGCTGGCGGGCGAGGCTCCCTGGGGCTCGAGAACACGCTCAAAGCATTGGAGGGGCGCCGGGTGGACACCCTCCTTCTGTCGCGTTCCTTCATTCTTGGGGATCCGGATCAGGCGGACCACCTGGTGGGTGCCGCCTTCGAGCAGCAGGCGGATGTGGAAGAGCTGTCCGACGAGGGTGGAGACCGTCTCCAAAAGGAGGGCGGTGGGGTCGCAGCCCGGCTGCGGTACACTATCCCTGGCCCCCGCAGCGAGGAGTAGGACCGGGGGGCGGACCGCCATCGATACGTCTCGTTCTTGAGAGGCCGCTCTCGAAGGAGTGCGGCCTCTCTGGCCCTTGGCGGGAGGAACGACGGCGGACTACCTTTCGAGGGGAACGCGGCCTGTGAGTCAGCGCTCCGGCCGCCGATCCTGAAGGGCCCATAGCTCAGGTGGTCAGAGCAGCGGACTCATAATCCGACGGTCGCAGGTTCGAATCCTGCTGGGCCCATTGCTGTAACATATTGCAAAATAGGTAGTTAGAGAGATCAGATTAACTAGCTGAGAGGGACCCTGTGTGCTTGTTGTGTGCCAGGAGTGTGCCGGACCTGACCAGATGCCCGCCTCCCCGCTCGATGGCCCACCACCCCTCCCCGCCGTATCTTCCAGAAGCAGTCACCCCCGCGTCCTGAAGCCGGGAACCTGATCCCGGCGCTCTCCTGGGCGCATCGGGGGGCACCCCTCGACCCCTGCGTGCGACCCGGTCCGCGATCATTCTCGCTCCCCGTCCCTGCTGGATAGGTAGGCGGATGATGGGGACCGCTGG
>JBDHKE010000303.1:0-2454 GCA_039586555.1 Gemmatimonadota bacterium | reverse complement strand
TGGCCGACATCGTCCTGCCGGATGCCTGCTTCCTCGAGAGGTACACGCCGGCCGTGAGCTTCCCGTCCACGTTCTCCCACCCGCAGGGGGAGGATGACTGGGGCTGGACCATCCGCCAGCCCGTCGTGGAGCCGATGTACGAGCGGCGCGACTTCAACGTCGTCATGATGGACATCTCCAAGCGCCTGGGGGTCTCGAACAAGTTTTACAAGGGCCTGAACGACACCATCCCCGTTCGCTACGGCGGGGAGATGGACCCGAAGTACAAGCTCAAGGAGGACGGCTCCGAGGAGTACACCTGGGAGGAGGTCACCGACCGGTTGCTCAAGGACCGCTTCGGGGAGGAGAACGGCCTGGAGTCCGTGCGGAAGAAGGGCGTCTTCACATGGCCCAAGAGGAAGGAGGACGTCTACTGGAAGTGGTTCAATCCCTCGCGGGTCCCGGTGTACTTCGAGTACTTCATCGACGCCGGCGAGAAGATGACCAAGATCTGGGACGAGTACGGGGGGGCCGAGTTCTTCGATTTCGACTGGTCCCGGTTCAAGGCCCTGGCCGACTGGTACCCCTGCCCGACCCACACCGAGGTGAAGCCCGAGTACGACATGCACACCTTCTACTGGCGGACGGTGGTCCACTGCAACTCCATGACGCAGCAGAACCCCTACCTCGACGAGTGCGCCCAGGAGGACCCCAACATCTACGCGATTCAGATGCACAGGGGGACGGCGCAGGAGAAGGGGATCGCCGACGGTGACAAGGTCTGGATGGAGAACCCCGAGGGCCACCGGGTGAGAGGCTGGGTCTCACTGACCGACGGCATCGAGCCGAAGCACCTGGCCATCGCCGCGGTCGCGGGGCACTGGGGCAAGTACATGCCCATCGCCAAGGGGAAGGGCACCTTCTTCAACGATCTCGTGGAGATGGACCTGGGCCATACCGACCCCCTGACGTTCAACCAGGACATCTGCTGCCGCGTGAAGATCTACAAGGCCGAGTGAGGGAATGATGACGGATCGCAGCTCTGAGCACGGCCCAAACGACCGGGAGAACAACATGCCACGCTACGGAATGGTGATCGACCTGAAGCGATGCTATGGCTGCTTTGCCTGCGTGATGGCCTGCAAGGTGAAGAACCACACCCCACCCGGAGTCTTCTGGTCCCGGGTGCTCAAGGGGGAGACGGGAACCTACCCCAACACCGTACGTCAGGCCCTCCCGGTCCTCTGCATGCAGTGCGAGGAGCCGTCCTGCATGGAGGTCTGCCCCACGGGCGCGACACAGAAGCTGGCCGACGGGATCGTCATCGTCGAGAAGGACAAGTGCATGGGCTGCAAGCACTGCATCCTCGCCTGTCCCTATGGCGCCCGGTACACGACGGAGAAGTGGGAGAGCTACTTCCCCGACGGGCTTCCGCTCTCGGCGTACGAGGAGTACTCCAAGCAGGCCTGGGAGGAGAAGTTCGGTGTGGGCGTGGCGACCAAATGCGATTTCTGTCGCGACCGGCTCGAGGAAGGGAGGGAGCCTTCGTGCGTGACGGCCTGTCCCGCGAAGGCGCGAACGTTCGGTGATCTCGACGACCTCGAGAGTGAGGCCTCCGTTCTCGTCCGGAGGCACCGGGCGACCGTGCTGAACCCGGAGCTGGGCAACAAGCCCAAGGTGTACTACCTCGAGCCCCGATAGCGGGGCAACGGCGGAGCAGGAAGCGACTCGGAGAGAATCATGAACCCGAAAGCCAACGGTCAAATACAGAAGGAATGGGGCTGGTTGATCGCGATTTACCTCTTTCTGGGAGGAGTGGGAGCCGGGGCGTACACGATCGCCGCCTTCAACAGCTTCCTGGGGAAGATGATGGAGCCGTCGACCGCCGTCGGCCTGGTGATCGCCTTTCCCGCGCTCTTGATCGGGAGCGTCTGCCTCGTGGCGGATCTGGGAACGCCCAGCCGCGCCTTTCTCGCGGGGATGAAGCCGCGCACGTCCTGGATCGCCCGGGGAACCTGGGTCATCAGCATCTTCATGGTCCTGTCCTTCCTGCACATGGTGCTTTTTTTCTTCACCGACATGGGCGCCACAGCGAGCGGGCAGACCTTGTTGAAGGTCCTCTCGGTCGCCGGAATGATCTTCGCGGTTTCGACCATGGCCTACACCGGTATCCTCCTCGGAGCCTCCAAGGGGATCACCTTTTGGCGAACGGGCGCCGTTCCGGTCGTCTTCGTGGTCTCCGCGATGGTCACGGGCCACTTCGCCATCATGATCGGGCAGGTCCTGTTCGCCGGAGGCGCGGGGGAGCAGGCCGCGCTACGGGTCATGGCGGCGGAGGCGGCCGCCCTGGTGGTCGTCGAGGTGCTGGCGATCCTGTTCCTTCTACAGGCTGCCTGGAAGCATCCGGACCCCCGGGAGTCCGTGGAGCGGCTCCTCCGCAGCGGGATGTTTCTCGTGGGCTACGCTCTGCTGGGA
>JBDHKE010000302.1:0-2457 GCA_039586555.1 Gemmatimonadota bacterium | reverse complement strand
CCCCAGTTGTCGCGGGCTTGCGCCACGGTGAACTCCGGCGAGTGGAAGGTGCGGCCGCTGGTGCCCTCCATGACGAAGCGGAGCGCAGCGTCCGCGTCCACCCCGTTGGGCACCAACCAGATGCTGACCCACCTGGCCTTGCCGCCGAAGGAGCCGACCACCGTGGTGACGAAGTCGAGTCCGTCGTCCGTCTCCGGCGCGCCGAGAGCAAGGAGCGGCCTCCACTCACCGTCTTCCAGAACTTCGATGCTCACCCGAGGCGTTGCCCGCGTGGATCGCGAATCGCGGGTCCATCGAGGGTTCTCGTCGATCCAGACCACGAAGGGGTTGTAGGGTGCGGGGATGCCGGTCGCTTCGTCCATGAGCACGTTGCTCAGGGTCGTGTAGGAGACTTCGAGGCGGTCGGAGTGCTTCAGGAGGTCGAAGGCCTCCACTCCGAAGCTGTCGGTCGGCCCCACCCAGTAGTGGTACTTGACTGGCACGGCGCGACGCGGCGTCTGCGCGAGCTCTTTCGCGAGCCCGATCAGGTCAGCCTCGATCTTCGCGCCGGAGAGCGGACCGTAGAGCATGGAGCTCCCCTCGTAATGCTGGACCTGGTATTCCTCCTCGGTGGCAAAGTAGGAGAGGTACTCGTTCGCCAGTCCCACCAGAAGGACCCTGTCCCGAGTCCTCACGGCCTCTGCGACGGATGTGGAGATGCGCCGACCCAGCATGGTCGTGAACTCGCCGGGCAGGGTGACCAGGGTGACCTTTCCCAGCCGGTAGGCGCCAATCGGAACCTCCTCAGGTACTTTGGCGATCTTGTCGAGGATCAGCGGGAGGTTCACGTGCAAGTGAGTCCCCACGAGGTCGGGGGAGAGAGGATGCTTCTTTGCACCTTGCCCTTCGATCTGGCGTTCCGGATCTTCCTCCGTCAGCCCCTCTCTCCAGCCCGCATCGCGGAAGAAGGCCCAGTCTGCTTCCGCGCCGGGAAAGGTGGAGGCGCCACTGATGGGCTTTGCCAGATCCGCCAGTCGGGTGTAGGTGAATCCATAGCGGATGGGTCCCGTAACGTCCCTTCCTCGCTGTGCGATCAGCTTTCGGATGCCGTCTGCCAAGATCGACCCGAGCGTCAGCGTCGATGGGCGGTCCTGGCGCTTCCAATTGGACGAAACGTCCCCTTCCGCTCCGTTGAAGATGGCCACGACCGAACCGTCCAGCGCGTTCTCCACGAGCGTCGCGGCCACTCCGAAGAGGTCGCTACTGTAGACTTGCGTGGCCGGTCCCATGGCCGTCGGATGCAGGGCGTAGAAGGCCACCACCGCCAGGGGATCTCCGCCGGCACCACGTGGCTCCGCGCGGATCACGGTGAGCGTGGGATCGATCGCCCGGTACCCCTCTTCTCCGCCGACCGGGAATGGTGTCGGAACGATCCGGAGATCGGAATTCTCCTGGAGAAGCTGCTGTGCTGCCTCGCCGTTCTGTAGGAAGGCCCCCAGACTCCGGTTGCGCGCGATCCCCCCCAGCGCCATCTCGCTTCGGAAGAGAAGGGCCGGTTTTCGATTCTGCCAGGCCTCGCCGACCGCCCCGGCGATTCGATGGGACAGGAAATCGAACAGGTCCCGGTCGAAGCCGGGCTCCGGCGAGGCCAGGGTGTTGTACAAGGGCGAGCTCGAGTAGTTGCCAGGGCCGTGGTGGGTGTGGGTCGCGGCAATCACGATCTGCTCTCTGCCGAGGCGGGGCACCCCGTAGTCGGTAGCCACGAGTTCCGCCACGCGATCTGCGAGCCCTGCCGGCATTGCCCACAGGTCGCAGGAGACCATGGCCATGCTGTTTCCCTCTGCGTCCTCGAAGGCCACGGCGCGGGCATGCAGGCGGGTCCAAACCCCTCGCGAGAGCTTCCCCGCTGCGGCCATGCCGCCCATCGGATACCCGGGCATGGGAGTGAGATCCACCTTCGCGGCTCCGACCTGGAAGTGTCGGGGCGGAACCGGCGGCTCCGGAGTCGGCAGCGATCCCGAGATGGATGCACAGGAGGTCAGGAGGACGATCAGAAGCGGATAGACCATTGACACAGGCCGAGCCACGAGTCCTCCTCCACTGGCCGATGGCTGCAAGTTAGCGACACCCGGCACGTGCTGACTATGCGAGTATTCAGTCGACTGCGAGTGGGCGGGCGCCTGTCCCCGGTACGACACGCGGGCTCAGGTCATTCGTCCCCGGTTCCCTGCGGAGCGCGGTTGCTCGCCCTGGTGAAGCGATCTCCAGTGATCACGACGGTCTGGCTGTTCGCGATCCCGAGGGTGCAGAGATTCAGGATGTAGTCGATGAAGCCGACCGTGCGCCTCACGGAGACGTTCCGGAAGTCGTGGCCCGTACCGAACTCCTCCCGGAAATACCGCTGGAGGTCGACAGATCCCGTGGAATCGAAGACCAGGCGTTCGTGAAACTCGAACGACTCGCAGAGCGGTACCTCGG
>JBDHKE010000128.1:0-10023 GCA_039586555.1 Gemmatimonadota bacterium | reverse complement strand
TTTGTCGAGACTGAGAGTACATTAGCTGGTGCGAGGGACGCGGTATACCTTCCGCCGCTGCAGTTCGGCCAGGAAGATGCTGAGATTGAAGCGCATCCAATGGCTTCCGTGCGAGGAGTGAGGCGGCCCCCGAAGGAGCCGCGTCCTAGGGGGAGAAGATCTCTGGCGGGCGCCTGGACAGCGACTTCGGACCAGTGGGGCTCCCCTGGACCCCCCTGAGGCTCGTTGGCCGTCTCCGAGAGCTCCCGGGGCTCTGCCGAGGCTTCCTGGGTTTTGGGCCGTTCTCTCCTGACGGGTTCGCGTACCAGCTTGCCTTCCGTGTCCGTCACCCGAAGGATCTCGGCCTTCCCCAGGCGCCTCTCCACTGCAGCGACGACGACCTGGCGAGGCTGAGCAGGGGCGGGTGGGGAGCTCGTGCAGGGGTCCACACAGCTGGCGTAGGTTAGGTATTGAAGGAGCGGCTATCCAGATGCGGCCTTCTCAGCGCCCCGAGCATGCAGATCTCCTGGGAGCTCTCCCTTGAAGACCGCCAGCGCCAGGTCCACTCGTCCGAACGGCGCACTAACCTGGATTCCTTGGACCTCCGAGCGGATCTGGCACCAGGTCTCCCGGGCGATCTGGATTCCCTCTTGAATCCCATGCTCCCGGCTCTTTTCGGTTGCTCGACGCATACGGTCGATCACCCGCTTGGGCACGTGAATCCCGGGCACCTCGTTGGCGAGGAACTCCGCGTTCCGGAGCGACACGAGCGGCCACAGCCCTGCCACGATGGGAATGCCAAGCTGGCGCGCGTCCAGCTCTCTGAGGAAGTCCCACAGTTGCTCCACGTCGAACACCGGCTGGGTGATGGCGTACTCGGCCCCGGCGTCGACTTTCCAGTAGAACCTTTGGAGCTCGAACTCCAGGTCCACCGATCCCGGGTTCGCCCCGACGCCGATCACGAACCTCGTCGGTTCGCCGATGGGGTTCTCCCCTGGGTCCACGCCGTGGTTGAGCCGCCGGACCAGGTTGGTGAGCCCGATCGAGTCGATGTCGAACACCGCCGTTGCCTCAGGATAGGGCCCCATCTTGGGTGGATCTCCGGTGACGAGGAGGAGATTGCGGATGCCCAGCGCGTGAGCACCCAGGAGATCTGAGAGCATGCCCAGGAGGTTCCGGTCACGACACGTGTAGTGCGCTACGGACTCGATGCCTTTCACGCGGTCAATCAGCGAGGAGGTGGCCAGCACGCCCATGCGCATCTGCGCCCGGGGCCCGTCCGGAACATTGACCGCATCCACGCCCGCATCCCTGAGCTGGCGAACCTGGTCGAGCATCTCCTCCGGATCCACACCGCGAGGAGGGACGATCTCCACCGAAGCCACTTGCTCTCCCTGGGCGATCTTCCTCCCCCAGGCGGAGCGCTCGGCCAAAGGAACCGGGGGGGTCTGGACTTTCGGGGAGTGGGGCACCTGGACCCGAGCACGCCTTCCGGGAGCGAGAGAGCGAACAGCATCGGACATGCGCTGGGTGTGTGCCGGAGTGGTGCCGCAGCAGCCGCCGACGAAGCTGACTCCCTTGCGGATGAGACGTCCTGCGTACTTCGCCATGTAGTCCGCCGGTGCCGTGTAGGTCTTTCTGCCTTGAACCTCCCGCGGCAGCCCGGCGTTGGGCTGGATGGAGATCTTCCGGTCGGTGAGCGGGAGAAGGTGGTCCAGGGCTCTGAACATGGTGGCCGGACCGATGCTGCAGTTCAAGCCCAGAACATCGGCCCCTGCCTCAACGAGGTGGGGAACGAACTGCTCCGGCGCGTTGCCGTACGTCGTGCGCAGCTCTTGGTCGACGGTCATCTGTGCGACGACCGGGAGGTCGCAGACGGCCTTCACGCCGAGGATCGCCTGTACCATCTCACTCTGGCAGCCGAACGTCTCGAGGACGATCACATCCGCGCCAGCCTCCGCCAGCGCCGCGGCCTGCTCGACAAAGATCTCTCGGGCCTCCTCGAGGGCTGTGGGGCCGAAGGGCTCGACCCGCACGCCCAAGGGTCCGATGGCCCCAGCCACGAGAGCGGCCTCACCGGCCGCCTTTCGGGCCAGGTCCACGCCTCTCTGGTTGATCTCTCCCACCCTGCCCTCGAGCCCGAATACGGCAAGCTTCACCCGATTGGCACCGTAGGTGTTCGTTTCCAAGATCTCCGCGCCCGCCTTCACGTAATCGCGGTGGATGGCAATCACGAGGTTGGGACCAGAGAGGTTCAGCTCGTCGAAACAGCGGTGCGGAAGCACGCCACGGGCATAGAGCTCGGTGCCCATGGCACCGTCGAAGAGGTGCGGCCTCCCGTCCGCCAGGAGCTCTCGGAACCGGTTCCCCGGGGCAGTCTTCGTGTGAGATGAGGATCCCATCATACTGAGAAGTACTTGGCCCGGGGGTGGTGCACGACGAGCGCGGCGGTAGAGAGGTCCGGGACCAGGGCTCCTGCGGTGGTGAGACCCATCCTAAGGCTCTTGCGCGCCTCGAGCAGTCGGAAGACAAGACCATGTTGGAGCGGGTCCGGACAGGCGCCATAGCCCCAGGAGTAGCGGAGACCCTGGTCCTCCGGGATGCCCAATTCTCGCCGGACCATCCGGTGCACCAACTCCGCTCCAGCTTCGACGAGACGGACTCCGAAGCCGTGCTGGCAGTACCCTTCCGAGTACTCGCCACCCTTCATCATGGCTTCCGTACTGCGCAGCAGATCGTCACCGAGGGTCACGACCTGGAAGGCCACCACGTCGCGCTCGCCGCGATCCGCGGGCCGAAAGTAGTCGGCCAGGCAGAGGCGGTCCCGATCTGCCTGACGGGGGAATGAGAAGCGAGCCAACTCCTCGTCCGGGTTCTGGGGCGAGAAGATGACCAGTTCGTTCCCGTCTGAACCGGCGGGGAAGATGCCGAACGCGGCCCTTGGCTGGAACCGACCGTTGCCGAGGGCCTGGTCGCGGTACCGGACGAACCTGGGCTGGAATTCCTCACGCACGAGGGCCTCCCACCGGTCCCCCTTCGCGTTCTTCCCTCCCCAGTGAAGCCGGTAGAGCGTGTTCAGATCCACGAGGGGAATCGCGTCCTCCAGGGGCAGCCGCTCCAGGATCTTCGTGCCGAGAAAGGCGGGCTGGGGAATGGGGACCTCTTCTGGGAGAGGCGGACTCGACAGTCGCGCGCGGGTCTCGACAGCTCTGTCTTTCAGGATTTTCCTCCTCGCGATTCCCTCGCTCACGCTCTCCAGGCGCTCACGGATGAAGGCCTCCCGGCCCTCCGGGTCAAGAAGGGCCTTCAGGGTAGACAGCCCTTCAAAGGCGTCCTTGCAGTAAAAGACCCCGGACTCGTAGAGGCGCGTACGTTCCGTGTCTGCGAAGGAGGCGCTACGGACAAACGAGGGGTTGATCGCGGCCCCTCCCAGCAAGACCGGGTATTTCAGGTTTCGCGCAGCCAACTCCTGGACGCACCGAGGCATCTGTTTGGACGTGGAGACGAGCAAGGCCGACAGCCCGATGGCGTCGGCGCCCACTTCCTCCGCCTTCTCGATGATGGCATTGATCGGGACCTGCCTGCCCAGGTCGTGGACGGTGTATCCGTTGTTCTCCAGGATCGTGTGGACCAGGTTCTTGCCGATGTCGTGGACATCACCGAAGACCGTGGCCAGCACAACGGTCGCCTTGCTCCGTCCCTCGACCTTCTCCAGGTACTCCTCCAGGCGCAGGACGGCCCGCTTCATCACCTCCGCCGACTGGAGCACGAACGGTAGGATAAGCTCACCCGCCCCGAACTTGTCTCCCACCTCCTTCATTGCTGGAAGAAGGACGGTGTTCAGCACATCGACCGCTGCGGCATGTCCTTGACCGCGGCTGCGGATCGCGGCATCGACCACCGCCCCCCCCCCCCCCCTCTTCCGGTGAAGGATTCTCCAGTGCAGCGACTGATCCGCGGTCCTGCCAGCCATGGGGTCTACTGCTTCCCGTTCCGTGAGGGCCCGGTCCTCGAAGCGGCTGACGAAGCATTCCAGGGCATCCGGACGCCGATCGAAGATGAGGTCATCGGCCAGGACCCGTTCATCCTCATCCACCTCGGCGTAGGGAGTCACGTGGCGCGGGTTGGCGATCGCCAGGTCCAGCCCTGCCTCGACGCAATGGTGGAGGAAGGCCGAGTTGAGAACTGCCCGAGCCGGGGCACCGAGCCCGAACGAGACATTGGAGACACCCAAGCTCGTCAGAGTGTCCGGGAGCTCCTTCTTGATGCGCCTCAGGCCCTCGATCGTCTCGACTCCGGCACGCCGTAATCCGGGATCTCCCGTCGCCAGGGTGAAGGTGAGGCAATCGAAGATGAGGTCCTCCGGGTCCAGGCCGTGATCACCCACGCAGATGTCGTAGATCCTTCGGGCCACAGACACCTTGCGCTCCGCTGACAAGGCCATTCCCTTCTCGTCGATGGTGAGCGCCACCAAGGCCGCACCGTGCTCCAATACGTGTGGGAGAACCGCATCCAGGCGCTCCCTGCCCGCCTCCAGATTGACGGAGTTCACAAGGGCCCGGCCCGGGTACTGCTTCAAGGCGGCCTTCACGACCTCCAACTCCGTGGTATCGATGACGAGCGGCGCGTCCACTGCCTGGGCCAGAAGCTTGACGAGCGTCCTCATCTGCTGAGCTTCGTCGTCTCGCTCCGTCAGGGCCGTACACACATCGAGAAGGTGCGCCCCTTCGGCGACCTGCTCGCGGGCTATCTCCACAATGCCCTCGAAGTCGTCCTGCAGGAGCCGTGCTTTCACCTCTCTGGAGCCCTGGGTATTCACGCGCTCGCCAATCAGGGTGGGCGGCGGTTCCTGTACCAGCGTGAGACCTCGGATCGCGCTGGACACTCGGGGAACCGACTCCACCGTCCGTTGAAGCGGCTCGGTGCCCCACACTCGCTCCACGACCCGACGAAGGTGTTCGGGCGTGGTGCCACAGCATCCCCCCACCACCGAAGCGCCGAGAGATCGCACGAACTCCTCCTGGGCGTCGGCTAGCTCCAGGGGTGAGAGAGGATAGGTGGCCACACCCTCCTGGTTCTCCGGGATCCCGGCGTTGGGAATGACGCTGAGAGGGAGCCGGCAGTTCTCCGCCAGGAACCGCAGGGGCTGGCGCATGTGCTCGGGTCCAGTGGCGCAGTTCAGGCCGATCACGTCCACCCGGAGGGCTTCCAGGGTGACCATGGCCGATTCGATATCGGTCCCCAGAAGCATGCGTTCTGAAGGATCCAGGGTGACCTGGGTCTGGACTGGCCGCCACGTCCCCGATTCCCTGAAATAGCGGCGGATTCCAGAGATCGCCGCTTTCGCCTCTAGAATGTCCTGAATGGTCTCGAGGAGCAGGACGTCCACACCTCCTTCCACCAATCCGCGGGCCTGCTCGGCGAATACGTCGGCGAGCTCGTCGAAGGTGATGTTCCCCAGTGTCGGGTCGGAGCTGCTCGGAAGGGTGCCGGAGGGACCCATGCTCCCCGCCACGAATCGCGGCCGCCCGGGCGTCGAGTAACCGGCAGCCACCTTGCGAGCCAGCCGGGCCGCGGTCCGGTTCAACTCGATGATCCGATCCTCCAGCCCGTATTCTGCGATGGCCAGACGGTTGGCGCGGAACGTGTTTGTCTCGACCACGTCGCATCCCACCTGCAGAAAGGAGGCATGGATCTCAGCCACCACATCCGGGCGGCTGAGCACGAGATGGTCATTGCAGCCCATGAGGTGAGGACCGCCGAAGTCGTCCTCCGAGAGGCCGCGGGCCTGTAGGCTGGTGCCCATGGCTCCGTCGTAGACGAGGATCCGTTCCCCGAGCATGTCCAGATACGAACTGGCGCCCATCGATCACCAAGAAAAAGGAGCGCCCCGCAACCGACCAAGTGCGGGGCGCCCGAGTGGCTCTCTGCTATCCCGGCACTTTAGCGCTTTGGTTCGGCGACACCCAAGACCATCGGCGACGTCGCCCGGCGGTGGCAAGCGGCCACAAATCCTTCCGCCGTCAGTGCTAACGTGTTTGAAATGTGGGCGCGTGGTGGATGGAGTGTCAAGGCTCTCGTCCAGCCGTTTGCTGAAAAGAACCGTACGCCTCTGCCTGTACGCGTCTTCTCGGGCGGCAGGTCTAGCAGGTCACAAATGCCGGACTCGCTCCTCCCCCTCCACAAGCTCCGAGCGCAGCGCCAACACGACCCGGCCCAACACGCCCTTGGCTTCCTCAACCAGGGTGATCAAGGTAGGGCGCTCCTCCTGCCAGAGATCCGGGTCCTGATCCCGTAGCCGGTCGCTCACATGCCCCAAGAACTCCCCCGCCACCAACGCCTGACGGATGAGCTCTTGGATCTCCTCATGGGTCATGGATCCGCTGCCCCGCGGTGCCCGCGATGCCGCCGTCACCTCCCTCGCTGTCGAGGGGAACCTGCGGAGAGGCGAGAACGTCTGGCCCCCTAAGGAGAGCAGCCCAGGTTTCAGGGAGCCCTGGGAGGGCCCCGTAGGCTCTCGGAGACGGCCAAGGAGGCCCCGGGGGTGGGTAACCCCCCCTCCAGAGAACCCCAAGGGCCTCTCCGGGGGGCGGTCAGACTCCCCTTCTTCGCGCTGGGAGAACACCTGGCCTTGAAACGCGGAAAGGCTGCTTCCCGAGGCCGTTCGGGGTTCAGTCAGGGACCACTAGCACCCCGTCCAAAGCTGTCGAACCCCCCTCTCGCGCCCGTGAGGCCCCTGAGGGTACCTAGAAGCCCTCTCACCCGTCTGAAACGCCTGTACCGGGCCTGGCAGGATTCGAGCTTGAGAGATCCTCCGCCAGGGTCTGCTCCTCGCCGCGAGGCAGCCTCCGCCAGACAGGCTCGACCCGTGGCATGGTCTCACTCCTCCCCTTCGCCCAGCTCCGAGCGCAGCGCCACCACGAACCGGCCCAACACGCCCCTGGCTTCCTCAACCAGGGTGATCAGGGTAGGGCGCTCCTTCTGCCAGAGATCCGGGTCCTGATCCCGTAGCCGGTCGCTCACATGCCCCAAGAACTCCCCCGCCACCAACGCCTGACGGATGAGCTCTTGAATCTCTTCGCGGCTCAAGGATTCGCCGTCCCTCGGTGCCCGCGATGCCGCCGTCACCGGCGTAGTAACGCACCTGTCCAAACGAAGGCGCGGATCCGGCGACACCGCGGGCCAGGAGGTTGAGACCGAACGCTCCGGCCTCACTGGAGGAGTGCCACGAGGGGCCGGGTCGGTTTACCGGCGATCAAGCTCAGGGGGGCGATGATCACCTGCCGTAAGCTCCCAGCGACTGGCTCGCAGCTCCAGGAACCACCAGCCCGGCTACCCCGCCTTCCAGAAGCCGGTGGACCCCGGTTGGAGCCGCGTGTGAGGGCGAGGGAGGCTCCAGGGGCAGCGTAACCCCCCGGAAGGCCCCAGGAGCCCTCTCACCGGGAGGTGGAACGCAGGCCGCTCCGTCAACCCGTGCGAGGCGAGCGCCCTGGAGCTCCGACAGTGGCCCGAGAGGCCCCTGAGACTGCGAAGGGGGCCCCGGGGGTGGGTAACCCCCTCCAGAGAACCCCAAAGGCCCCCGTCCTGGGTCAGGCTCCGGTCGAAGGCCTCCGTCCAGTCGCCCTTGAAGTAGATGGCGTTCAGCAGGATCATGACCAGGTTGGGAAGCCTGCCGGGGTCTGTGAGCGCGAGCTCGCGCACGACTGGCGGCGGGAGATGGCTTGACCCCGCTCTGACGCCCGCCGCATGTTGAGTCCTGGGCGGTCCGGGCAGTTTCCCCATGCCGGAGCCGCGTTGATGGCTCCAAGCTCTGCATCTCTTGGGACCATCTCGAGCCGCGGAACCTCCGCCGCGAGGCAGCGGCGTCCTGCATCCATCGTCCCAGACCAACAGCACTGATCAATGGCTAATCGTAGCACGATGTATTCGTTCTTTCATCCCACATCGGTCGCGGTGGTTGGAGCGTCGGCCACGGTGGGGAAGGTCGGCCACAGCATTCTGCAAAACCTGGTATACGGCAGCGGTGACGGCCGGCAGCGAGACCACGGCTTTCAGGGCCCGATTTACCCGATAAACCCCCGTGAAGCGGACATCCTGGGATTGCCCGCATACCCCAGCATCGCCGATGTTCCCGGTGAGGTTGACCTTGCGTGCATCGTCGTGCCGGCACCCGCCGTGCCGTCCGTACTCTAGGAATGCGGAGGCAAGGGTGTCAAGGCGGCCATCGTGATTTCCGCCGGTTTCAGCGAGGTTGGTTCCGAGGGGAAGCGGCTGGAAGAAACGGCGATCAGCATGGCGCGCGAACATGGCATCCGTGTCGTAGGGCCAAATTGCCTCGGCCTACTCAGCCTTCACGGGAACCTGAATGCTTCTTTCGCGACGGAGATGCCACCCAAGGGTCCGATCGCCTTCATCTCGCAGAGCGGTGCCCTCTGCACGGCGGTCATCCGGTACGCCCGCCAGGAGGGGATCGGGTTCTCGAATTTCGTCAGTACGGGTAACAAGGCCGATGTGGACGACAATGACTTGCTGTACTACTGCGCGGAGGATCCACACACGAGGTGCATCGGCCTCTATATTGAATCAATCAAGCACGGCAGATCCTTCCACAACACACTCAGTGAAGTGGCACGGCAGAAGCCGGTGGTCGTGCTGAAGTCGGGTCGTACGAGCTTCGGAGTGTCAGCCGCTCAGTCGCACACCGGCAGCCTGGCCGGCTTCGATCGCGCATACGATGCGGCGTTCCTTCAAGCCGGTGTCCACCGTGTAATGACGATATATGAGCTGTTCGACGCTCTCCGTGCTTTGGCCTACCAGCCACCGCCGAGTGGTGATGCCATAGCGATCCTTACCAACGCCGGCGGGCCGGGCGTCATCGCGGCCGACGTAGCGTACGAGCTCGGCCTGCCGCTCGCCGAGCTCAGCAAGACGACCATCGAGAAGCTCGACGAGATTTGCCCTCCCTCGTGGAGCAAGAGGAATCCGGTGGACATTCTGGGTGACGCCCCGCCCGATCGGTACGAGAGAGCGTTGGATATTCTGAAGAATGCCGAGGAAGTGCACGGGATTCTCCTCATCATGACTCCGCAGGCGATGACGGAGCCGATCGATGTCGCGAAAAAGACAGTGACGCAGATGAAGACCAGCCGGAAGCCGGTCATCGCATCGTTCATGGGGCTGTTGAGTGACGAGAGTGAAGACTACCTGGAGCAACACGGCATACCGGAGATCGAGTTCCCCGAAAGGGCCATCGTGGCGCTGAATGCCCTGGTGGCGAGGGGACGAGTGCTGCGGCTGTGGAGAGCACAATGACCGAGAGTCGAAGGGCCTTGGTGGAGCTGTTGAAACGAGGGGGGACCACGCTGACCCTTCGCGAATCCCGTGACCTGTTGGAAGACATCGGGATCCCCTTCAACCGAGCTGTGTTCGCCACGTCCGCGGAGGAGGTCCAGCGGAACGCGAGGGCACTTCAGTTCCCTCTGGCGATGAAGGTCGTGTCGGCAGACATCCTTCACAAAACCGATGTGGGCGGCGTTAGAACCAACATTGGCTCCATGACCGAGCTCCTTCAGGCATATGACGAAATGATGACGTCAGTGCGCACAAGGGCGTCCGGAGCAGCGCTCGAGGGGGTGATGGTAGAGGAGATGGTGGAGGGGACCGAACTGATCGTGGGCATCACCACCGACCCCGTCTTCGGCCACCTGATCATGTTCGGCATTGGCGGGATTCTCGTCGAGACGTATCAGGACGTTTCCTTCAGGCTCGTGCCCGTGACTCGAGGCGAGGTGGAAAGGATGTTCAGGGAGATCAAGGGCCAGAGGCTCCTGGAGGGCTTCAGAAGCCTGCCTCGTGTCGATCGGAAACAACTCGTCGACATCATTTTGAAGATCTCGGACTTCGTGTCAGAGAATCCCGAGGTCCGGGAGATGGACATCAATCCCCTCATGGCAACCTCGAAGGGGCTGATCGCTGTGGATGCCCGAGTCCTGCTTGCTGGCGAAGCAGTGTCGCCGGCCTGAACGGGCTCTCCCCCTAAGGACA
>JBDHKE010000301.1:2505-4773 GCA_039586555.1 Gemmatimonadota bacterium | reverse complement strand
GGGTCCGGATCGACGAAATCGAGACTCGGCTCTACGGAACCGAGGAGGAGACCGCGCGTGTCCGGGACGGGGAGATGGTCGAGGTCAAATACGCTGTGACCGGCCTCCGCCAGATCACTGTCACGAGCTGGGATCCGGTGGCGGCTGCTCCGGACGCCGGACGGGGCGCACCGGACGACCCTCCCGCCGGGCCCGCTCCACCGGCCCCGCCTGCCGAACGATCTCCTCCGTCACCCACCGGGCGATGAGGCCGGCCGTCTCGTGGCGCCGGATACCACGGGTCAGCATGTGAAGCTCGCCTCCAATAACTTCCAGCCGCCGTAGCGGAGCAGGGATTACGGAAAGCAGCGCCCGCGCCGCCGGGAATGAGGCGACTCTGTCGTTCTCGCCCCACAGAATCAACGTCGGCACCATCACCGTCGAGGCAGTCTCGAGAGCGCCGCGCTGGAGCATGCGGACGCGGAAGAGCCACTTCGGCGGGAGTGTGCGGCGGCGCAGCGGATCGCCAAGCAAGTCCTCCCTCTCTTCCGGGTCGCCGGTCAGGGCTTCGATCTGACCGGTAAAGTCGTACGGCTTCCTCGAGCCCAGGATCATCCGCAACCAGATCAGCGCGACACCTTGGGGGGATATCTTGCCGGGCGTCCTGATCGCGGGTGAGGCGAGGATGTGGCCGTCCGCTCTGGATTCTCCCTGGGCGGCGTGTGCGAGGACGATCAGAGATCCCAGGCTGTCCCCCGCCGTCACGACCGGCCGCCCCGGCCATCGGCTGCGAGCCTCTCCGATCGCCGCATCCACCTCGGCAACCGCCCCCCGGGGATCCGAGAGCGGCTCCTCCAGGCGGACTCCGAAGCCGGGGAGGTCCCGTCCCGCCACGGCAATCCCCTCTCCCGCCAGGACCTCACCCCAGGAGTCGAAGTCCCCGGCGTGGCCGCCGATTCCGGCGAAGGGGAGGATCACCGACCGCACGCTCTCCTCCTGCCAGACGCGCGAGAAGAAGTCCATCGCAGGACTAAGTAACTCCTCCCGGGGCCTCCCGTCTAGACCGTCTCGCCGGCTCGTCCGCGGACGTCCACGGGTATCTGCTTCACGATCAGGTCGCGATGCAGGTGCACGGGTCGAAGGTGGATTGCACGAAGTCCGGGGCTAAGCGATTGAAACGGATCGTCGAGATGATGCGGGTCTCTCCGGCCGGCACAACGGGCTAGACCGGAGGTTAGATCAGCCGGTACATCACCGGCTCGTCGCTGACTGCGGTCTGTTCGGGCATCGGAACGATACTGACTGCCGGCCTCAGGGCATCGTCTCGACCGGTCGACCGGACCGCCGCCTGTCCCAGATCACCGCAACAGCCAGCGTGAGAAGAATCACGCCCACTCCGAAGAAGCCGACCCAATGTGTTCCGACGCGGCGCGCCAGCGAGGCTCCTGTCCCGGCCGCAGTGACCTCCGCCCGCAGACGCTCGGGGGTGAGCTGGCCGGGGCCGAGCACAGAGGCGATCTCAAGTCCATCGGTCAGCACGAAGATCTTCCCGGAGTGGTCGAACTGGCGCGCGGCCAGTGTCCGCCACTGGAAACCCAGGCCGGAGAAAAACTTCAGCCCCTCCTCGCGCTCGATCGTGGCCAGGTGCCAGGAGGCGGGCAGGTCGAACAATTCGCGGAAGTGGGCCATGTCCGCCGGGCGGTCCTCGGGATCGAAGCTGACGAGGACGATCCGAGCTGAGGCGACGTCCGGTCCACCCTCCTCCCAGGCCGACTTGAGCAGTTTGGCCACCCGGCTGCAGACCGCCCGGCACTTGGTGAAGACCGGCACTACCACGTAGGGCCCCTCACCCAGATCGGTCAGGTGAACGGCCTCCCCCTCGCCGTCGGTGTCGAGCATCAGTGTCGGATCGGGAAGCCGCTTGGTCTCTGGCCGGTCGCCGGCACCTGCCAGTACCGCTCCTCCGGAAACGGCCACAAGGAGGACGAGCAGGCCCGCAGCCAGCCCCACTGCGTTGGCGCGGGAGACGGTCATTTCTGCGCCGCGGGACTGGACGGTGAGTAGGCCGGGGCGTTGCTGAAGGTCCCCTTGCTGAGACCGATGATCGGTGGCACGTAGGAGATCAGGATCAAGAGCACGGCCACGACGACCCAGGGCCGGAAGTTGGCGACCCAGCCAACAGTCTCCCGGTAAAGAGGTTCCGCTACGGGGAAGTCCAGGGCTGGCTCGGCTTCGGACTTCTTGATCAAGGTGCTGAAGAAGCAGTGGAACCAGATGATGCAGGCGGCG
>JBDHKE010000301.1:0-2463 GCA_039586555.1 Gemmatimonadota bacterium | reverse complement strand
GTATGTCAGGCCGAGGTTTGTCCTTCGCGGCTCACCCGCGATACCGCTTATGGAGCCGGCCGTGGAGAAGAAGGCGATTCCCAGAAACCACAGCCACGGGACCGAGACCGCCCACCGCTTCGCCCGAACGGGCTTGCCCAGCAGCTTGGACACCATGTGCAGGGACATCCCGATGAAGGCCAGGAACACCGGGCCCGCCACCGTCGTGTGAAAGTGCGCGGGAACCCAGGTGGTGTTGTGCACCACGTTGTTCATCTGGACCGAGGCGTTGACGATGCCGGTGATCCCGCCCACCAGGAAGAGAAGCAGCCCGACGAACAGGTAGGAGAACAGCCAGTTCGACGGGTCGAACAGCGGCAGCTTGGCCCACCAGCCGAACAGCCCACGCCCTCCCCGAGCACGGGCCCCGTGCTCGAGCGAGGCGGCCACGGTGAAAGCGGTGATGAAGCTGGGCACGGCCACACCGAAGGTCAGCAGGGCATGGAACCACTTCCAGCTCGCGTCGATGCTGGGGTCGGTGAACTGGTGGTGGAGACCTACAGGAGCGGAGAACACGACGAAGAGCATGAAGGCGAAGCGGGCGGCCGAGTCGGAGAACAGCTTGCCACCCGCCATCTTGGGCATCATCACGTAATACATGACATAGGCCGGGAGCAGCCAGAAGTAGACGAGGGGGTGGCCGAAGAACCAGAACAGAGTCCGGGACAGGGGGACGTTGATCTCGGACACCAGCCCCATGGACCAGGGCAGGATCAGCACGAGGACATCCACGGCCAGCGGGATCGTGGCGAACATCCAGACGATGAAGGTGGCGAAGATACCCACCACCGCCAGGGGCACCGGCTGACCGGCGTTGTTCCGCCGCCAGCGCAGGTAGACCGGTATCCAGGAGAAGAAGGCCACCCACGAGCCGACCACCAGCAGTGTGGCCCCGAGGTAGAACGTCCAGTGGGCCTTGAGCGGCGGGTAGAAGGTGTAGAGCACGCTGGCCTCCCCCAGGAGCATCGGAAGGGCGGCCATCAACGTGCCCACGGTCATCAGAATGGAGGACAGCCGCACCAGGCCTAACTTGGGCACCGTGCCGAGGAAACGGGCCACCATGGCATGCCCGAAGGCGACTGCGAAGAACGTGGTGAACACGATGGCGTTGATCACACCGTGGAGCGTCAGACCCTGGTAGTACTCCAGTCCGAGGAAGCTGGAGTCGCGGATGATTCCGGATCGAAACAGGGTCTGCATCAATCCGTTGTAGATCCCCAGCACCAGAAGGATGTTGGGGAAGACGAACATCCACACCAGGACCTTTTTCAGGCTCTTCTGTTCGGCGGTCTGCAGCGTCATGACCGATCCCTACTCGCCCAGTTGGCGCAGCGCGTCCAGCATGACCTGGAGGTCGGCCTCGGGAATCTCGTCCAGCTCCGGCATTGGGTCGTACCCCTCGACCACGTGCTTCTCCGGATTCACGATCGCGTCCATCATGTATGCATCGTCGGCCATCACGGTGGCTCCGTCTGTGAGGACACGAGGTTTCCCGTACAGCCCTTGGAGCGTAGGAGCGACCTCTTCATTCGAACCGTCGAGGGAGTGGCAGACAAGGCAGTCGTACTGCTCGAACAGCGCCTCCGCGCTGCCGGCCGGCGCCTCGGCGTGGCGGGGTGGCTCGATGGTGGCGCCCTCCTTGATGATGAACTTCCCGGCCATGCTCTGATGGTTGCGACCGCAATACTCGTGGCAGATCACCGGGAACTCACCCTCCTCGTCGAACGTCACCTCGGCCAGATTCACCGACCCGGGGACCGCCATGAGGTTCACGTTGGTGCCGAGGATCTGCATGCCGTGAACCACATCGGCGGTGCTCAGATACAGCGTGACCTTCGCCCCAGGCGGCAGAATCACCTCCCCCGGCTCGAACGCCCACATCTTGGCCAGCATCTGGACTTCGAACTCACTCTCCCCCCGCTGGATGACCTGTCCCCTGTCAAAAGGCCTGACGTCAGTCACACAGCTCGGGATGCGGACTCCGTACGCCTGATAGGCGAAGGCCAGCCCTGCGAGGAAGACCAGCAGCAGGGCCACGGCCGCAATCAGGATTCTCTTCTCGTTTGCTTCCAAGGTTGGTGTCCCCTCGGCCGCCCGGCTAGGACCGGCCGATCATGAGGAAATAGAAAACCATCCAGATCACGCCGTAGGCCAGGATCATGACGACCATGAACGCGATCGCCCCACGGGGCACGAACTCCTTGGTGTCGTCCTGCATCTCGGACTGCACTCCACGCTTTTCCGGCACCTGGTTCTCCTTGGACGGGAGCGTAGCGGGGCCCCCTCCGGACGCCTGGGCAAAAGGCCGGTAGTATAGCGGCAGTCGATCGGCCTCACAATGAATGACGCGGCATGGAGCGGTCCCCCGTGCCAGGAGCGGGGATCGAGGAGCGCTTTGGTACCGGTTGCTCCCACTGATGGAGT
>JBDHKE010000300.1:0-2482 GCA_039586555.1 Gemmatimonadota bacterium | reverse complement strand
GTGATGTGCACGGGCTCGCTGTCGCCCAGGCCGCTGTCTGCCAGGGATCGGGCGATGCCCAGGTCGAATCGCTCGTACCTCAGCCCCATGCCAATGGCCGCGCCGTCCACCTGATCCACCTCTCCGTGCACGTATCCCGCCCGCACGAACAGCATGTCGGTTCTTCCCACAGAGAACTCGCTCCCGAAGTAGACGGAGGGGGAGCCCGGGTCCCTCCAGCGGTCCTCCAACTCCAGGGTGAGCCAGAGATCGAACTCCCGGTCGGGAAGGAAGTGATTCATCACCTCGTACGCGCCCGAAACCCGGACCCGCGTCGGCAGGGGGTCGGCCTGCTCGGCGTTCGCCACCTGCAGCCGGGGACCCAGGTGGGCGATCATAGCACCGAGCCGAAGATGAAGACACTCCAGGACCCGGACCTGAAGGCCCGCGTCCACGGCGTACGTCGTGGCCGTGACGCCGGCGTCCGCACACTGCCCTCTGCAGCCCACCCGGAACTGAACGATCTTGAAATTGACGCCGGTCTCCAGGCGGTCCAGCAGGCTCGTGGCAAACGAAGCCACGGCCAGGTGGCTGCGAACACTGATCGTTCCGAGGACATTTCCCTCCGCGTCCCGGAGGTCCTGGTCCCCGGAGTCCAGGAGCTGATAGGACAATCCCAGGGTTCCGATGGGCTGGCGGTTCAGGAGCACCGAAATGGCGGTGGACTCGCCCGCCAGCTGGTCGCCCCGATAGATGAAGACCCGCCCCTCCCTCAGCGCCGCCAGGCCAGCGGGATTCCAGAACGCCGCTTCCTGCGAGGAGAGGGCCGTCATGGCCCGGCCCATGGCAACCGCCTGGGCGCCGATCGGAAGCAGGAGAAAGAGGGCCCCCTCGTCCGAGCGGGAATCAGACGACGCCTGGGCCGCGGGCTCGGTCTCGGTCTGGCCGGATGCCCCCCCAGACGGGATGGCGAGGAGGAGAAGAGCCGACGCGAGCGTGGCGCGACTACGATGAGAATTCGATCTCATGCTGGTCCGGGACTCGGAAACCCAACCGGCGGAGATGGCTTCGCTTGCGTCGCCACCCGGGGAGCACTTTCACCCACAGGTCCAGGTAGATTCTGCGCTCGATGAACGATTCGACTTTCGCACGCGCTCTTTCACCCAGAGCCCGAATGGTGCGGCCCCCTTCGCCAATCAGTATTCGCTTCTGGGAGTTCCGTTCCACGAACAGGTGGGCCAGAACGTAGACGGGATCCTCGGACTCCCTGAATTCTTCGATCGTGCAGAACACCGAATAGGGGATCTCCTCCCTAAGATGCTCGAACACGGTTTCGCGAATCAACTCGGCCACGAAGAACCGCACGGGGGCGGCCGCCAGCTCGTCCGGGGGATAGAGGAAGGGGCTCTCGGGAAGGGCGCCTTCCAGCGCGTCCCGCAGCTGCACGACCCCGGTTCCACGCAGCGCGGACACCCGGTGCACCTCGGCGTGCAACTCCTCCCGGGCCCAGATGGCGAGCTCGTCCACCCGGTCCTGAGGGGCCGCGTCGATCTTGTTCACCGCCACGAACCGCGGAGCCGAGGACCGGGCCACCACGTCCTGCAGTACCGACCGACCCCGCCCGCCCGGGGTTCGGGTGGGATCGACCAGGACCAGCAAGACGTCGGCCTCGCTCAGCGCTTCGAGCGCGGCTCCCACCATCGATCGCTGGAGCAGGTCCCGTGCCTCCAGAAGCCCGGGCGTGTCCAGAAAGATCATCTGAGCTCCCTGAGCGCTGTGGATGCCGACCACCCGCTGCCAGGTGGTCTGCGCCTTTGCCGTGACGATGCTCAGCTTCTCGCCAACGAACGCGTTGAGCAGCGTGGACTTCCCCACGTTCGGGCGCCCCAACAGCGCCACGTATCCCGCTCGGGTGGGGACGTCTGGGGGAGGGATCGACTGCATGTCCGGGCAAGATCGGGGGTGGGCCTGGGGACGGCAAGCCACGACCGTCCCTTTTCTGCCGGGGCCGAAACGAAAACACCCCCTTCAGGGCACTGGGCCCTGGAGGGGGTGTCGGTCGAAGCGGCCGGCGACGACGTACTCTCCCACCGGGTCTCCCCGGCAGTACCATCCGCGCAGCGGGGCTTAACTTCCGTGTTCGGGATGGGAACGGGTGTGGCTCCCGCGCTATGGCCACCGACCACATCTCTTCGGGCTCTTTCAGGACCGGCTCGTTCTGCGCGACCCCGACTGCCCTTGGAGAGACGGATCGAGCGTGGGTTGTAGATCCAGGACCCGGGCGTTCCGGGGGGACCACATGCGGTTCTGGACCGATCAGTCTTCGAGTGGACGGACCTGCGGTCCGCCACGAAAACACTGGAAGCGACTGGCCCGGGGGCCAGATCAAAGGAGAGGAGGAGGAAGTCAAGCCACTCGGGCGATTAGTACGGCTTGGCTGCGCGTGTTGCCACGCTTGCACCTACCGCCTATCGACGTACTCGTCTCGTACGGCCCTTCGGAG
>JBDHKE010000299.1:0-2482 GCA_039586555.1 Gemmatimonadota bacterium | reverse complement strand
CTTCCGAAGTCGCCTGACGCACACGCTGGAGGTGGCGCAGATTGCACGGACGGTCGCACGTGCGCTTGGCGCCAACGAGGATCTCGTCGAAGCCATTGTGCTGGCGCATGATCTTGGACACACACCCTTTGGCCATTCGGGCGAACGCGTTCTCAATCGGCTGCTGAGGGAACAGGGTGGGTTCGAGCACAACCACCAGAGTTTGCGTGTCGTGGACTTCCTGGAGGTGCGCTCCGATCAGTATCGGGGGCTGAACCTGAGCTATGAGACACGTGCTGGTCTGCTCAAGCACGGGACCAACTTCCCGAACTATCCCCATCCGGTTCCGCTGCCCGAGTTGTACGGCTGGCCGAGCATCGAGGCGCAGATCGCCAATGCCTCCGACGAGATCGCTTACCGAACCCACGATGTTGACGATGGCCTGCGATCCAATCTTCTGGAATGGGACCAACTCTCTGAACTCAAGCTCTGGCGTCTCGGCGTCGAGCGGGCGACGAAGAACGGGTCCAAGGAGGGTCGCAGGTTACGACTGCAAGCCATCGTGGGAATGATCGATATGCTGGCCTCTGACCTCATTGAGGCGACATCGGCGAGGATCCGGGAGTTCGGCATCACATCGCTGGATGATGTTCACCACGCGTCACAACGGATGGTAGGCTTTTCGGAGCAGATGATCCCGGCGGCGGACGAGCTGGCGGGGTTCCTCGAAGATTGGATGTACCGACATTACCGTGTGGTGCGCATGGCGCTGAAGGCAGAGCGCATCCTTCAGGATCTATGGCAGGCGTATCTGGAGGATCCTCGTCAGCTTCCGCCTCAGCTGCTCGAGGGCCGGAGGGAGGAGCCTCAGGCCCGGGTGATCGGGGACTACCTCGCGGGTATGACGGATCGTTTCGCGGTGGAGGAACACCGAAAGCTGTTCGATCCACGAGCCCATGTCTAGCCGAGATCCGGTCGAGGCCTTGTTAACGCTGGACGGGGCGGCCCTGGCGGAGGCACTGGATGATCTGGTGTCGCGAGGAGCGGATGCTGTGCCGGTCCTGCGCCGCCTGGAGGAACGGGCGTCCGATAGGACAACCCTCAAGCGTGTGCGTCGTAGTCTTCACCGTCTGCGGAGTCAAGGGGTGGATGTGGGTGCGTCCTTGCGGACGGGGGGACGCAACGTGTTGACCCCGATTCCACCGCCTCTGGAGCAGGGCGTGGTCACGCCGATTGACCCACTCGGTCGTCGCGCGGCTTTTCTGGTGACCTCCGTTCGTGGCCGGGGGGTCATCTATGATGTGGTCTTGTCAGATGTGGACGGCGTCCTGAAGCTGGAACGTCTCGAGACCCGACGACGGCACACCAGGAACTTCATCCGCGAGCTCCGCGAACGGGCTCAGGGTGGGACGGTGGTGGTTCCCGGGGCAGCCGTTCGTGCGCTGATTCGACAGGCGCTGGAGATTCCGGGCGCCAGACTCCAGGAGGGAGTTGACCCCGTACTGGTTCGTGAGCTCGCGGCCGGGGCGGAGGGTGCGACGCCCGGAGAGACACTGCGTGAGCAGCTTGGTGAACAGATCAGGGATCTCCCGGCGCCGGAAGCAGAGGCAGCTCTTCAGGAGCGAATCCAGTCCGGTGACCTGCCTGCATGGCCCCTGTTTGGGGAGTCTCTGGACGAGATGGTGGAGAAGCTCGGCGAGGTCGAGAGCGGTCGCCTGATTCTGTCCCAGACGGTGAAGAGGGAACGCTCCGAAGGGGTTTTCTCGGATCTGGCAGATCGGATTCTGACGCGGGATGTGCGGGAGCGGATGGCCCGCCGATTGGAGGAGACGGCGGTCTTTCTCAACGAGAAGCAGGACATGGAAGGGACCAATGCCGCCCTGCGGATTGCAGAGCGGATTCGAACCGCCTCGACACCCCTGGATGTCGACTATTTGAAGGGGCTGCTGGAGAGATCCTGCGATCTCGCCCGTCATCAGAAGAAGGAGGAGGATCGGGGGAAGCTGATCGTACCGGGCTGAGTTCCTGCCCGAATCCAAAGGCTTACGCTACTCTGCCCGTATCCGTAATCGGTGTGAGGACGGAGGTGCCCAGGTGAGAAGGCGAGGAAGCAGATGGGGAGGTCGTGGCCGGAGCGGCTCGGGCCGTCTCCTGGATCGGGTGCGCGATCTCAAGGGCCTCATGATTCGAGACCTGAGGGCTCTGGGGGGGCTCACGGGTCTCCCGGAGGGGGTCGAGCTGGGTATCGGCCATCGGGACTCCGGGCAGTCTATCGTCGTGGTCGCGAGCGTGCGGGACGGCCTGGATCTTCCGGGGTGGGGAGAAGTTGCTCTGAGCCTCGCGAACGATGCGGCGAGTCCCAGAGAAGTGATCATTGCGGCCCCGCTGTTGAGCGAGCGCACCCGGCGCGCTTTCCATCGCGCCTCTCTTTCGGGGCGCTCCTACTGCCTGGCCGTCATCCCAGGCCTGGCGAGCCCGGACGCTGGGATACTGGATCAGGAGA
>JBDHKE010000298.1:0-2507 GCA_039586555.1 Gemmatimonadota bacterium | reverse complement strand
GTGCTACGAGACGACGTTCCGGTGACGTTCCGCGTTCGGGCGGCGGCCGGGGTCGCAGAGCCCGAGGTGCTGCTCGAGGAGACCGTGGCCGACAAAGACCGCTGGGTCCAGCGGAGTGTGGGCCTGGCCGCCTGGGCAGGCCGCGAGGTCGCGATATCTCTCGAAACCGAGGCCGAAGAGCTAGGAACCGTGGCTCTGTGGGCCTCTCCGACGGTGAGCGGGACCCGCTCCACGGAGCAGCCCAACGTCATCTTCTACATCATCGACGCGGGTGGCGCGGATTACATGAGCGCCTACGGCTACAACCGGCGAACCACGCCGAACCTGGAGCGTCTGGCCGCGGAAGGGGCGATCTTCGAGTACGCGTACAGCAACTCCAGCTGGTCGAAGACGTCGACGCCCTCCTTCGCCACTTCTCTTCATCACAGCGTGCTCGGCGGCTACAAGACGGACACGGATCCCATTCCGGACCAGGCGGTCACCATGGCGGACCGTCTTCACGCCGCCGGCTATCAGACCGCCGTCATCACCTCCAACCCCTACGCGGGAACCATGAGCAGCCTGGACCGGGGCGCGGATCTGCTGCGGGACGACGGCGTCGACCGGAACTCCATCTCAACGGTGGAGCTGCATGAGGACTTCTGGAACTGGCGCGAGGCGTTTCCGGGGGAGCCGTACTTCGTCCACTTCCAGACCACCGACCTCCACTGGCCATGGAGGCCGGTGGCGCCGTTCGCGGGCATGTTCATCGAGCCCGAGAGACGGGAGCGCTACTACGAGTGGGAGAGAAGGGTCTCCGAGGCGGCGGGCCTCTCCAGACCGAGGTGGCCGAACATCAGGAGTCCGCAGGAGGTGTACGAGAAAGCCGGCGTCGATCGAATAGCCCTCTTCGACGCGGTGCGGGCATTGTACGACGAGTGCCTGGCTCACCAGGACTGGCAGCTCGGCCGGCTCGTCGAGCGACTCAAGGCCGATGGAGAGTGGGAGCACACGCTACTCATCGTGGCGGCCGATCATGGAAACAACCACGGCCTCGGGGTCTTCGACTCCCTGCCGGAAGGGCCCGGCCTCACTCTCCGCTCCTACGTGACGCGCGTCCCCATGGTCATCGTCTGGCCGGAAAGCATCCCCGCCGGCCAGCGCTTCACCCAGCCGGTTTCCATGATCGACATGCTGCCCACGATCGTGGATCTGGCCGGGCTGCCCCTCCCCGATGTGATGCAGGGGCGCTCGCTGGCGCCGCTGCTCCTCGGGGAGACGAGCGAAGCGGAGTGGGAGCCGCGCCCCGTCGTCTTCGACGAGTTCTACGTCGACTGGGACAGCGGCGAGCTGGAGGGCACTCTCGAGGTCATTGACGGTCGCTGGGGAGCCGCGCTGCGAGTCACGGCGGAGGAAGAGCCGGAGAAGGAGGAGAGCGAGGGGGCGGCTGAGGAGCCCGCTCAACAGGTAACCGAAGAGGAGAAGGCGGAGTCAGAGGCGGGTGAGGCTGTGCAGGCGGATACCGCAGCGGATGAGGAGGCAGAAGCAGGTGGGGAAGAGGAAGAAGAGGTGGCGGCCGAAGAGGACGAAGGCCCGCGCCTCCGGCTGTATGACCTGTGGAACGACCCGTACACCCTGAGAAGCGTGCACGAGGAGCATCCCGAGCTGGTGGAGAAATACACAGCCATGCTCGAGGGGCTCTGGGAGGCGCATCAGGCCCTGGCACAACAGTTCAGCCGTACCGGCGAGGTACCCCTTACCCAGGACCAGATCGAGACGCTGCGAACGCTGGGATACATCCGGTAAAGAGAGATTCGCATGAACATGAACGGCGGGAGGGAAGTCTCCATGAACGGGCGCCGATTTCCATCGAGGGGGCGCGGTATTCCGGTGCGAACGGAAGTCGCTGTCCCGCTCACCGCTTTCCTGATCACTTTTGTCCTGACCGTCGGGCTCTTCGGCTGTGGAGAGACACGGGCCGGGAGCCCCATCCTCACCGCTGAAGTTCCCCTGCACCTGGAAGACCACCTGGACGCCGCGGTAGTGGAGGGCTCCCAGGTGCCCGACGAGATTCCGGAGCCCGTCGAGTGGGGCTTCGACGAGCCGCAGCCGGGCTGGCGGGCCACGGTCCCGCGGCCGTATCCGCCGGGCATCCGGCCCGCCAGCGTGGGGCAGACCGACGAGGCCCTGAGGATCACTCTGGGACCTTCCAACGCCAATCCCAACGGCCGCCCGGTGGGAGGTGCATACATCGACGTCCCGGAATGGAATCACCGGGACTGGGACGACGTGGTGATCCGGGCGCGTGCCTCGGCGCCGGGCAACATCGGGATCGCCTTCAACCTGCGGGAGCGGGGTGCGGACCCCGACGATACGTGGCCGTATCCTTACGAGAAGGGCGCCCAGAGCGTGCGGCTCGTCGGTGACAGCACGGTACAGACCTACCGGCTTCGCATGGAAGCCACCTGGCAACCGTGGGACGAGCCGGTTCGGGAGCTTGGCCTCTGGCTCGGAACCGAGGATTCTCT
>JBDHKE010000297.1:0-2517 GCA_039586555.1 Gemmatimonadota bacterium | reverse complement strand
GTCCGGAGCTTTTTCCGGGCCTTCGGATGGCGGGTCAGCTCGGGTGTCACGTGGATATCTACAGCAACGCCAAGGCCCTGGCCGATCCGGGGCTGTTCTCCCGTGTTCGGCGGGCGGGGGAGGGGCTGAGGATGCGGCTGCTGGTCCCGTTCTTCGGGACGGATAAGGCGGGGCACGACCGCGCGGCGCGGTGCCCGGGCGCGTTCGTCCAATCCCTTGTGGGCCTGACCCGTTGGAGCAAGTACGGGGAGGCGGGGCTGGGGGTGTACCTGACGAGATCCTCGTTGCGCGGCCTGCCTGGGTTCGTCCGGACGGCGGCGGGGCTCCTGGACGGCTCGCGCGAAAGAGTGATCCAGTTCATCCTCCGGGGTGGATCGGGCTGGTGCAGGAGTTCGCGCGCGGGCGAGCTCCCGTCGTGGAAGGCGGCCATGCCGCATGTGCGGGAGGCGGCGGCCGTGGCGAGGGAGGAAGGCATGCGGATCGAGTACGTGGGGCTGCCGGAATGCATGCTCGGATCCTTCCCGTGGGGCGGCGTGGATTCCTGGAGGCGGTTCGACATCTCGGTCGTGGAGGACGGGACGGTGCGGAACGTGGCGAAAAGCCGGTCGGCATCGGAGAAGGTGAAGGCGGACGCGTGCCGGGGCTGCATGGCCGAGGGGACCTGCGAGGGTCTGTGGAGGTCGTACGTGGACCGGTACGGCGACGAGGAGATGATCCCGGTGGAGAAGAGTATCCTCTGCGCCGAGACGTAAAATCAGCGACGAGACCGGACCGGCCGGAACGCGCGGCCGGATATATCGAAACGCCAAATGTCCTTCCTGCTCATCGAACCGGGTCTGAACTCTTCGGAGATGTCCTCGGTCAGCGTTCTTTCCTTGGCGCTGGCCTCCCTTGGGGCTTCGCTCCGGGCTTCGAACGTCCCTTGCCGATGCGCGGCCTTCTCCGATATCCCGCACCCCGAGGCTCTGAGGAGGCTGAAGGGGATCATCGGGGAGCGCCGGCCCGACGTGGTGGGCATCTCCTGCCAGCTCTATGGCCGGGGAGCGATCCCGGCGACGGTGCGGCTCGTCCGGGAATGCGCTCCGAACGCGCGCGTGGTGCTTGGCGGCCCTTATGCCACCCATTATTTCGACGGGCTCCTGGACAGGTTCTCTCCGGACTGCGTGGTGCTGGGCGAGGGGGAAGGGACGATCCGGAGGCTGGCGGAGGTGTTCGGCGGGGGCGGAAGGCTGGACGATGTGGAGGGGATCGCTTTCCGCAAAGGCGGTCGGACCGTCGTCACCCCGGCCCGCGAACCGTTGGCCGATCTGGACCGCCTGCCGGTCCCGGCCTACGATCTCTTCGTGGATTTCGCGGAGAGGATGGAGGCCGCATCCTACTCCGCTCCGCTCCATCCTTTCGGAACGGATCCTGCCGACGACGTTCCGGAGAGAGAGGGCGCTTTGACGATCCGAGCCGCTCTGACGGTGCTTTCAACGCGGGGCTGCCCCGGACGATGCGTGTACTGCGTCGATGGGAAAGAGAGCAAGCTCAAGCTGCGGTCTCACAGCATCCGGTACTTCCTGGACGTGCTGGAGCTGTACAGCAGGAGGTTCCAGGTCAGGGATTATTTCTTCTGCGATACCTGGTTCACCCTGAACAGGGAAAGGACCCTGTCCATCTGCACGGGCATCCGAGAGAGGGGCCTGAAGATACGCTGGATCATCGGTGCGCGCGCGGATCGTGTGGATTACGAGCTGCTTCGGGAGATGCGGAGGGCCGGCTGCGTCTCGGTCCTTTACGGGATCGAGAGCTGCTCCCCGGAGGTCCAAAGAAGGATCGGGAAGAACCTGGACCTGTCGAAGCTGGAGGGCTGCTTCGAGGACACGAAGAAGGCCGGGATGACGGTCCAATGCACGCTGATGGTGGGCAGCCCGGGTGAATCGGAGGCCACGGTCAGGGAGACCTCGTCCAGGATCGGGGAGGCGGATCCGGATCGGGTCTATGTCCACCCCATAAAGGCCCTTCCGGGAACCGGCTTGTACGAGACGTCCATCCGATCCGGCGTCCTGCCGAAGGGGTACTTCCTCTCTCCGGAAGACGAGATACCGCCTTTCACCGTGGAGCATTCTGCGGACGAGCTCAGACGCCTGGTGACGCTCATGCCGGACAGAACGGCATACGTGGAGGTCCAAGGCGACTGCGCCAACGCCTGCCCGGGCTGCCGGCGCGGAAGGGCTCGGTCCCCTTCGATGATCAGAGGCAGGATGGCGGTCGCGGTGTCGAAGGCTGTTCGCATCGCGCTGTGGGGCAAGGATCCTCTTTGCAGTCCGGAGCTTTTTCCGGGCCTTCGGATGGCGGGTCGGTTCGGGTGTGACGTGGACATCTACAGCAACGCCAAGGCCCTCGTTGATCCGGGACTGTTCTCCCGTGTCCGGCGGGCGGGCGAGGGGTTGAGGATGCGGCTGCTGGTCCCGTTCTTCGGGACGGACAAGGCGGGGCACGACCGCGCGGCGCGGTGCCCGGGCGCGTTCGTCC
>JBDHKE010000296.1:0-2524 GCA_039586555.1 Gemmatimonadota bacterium | reverse complement strand
CATGAACGCCGCGTCGAAGTCGGCGTCAAGCCAGCGCTCCCACATTACCCCGCTCTCGATGGCCGAGATGTTCATCTTCACGCCCACCTGCCTGAGCTGGTCCTGGACGTAAACCGCCATGCGCTGCCAACCGAATCCCCCGGGCACCAGGGCGGTGAACTCGAACCGTCGACCGTCTCGCTCGCGGATTCCGTCGCCGTCGCTGTCGGTCCACCCGGCGGCCTGCAGAAGCGTGCCTGCCCGCACGGGGTCGTGAGCCAGCGCCTGGGTGCGGTCACCCCTAGGGTCGAGGTGGGGAGTGGCCACCTCGTCGAACAACGGGATGGCGCTGGGCAGGTTCATGACCTCTCGCAGGACCGGCCGGTCGATGGCAAGGGTCAGTGCCCGACGGACGCTGGCATCGCGGAAGAACGGCCGGTTCTGATGCCAGAAGATGGCGTAGAGACTGGGGAGGGGGCGGTGATAGACCCGAAAGCGGGGGTCATCGATCACCATCGCCACGTCGGCGGGATCGGCGTCCGTGACGGCGTCCACGCTTCCGCTCAGGAGCTCGGTCACGGCGGCGTCCGCCGTAAACTTGAGAACCACGCGGTCGATGGGGCGCTTCCCCCGGTGATAGTCGGGATTGGCCTCGAATTCCATGAGCGTCCCGGGCACATACCGAACGAAGCGATACGGCCCGTTTCCCACGGGGCTCGTCCAGAAGTCCCACTGATAGAACTCCTTGGGATCCAGGCCTTGCAGCACGTGCTTCGGATAGTAGACGGTCCATGCGTCCACCTCTTCCTCCTCCCATTCCTCCGCTCCCATGATGTAGGTGGAGTCATCCATGACGGTGATCGTGACTTCACCCGCGAAGCGGTAGTGGAGGATGTCCGGGTGCGTGAGCAGTTCCCAGGTGAACGCGATGTCGTGGGCGGTGACCGGGACGCCGTCGTGCCAGCGGACGTCAGTGCGAAGGTGGAACGTGACCTCATCGTACCCGGGCGAGTACTCCCAGCGCTGAGCGAGCCTGCCCTCCTTGGCGCCGTCCTGGAGCCGACTGGCCAGAGGCAGGAAGACGAGGAACTGGGAGGGCATCCAGCGGTTGGGGTTGAGCGCCTCCGGTCCGCAGCAGTAGGCGACCACGACGGTGGACCCGCGGGAGAGGGCGGGATCGGTATCCGGAGCGCATCCGATCAGAGTCGCGAGCGATGCCAGGCCTCCCAGTGTCGACAGGCGCCGAGAGACGTGGGAGGAGCTCATCCCCCCTCCTCGATCCAGAGCTCGTCCATGTGCCGCAAGGGATCTGCCTGCCAAGGGCTGCTCAATCCGCGGATCCGCCGGTGCACGATGAACGTCCCAACAGCGGGGAACAGGAATGTGACCGGAAGGTCTTCCTGGATGATCTCCGCGATCCGTCGCTTCCTTCGGTCGAGTTCCGCGGGATCGAAGGTGTCGGGCTTGCCGAGCTCGGCGATCTCCGAGTTCTCGTACCCGAGAGGAGGTCCCTCCCCCAGGTGCAGCACATTCCACAACTGACCGCCTCCGTTCCACCCCACCACCACCTCGAACTCCCCGGCTTCGAGCCGATGCTGGACCACGGCCGCTTCGAACATCTGGATCTCCATACGCACCCCGACCCGGCGCAGCTGGTCCTGCACGAGGAGCGCAATCTGGGAGAGGTTGTAGGCCGTGGGCGTGAGGGCCGTGAAACGGAACTCCTTTCCCCCTCGCTCGCGGACGCCGTCTCCGTCCGCATCCCGCCACCCTGCGGACTCGAGCAATCTCAGCGCTTCCCCAGGGTCATGGGGGAGTGGCTCGGGCACTCCCCCTCGTGCTAGCTGACGCCGACTGTAGTAGCCGTCAATGACCGGGATGATCTCGGGCAGGTTCACCGCGCGAATCAGGAGTCTGCGATCGATCGCCAGCGTGAGCGCACGGCGCACACGCCGGTCGCGAAAGAGGGGATGGTCGGTCTTCCAGTAGATCAGCTGCTGAACCCAGGAGGCGGCAAGAGAGTGGGAGACCCGAAAGCGGGCATCGGTCCCCAACTTGGGGACGTCAGCCGGGTCGGCTGCCCAGATCGCGTCGACGGCGCCGCTCAGCAGCTCGGGGAGCCCCGCAGCCTGCGAGAACTTGAGGATCACACGCCTTATCCGCGGCCCTCCATCGTAGTGATCGGGGTTGGCCTCGAGCTCGACCATCGTGTGTGGCTCGTGACGGACGAAGCGGTACGGCCCGTTGCCGACGGGCTTCTTCCAGAAGTCCCACTCGTAGAACTTGGCCGGGTCGAGGTGCTCGAGCAGGTGCCTGGGAAAGTAGACTTCGTCGAGGCCCGGCTCTCCCTCGATGATCTTGAGGGTCGAATCGTCCACGACCGTCACCTCTCCGAAGTAGCCCGGTCTCTCGTAGAGAACCTCCGGGTGGGTCATGAGGTCCATGCTGAACTTCACGTCGTGGGCCGTGACGGGAGTCCCGTCGTGCCATCGGATGTCGTTCCGCAGATGCCACGTCGCCTCACGGTAGTCGGGCGAGAACTCCC
>JBDHKE010000295.1:0-2532 GCA_039586555.1 Gemmatimonadota bacterium | reverse complement strand
TGCTGCTCCCCCAGTCTGAACGCGCCCGGACGCGGCCCTGCTCAGGGTAGGACCGCGCCGGCGCCTCGGACTGACTGCCTGTCCCAGGGGGTGGGAATCACATCGGTAGTTCAAACGCCCTCGATACATACACCGCCATCTGATCGCGGGTGACGACGACGGTGGGGCGGTAGGTACCGTCGAGATAGCCGCCCACCACGCCCTGCTCGACACAGTATTCGACATAGCTGTAGGCCCAGTGATCGGTGAGCACGTCGGGGAAGTTGCGCGGGTCGGCGGGCACGTAGTCGGCCAGCACCGAGGTGGTGGGCGCCACCATCGCCCGTGCCATGTACACCGCCATCTGATCGCGGGTCACTTCATTCGTGGGCTGATAGGTGCCATCGAGGTAGCCGCCCACGACGTTCTGCACCACCACGTACTCGACATAGTCCAGCGCCCAGTGTTCCGCGTCGACATCCGGGAAGGTGGGCGTGCCGGTGAAGTCAGGCACACCCTCATCCCCGCCAGCCAGACACCGTGCCACGAACACGGCCATCTGTCCGCGGGTGACTGTCCGCTCGGGATGATAGAGGCCGTCCTCATACCCGCCCACGATTCCCGCCCCTACGCAGGCCCCAATCTCCTCAAAGGCCCAGAAGTCGAATGGCACGTCAGGAAACACCGGGGCCTCCCACCCGGGGATGACCAGGAGGGCAACCTGAGCGGTGAAAGGATCGGCCAGCCAACAGGAACCGTCCGTCGGGTTGACGGCCAGGGCTGTCCTGCCGTTTCCCCAAGAACCGTACCTCCCCCCTCCGCGCCAGAGCTCAGTACCGTTCGCCGCCAAATTCGTTATCTGACCGCTCTCGTAGTCGTCTACCCAGCAGGAGCCATCTGCGGAGTTCGCAGCGACAACGCTGGGCTCCATGAAGCCTGCGCGTCGCAGCAGCTCCGTGCCATCCTCAGCAAGCCGGACCACCTGGCCGTTGTTGCGATCAGCCACCCAGCAGGAACCATCGGCTGAGTCTACGGAGACGGCGGCGGGGGCGCTGAAGCCCCCTCCCCGCCACAGCTCAGTGCCATCGGCCGATAGGTGCGCGACCTGATCGTGCCCGGTGTCAGCGACCCAGCACGAGCCGTTCGTCGGGTCTACTGAAACGGAGCCGGGGCCCTGGAAGCCCCCTCCCCGCCACAGCTCGGCGCCATCGGCCGATAGGTGCGCGACCTGATGGTTCTCAGTGTCAGCGACCCAGCAAGACCCGTCGGTCGGGTTCACGGAGACGGACTGGGGCCAGTTGAAGCCAGACGGCCGCGACAGCTCAATGCCATCCTCGGTGAGGTGCACGACGTCGGTCCCGGCAATCACCCAGCAAGAGCCATCTGTGGAGTTGACGGAGACTCCCCAGGCAGCGCCTAGTCCCTCCCCGCGCCAGAGTTCAGTGCCATCCTCGGCTATGTGGGCGACGCCCTCGGCAGACCCCTGGGCCACCCAGCAGGAACCATCGGCCGGGTTCACGGCGACAGAGTACGCGTCGCCCGTCAACGGACTGCTCACCCGTGAGAGCTCTGTGTGATCCTCGGCCACATGGACTACGACGCCGGGGGCGCGCGTGCGCACCCAGCAGGAGCTGTCTCCGGGATCGACGCAGACATCTCCGCCTTCGCCTCCCCGCCACAGCTCTGTACCGTCCCCGGCCACGTGAATCAACCCGTCGCCAACGAAGTCGCGGACCCAGCAGGAGCCATCGGTAGGGTCAACGGAGACGGAGACGGGCTCGGAGAAGTCTGCGCCCCGCCAGAGCTCGGCCCCGTCGGCGGCCAGGTGCACCAAGGCCCCTGGATAGCGCTCTGCTACCCAGCAGGAGCCGTCCGTGGGATTGGGCGAGACGCACATGATCGTCTTGCCCTCCTCTCCTCTCCACAGCTCTGTGCCGTCCTGGGCGAGGTGGATGACCGCCCCTCCGTAGCTGGTACCGTCGACCACCCAGCAAGAGCCATCCGTGGGGTTGACGGCGACGACGCTGGGACTACCGAAGCCGCCTCCCCGCCAGAGCACAGTACCGTCCGCGTTCAGGTGCACTACCTCACCGGCTCCCCCGTCAGCGACCCAACAAGATCCGTCCCCGGGGTCGACAGAGACGGAGTAGGGGTGTGAGAACTGCCCCCGCCACAACTCGGCCCCATTCTCCGCCAGATGCAGAACGTGGCCGTTGTCAGCACCCTCAGCGACCCAGCAGGAGCCGTCTGTGGGATCGACCGAGACCGAACAGGCCCAGGGGTCCGATGACGCCAAACGGTCGAAGCCGGGCAGGCTTCTGAGATTGACCTGTCTGAGAATCGTCCCGTCGGCCGCCACCTGGGTCACGCTCCTCCCCCCTGCCACCCAGCAGGAGCCGTCAGAGGTGTTGACCGATACCGACCGAGCCGACCGCTGGTGATTTGGGCTTTCGTTCCCAAACGGGCTACGCCAGGTCTCGATGACCTCTTCAGCTGAGGTGGGGATAGCGGAGAGACAGAGAACGAGAGCGAGAGCGAACCCGAGAAGCACAT
>JBDHKE010000294.1:0-2539 GCA_039586555.1 Gemmatimonadota bacterium | reverse complement strand
GCAACGCTGGCGAGATCATCCGCGAGGACGCTGAAGGCCCATAAGCGGCCCCCTGACCCCATCGCTCCCAGCACGCGGTCCGGCCCGAACCGATCCGAGAACTCGGAGAGCTCCTCGCGGGCTCTCACCACATCGCCCTGCAAGAGCCGCAGCCGAACCATGCTCCTGTATGGCCCCTCCAAGTCAGGGGAAATGGACATCGCGCGCTCAAGCATCCGCTCCGCGTCTGCGTAACGGCGCATCATCATGTACGACCCTCCGAGCCCGGAAGTCGAACTCAGGAGTCGCGGGTTGACCTCCAGCGACCGTGCCATGTTTTCTGCATGCTCTTCCCACTTTCCCTGCCGTCGTTGTACGAAGGCGATCGAATTCAGGGCAAAGCCGCCCAACCGGTCCGCGATCTCGTACTCGGCCAGGGCTCTGTCGTAATCCCGGTACCCGTAGAGGTGGTAGCGCCCCAGCGCCAGGTGGGCCTCGGGCAGATCAGGATCGAGCTGGAGCGATCGTTCCACCGCCTCCCGCGCCGTCCCCGAGTCTTGCGGAGGTCCACCATTGAAGAAGAGCAGCATGTGCGCCCGCGACAGGCGCGCCCAAGCCAGGGCAAAGTCCGGGTCCTCGTCGACCGCTCTCCGGAACATCTCTGCGGCGAGTCGGATGTCCCCGCGAGCGTAGTGGTTCATGCCGCGCAGGTAGTGTTCGTATGCCGCTGAGTTGTCCGTTGGCCTCCTCTCGACTTGTGCTTCCTCCTCGGGCGTGAGAACCACCCTCGCTGCGTGGGCAACCTGCTGCGCGACGTCGCCCTGGATTTCGAAGAGGTCTCCGGCACTCAGATCGCGGTCGTAGTTCTCGGCCCAGACCTGGGCTCCGGTGGCGTCCAGCAACTGGAAGGTGAGACGAATCCGTTCCCGCAGCGGGTCCTTCCTCACGCTGCACTCACCGACGAAGCCCACGCCGAGCTCGGCGGCCATGTCAGGCATGGGACGAGGGTTGTCTCGATACCACTCCACGGATTCCCGCCCGATCGAGAAGAGCGACGAGATCCTGGAGAGCCTGAGGAGGATCTCCTCGTGGAGCCCCGCCGCGAAGAAGGCGTCATCGGGGTCGGGGCTGAAGTTCTCGCAAGGAAGCACGGCAATGCCGGGTCGGTCATCTCCCTCGCGAACGGGAGATGTCACCTCACTGGCTCGGGACCCTCTCAGATACGAGAGCACGCCGCCCGCGATCACCAGCAGCGCCGCGATCATGAGCAGCTCGGGGCCGCTCACCCGCTGACGCCCCTTCTCTCCGTGGTACCAAGCCAGAACCAGCGCGATGAAAAAGCCGATGGCGAGGACGATGAACAGCCCCTGGAAGATCACGTCCGGCAGGCTCCAGCGTCCGCCAACGGAGTCGGCAACCTCGAACAGCACCCAAGCCCCCGCCAGATACGCGAGCGCCCACTGGACGAGCTTGCGCTCCTTGAGGCGTCGGAGGAGGGAAGGATCAGGCATGACGTGTCTCCCGGCCTGGCGGAGTGGCGGCCAGCCAACTAGCAAGATGAGTCACGCCTCAGAGTGGCGTCAAGCCAAGGAAGCGCGCAGGTCACCCACCGGCGATCCGGGGTAACGGCAGGCTACGCAGGTACACCCTGCCCGGCCCTTCGAGGGTCGCCACGAGGACCTCTCCGCCTATGCTCGCGTCGTCGGCGCCGATGACCAGCTCCACGTCGTAGCGGATGCTCGTGGAGAGCCCGACGATCCTGGCCGTATCCACCCGCAGGCGCTCGCCCTGTCCCAGACGCATATCGATGCGGCGGCCCGCCGCGTGAAGGAAGACCAGGCCGTCTCCCGAGAGACGCTCGGGCACGAATCCCTGGTCTTTCAGGATTCCGCTGGTCGGCGCTTCCGCGCCAGGCCTGGGCGTCACCTCCACGCCGTGTACGGCGCAGAGGAAAGCGTCTCTCTGGAAGATCAACTCGCTACGGAAGCGAGCCAGGCGGATGGGCACGACGGATCCGGGATGGGGAGCGCCGAATCCGACGTGGCCGTGCCCACTCCCTTTGTACGTGAAGCTCGTCGTGAAGGCCCCGCCTTCCCCCTGTTCGACAACCACACCGGGGTCCATGTAGATCAGGGCATCCACCCTCGCGTTGACCCCCTCTCCGGGATCGAGAGCGATGTCCAGGGTCTGTACGTCGGTGCCCAAGATCTGATAATCAATGATGTCGGCCATCAGGAGCTCCGTCGGCTGAGCCTCAACCGGCGAGGCGCAGACATTTGCCGTATCAGGACCTGCCGGCCCGGATCGTCGGTCGCCGTCTGAGGCGGTCCCACTCCGCGACGGTCCCCACTATAGGATAGTCGGACCCCCGCTCGAACGTATCGATTTCTTCGTTCATGACGGCCGGGAACAGAACCGACACCCCGACGTCCGTCCCTGCGATGGTTCCGGTGACGGTTCGCCCGTTCCGATAGTCGGGATCGGTGTACAGGCCGATCGTCCGCTGGATCCCATCTACGGTGATGTCAAAGGAGAAGCCTTGCCCAAGGAGGGAGTTGAT
>JBDHKE010000293.1:0-2545 GCA_039586555.1 Gemmatimonadota bacterium | reverse complement strand
CGGATCCCTTCGATGGCCTTGGTGTCGTAGTGGGTAACGATGAGGATGCGTTCCTCGGAGCGCACCCCGACGCGCCGCCCGATCAGATTGACCATCTCCAGCCCGGATCCGCCCGGGAGGTCTGCCCGGAACCGATGCTCCTCCACCGGCCAGCCGGCCTGGCGCAGGCGCTGGCGAATCAGATCCCGCGCCTGCTGTGCGCCCTCCGAGCCTGGGGGACGAGGACCGATCGCCACGAGATCCACCAGGTCCTGAAAGGCTCGCGGGCCATCGAAACCGACCTCGACCGCCGGTCCCGGCCGTCCACAGCAGAGCAGGACCCCGAGGATTGCCAGATGACGCCGTCGGATTTGCCGGTGGCCCCTCACGTCAGGGACGACTTTCGACTAAATTGCAGCTTTCCTCAACCGTGGTCCCGAGGAGCCAGGATGTGCTCGTTCATACCAACGGGGCCACGTTGAACGGAATTGACGGCGCACTTGTCCGTGTCGAGGTGGAAGCAGGGCTCGGGCTGCCTGGCTTCCATATAGTGGGACAGGGCGACCGCGTCGTGAACGAGAGCCGCGACCGGATTCGCGCAGCCTTCCGCCAGAGCGGCCTGGAGTTTCCTGCGGGTCGGGTGACGGTCAATCTGGCACCCACCGAGCTTCCCAAGGCGGGATCTTCTCTGGACCTGCCCATCGCCCTGGGCATCGCGGGTACGCGCATCGGTCTGCCGGAGGACAAGCTGGCCAGAACGCTGGTGGTGGGTGAGCTGGGCCTCGACGGCACGCTCCATCCCGTACGCGGCACGCTCTCCTTGATGGCTGCGGGCCACGCTGCTGGATTGGTCCAGGCCATCACGCCCTCCGCCAACCTAGAGGAGGCGTGCGTCTTTCCGGCCGTTCATGCCCGGGGGGCCCATGATCTGGGGGCGGTGGTGCGTTTCTTCTCGGATGACGAACCACTCGCTGAGGGAGGGCCCGCCGAGATCGAGTGGGGGGACGACGGTGGGCCCGCGCTCGATGTCGCAGATGTCCGCGGCCAGGAAACCGCCAAGCGCGCGCTGGAGATCGCAGCGGCCGGGGCGCACAACCTTCTGCTCATCGGACCTCCGGGGAGCGGAAAGACGCTGCTCGCCCATCGACTCCCGGGCCTGCTGCCCGACCTCGACTTTGAAGAGGCTCTCGAGACCACACGCGTTCACAGCGTTGCAGGAGCCCTCGGCCAACGTCCCTTGTTGACGAGGCCACCGCTACGTGCCCCTCACCACACAACCTCTGACGCGGGAATGACAGGGGGCGGACGGCCCCTTCGGCCCGGGGAGATATCCCTTGCGCATCGAGGGGTTCTGTTCCTGGACGAGCTCGCCGAGTTCAGGCGATCCGTGCTGGAGGCATTGAGGCAGCCTCTCGAGGAAGGCGTCGTCAGGGTGGTCCGGGTCTACGGTGTGGCGGAGCTTCCGGCACGTTTCCAGCTCGTGGCAGCCATGAACCCCTGCCCCTGTGGCTACCGGGGCGACCTCGGTCACGAGTGCAGCTGCGATGAGGCCCAGATTCGCCGCTACCGCAGCAAGCTCTCGGGCCCGCTTCTGGATCGGATCGATCTCAGGGTTCCGGTGCCGGCCGTGCCCTGGGAGGAGCTCGCGAGCTACCCCCCACCGAGTGAGTCCTCCCGGGAGGTCCGCGCCCGGGTCATCCGGGCCCGCGACCTGCAGCGGCACCGCTATCGCGATGCACCCATCCGGGTGAACGCGGAGATTCCCAGCAAGGCCCTCCGGCAGTACTGCCCGGTGTCCCCAGAGGCCGTGCTGCTGCTGGAGCGCGCGGCCTCCAGGCTCCACCTCTCCATGCGCGCCTACGTGCGGGTGCTTCGGGTGGCTCGGAGCATCGCGGATCTGGCGGAGGCGTCCATCATCTCTGAAAGCCACCTGGCGGAGGCGCTGAGCTACAGAGGGCTTGCGTAGGATTAACGCTTACACCGCTGGTTGAGTTTCTTGATCGAACGTGAGTTCGTTTTGATGCGGATGCCTCGTTCTCTCTTCTCGCATTACACGGAACAGTCTATGCAACAACTTGTCGAGAGGAATCCAGGATTCTCTAAGAGACGGTTTCCTTTCCCAAAGAAGCCATCGATTCAGCAACGTATCTGTTCTAGGGGGATGTTCTTAGTGACGCCACCGAGAGTGCTGACGTACCAGCACGAGCCCCACGATGCCGACGCCGAGGAGTAAAGCGGCGGAGGGCTCCGGGACGACCTCGATACTGGCCAGAGAATAGACGGTACTCGCGTCTTCAGCATGGAGCCTGACGCGAATTGAATCCACATCGCCGAAGTCAAGTTCTTGAAGATTCGTAAAAGATGAAAAAGGGACCAGCACGAGACCAGGTCCCGAGATCTGGGTCATCGCGTATCCCTCGTTAGGTCCGCCTCCGTGCGAATCAGTTTGGACCAGTACCCAGACCTCGCCGGAGGGGGACGCGGCAGAAAAATCGAGCTGAAAAGCATCACCAGAGGAGAAATCAAAACTTGGGTTGGGATCACTCTCCATCACGAACTCACCGTA
>JBDHKE010000292.1:0-2736 GCA_039586555.1 Gemmatimonadota bacterium | reverse complement strand
TCCCGTTTGCTGTAGGCGGAGAAGGCGCAACTGGCGCTCTCGATAACGTTCTGGTCGTAGTGAACGAGGCTCTCGAGGGCATGGTCGAGTTCGACTCCCTCAAACTGGTGCTCTCTGAGGATCCGGGCCACCAAGGCGCGGAACACGGAGTCAGAGAGCCGGGGGTGCGGTCCCCTGCTCTGCCGGCTCGCGGGGAAGCACCGTATAGGTCTTGAGGTATTCCGCGGGGCCCTTGAAGCCCAGGTCTTCCTGCGGCGAACGGTTGTACAAGCAAATGACTATCCGCCAGACCAGCTCGACAATGGACCGGGCCAGCGTCACCCGCGAGGTATCGTCGATCTCAATGCGACCCACGATGCGGGAGAACAGGCCGAAGAAGCCTTCCAAGTAACCGTTCGTGCGGGCATGGTACGGGAACGTGAAGATCGGTCCGAGCTCGCTGTGCTCTTCCATGGCCGCTTGAGCCTGGGCAGCCGTGTTTGAGGATCGGTTGTCGGCGAGCACTGCCAGGAGAGACTCGCACTCCTCTCTGGCTTTGACCACCACACGCTCGACCCCCTCGGCGTCCTCATGGTGCCTCAGGACGTCTCCTACAATAGCCTTGCTGGCGATATCGATGGCCACCTCCTTGACCACGGTGACGGATTCTTCTGACTCCCCCGTGAAGTGCACGGTAGTCTCCTTCCCGTCCACGGCCACCTGGGCCCCGGGAAAGTAGACCGTGAACTTCCCATGGTAATCTTCCTTCCGTTCGCTCCTTGGTTCTGGCGTGTAGAGGCCGGCCGCCTGGAGGATCCGGGTGATCGTCCGCCGATCAAGCGGCGCATCCTCATACAGGGAATTGTAGTGGTTTACAAACTCCTCAAGGGTCATGTCCTCCTCGAGGTTCTCGAAGGCCTCAACGACCTGCTTGGCCTCCTCAGGCGTTGCGTGCCGGGAGGTTCCCCGTCGCTCCGGTTTCTGGGGGAACCGGCATTCGGAGTCGGCCTCGGTATCCCAGCGGCTGAGGCTGCTCGTTGCCACGCCGATGGCGTTGGCCATATCGATCAGGGAGAGTTTCCCCTTGAAGTCTCTCAGGATCCGCACACAGAGGGATTTCGCGTCGGGGGGTAGATGGCTCCCGTCTGCCGCAAAACGGACCCCCTCGTGCTCCAGCCTGTAGCGCAATATCTGGTTCTGGATCCTCAGAAGGAAGACCTCCCGCTGGAGTTTCTCCTCGCCCGGCTCTTTCCCGGGGCGATCTCGGAGCTCCTCTTCGATCCGCTGGGCCGTCTGGTAGCCCGTCTTCCTCGATACGCCCAGGAGCCGGGCTGCCGCAGAAATCAGCCGAGGGAACGGGATTTTCAGGTTTGCCAGATACTTGGCGGCCAGTACAATCACCCCAAGTTTTTTTGCGTTGGAGATCTGGTCCATAGCCAATCTCCAAAAACAGGAGGCGAGGATGGTACAACATCCTCGCCTCGTTCTTTTCTTCAGATTCTCGTCACCGGCTCTACGCCACGGCGTCGCGGGACTTCACCTGACCCACGCGGCGGCCGAAGAGCCACAGCTCGAGATTGTCGCCGACAAGGCGGATCTGGAAAAGAGAAATCTCCCGGCTCTCCTCCACGGTCTCCAAGGCCGCCGGCACCGGCCCGTTCCCCTTCCCTCCGTGCTGCGTGTGGATCCGTTCCAGCACGCGGTCAGCACGGCCGTAGAACCGATCGGCGGGAACCAGCACACCACCCAGGCCTTGGTGGGTCCGCTCGTGGTTGAAGGAATCGATCCACGCCCCGATCTTCTCCTTGGCGTCCAGGAAGTTGCGGAACTCCACTCGCGAGATCAGCTCCTTCTGGATGGCCTTGTTGAGGGCTTCAACTTTTCCGCAGGTCTGGGGGTGATGGGCAGCGGCCAGGCGATGGTCGATCCCGTAGGATTCAAGCATCCGGTCGAAGCGGCTCACCCCGGACCACGCATGGAACGCGGCGCCGCGGTCAGTGAGGATCGCCTCGGGCTTGCCGTACCGGCGGATCGTCTCCTCCAAGACGGCAATGGCGTCTTCCATGGTCTCCCGCTGAAGCAGGCCCCAGCCCACCACAAACCGGCTGTGGTCGTCCAGAGCCAGGATCAGGTAGACCCGCTGGCCGTGTACGTAGAAGTGCAGGACGTCCATCTGAACGAGCTCAAGCGGCCGGGACGCCTCGAACCGCCTCGGCTCCTCAGGTCGTGGGGGCCTCTTGCCCGGAGGCGAGTAGCCATGGGCGGTGAGGATCTTGCGGCAGGTTTTCGTGTCGCACTTCACCCCGACGCGGCGCAGCTGATAGTGGACTTGGCTCGGGCCGAAGCCAGGATTCGCCCGCCAGACGTTCACCACCTGCTTGATGACCGCCTCGGGGACCTGGACCGCGCGGGGCAGTGAGCCCGCCTCCTTCCCTGCCTTCTGTGGCGCGGGCTTCTCGACCAGCGGAGCCAGTGTCAGGGCGTTGCGCCAGGAGTAGATGCTCCAGGCCGTAACACCGGTACGCTTCGCGGCCTCCTGGACCCCGACGCGGACGGCCAGTTCCAGGGCCTTCCGCTTCTCCTGGGGGGTGTAGCGCCGCCCCTTTTTCGCGGGCCTCCGGACGCCACTCTGCCGGGCCTTGTGAGACTCTTTCCGTTTCGACATGACAAACCTCCTTGAAAAGGGTTGAAACTGTCGACCCGGCGAGTCCGGCCGTTACCCAATTGTTACCCTCGATTTCCCAATTCTTCGTCCCA